>JAJLKL010000047.1:0-15110 GCA_033838975.1 Hymenobacteraceae bacterium | reverse complement strand
CGCCCAACCTGCAGCTACAGGCTGCGCTCGAGAATATCACAGACCGGTACTACAGGGTCTTCGCCTCCGGCATCAGCGCACCGGGGCGTAACCTGGTGCTCACGCTGAGAGGCACCTTCTAAGGTTTACCCGACAGCTCAGTTAACCCTCTGGCACTAAAGCAACTCAGGCCTCACCGTCTCTACAAAACGGTGAGGCCTGAGCCATTTTATAGCAGTGGCCCTCCTTGTTTTTACCCTCTATTCACCTGCTTCCGGTAATCGTTTACCCGCTACTACAGCAGCTTTATGTAAAACATGCATGACACCATGTAAAGAATACTTGACAAATGTAAAATATGCTTTACATTTGTCATGAACCTATACCACATAAAACTATGAACAATCGCTTTCTTTTTCCGCACCGGTTTAAGATGATCGGGTGGATCATGCTCATTCCGTCTGCCATCGCAGGCCTGCTCTCCCTCCTCTTCGATTACAACCTGTTCAGCCTCAACACCACCGTGTTCGCCGTATTTGAAGATGCCTTTTTTGAGCAGCGTAAGATGTTCACACTCACCCAAAACGATATCTTTGATGAGCTGGTGGGGGCCCTGCTTGTGATTGGCGGTATGATGGCGGCTTTCTCCAAAGAAAGGCATGAGGATGAGTACATCGCACAGATCCGGCTGGAGTCGCTGCTTTGGGCTACTTATATCAACTACGGCTTTCTGCTGTTTTCCATCCTTTTCATCTACGGGCTTGGCTTTTACCAGATCATGGTGCTGAACATGTTCACACTGCTCTTCATCTTCCTGGTGCGCTTCAACTTTATCCTTTACAAAACCTCCAGAGCCATCGCATGAAAAACAGTTTGAAAGTAGAACGGGCCGTTCACAACCTTACCCAGGAGGAGCTGGCAAAGAGAATCGGGGTGAGCCGGCAAACGATCAACGCGATGGAAGCCAACAAGTACGTGCCTTCCACAGTGCTGGCCCTAAAGCTTGCCCGTGTTTTCAGTAAACCTGTAGAAGAGATCTTTTCGCTGGATGAGGGGGATTAGGCTCCTCCAATAGCCTGTGTCGCTAAGGTGAGGCAGGCTACTCCGTTTTTTCCGCTTCCGTAGCGGCGGCCGCCACCCGTTTGGCCCAGGGCCACCCGTCCGCCTCTGGCCTTGGCGTTACCCAGCGCTTGGCTCCCCAGGTATAAGGTACCGAGGCCAGATCCGTGTCGGGGTCTACGATAGGGTGCACCGGATAGCCGTTCAAGCTCAGCCGGGAGCGGACATATACCTGCGGATTCCTGATCCCTTTTTTCTGGTACTCCTCCTTCAAAAACTGCGCAAACTGCCAGATCATGTCCGGGTGCTTGGCCAGCTCCCGCATCTGGTCCTGGGTCAGGTATGACCTTGGGTGCACGTAATGCTCCAGCTTTGTTTCCGGGTCTACCACCCAAAACCTGGTGGTTCCGCTCTTGGTGCGCAGCATCATGCGCCAGGAAAAGCGGTGCCCCTCCTCGGTCCAGTTCACGTCGCCGGGAATAAAGAAGTGCCGCAAGGGGAACAGCAGCTGAAACGTCAGGTATATCCAGAAGAAGTTGGCCGCCAGCTGCCGCTGCGGCATGGGCATCCTGATATCGGCACGGGCAATCGCCTCCTGATCCACCCGCTTTCGGAAAAACCACCAGGCGATCTGGTCCGGACGGAAGAACAGCACGTTCACCGCGATCATGAAATAAGGGAACACCCCTACATGAAAGACCGCCGAGTTGAAGATGTGAAAGCCAAAGGCCACCCAAAAGGCCACCATGCGGGTGCGGGGCCAGAGCAGGGCAAACCCTATCAGCAGGTCAAATACCACGCCGCCCCAACTGATCAGCCAGATCATGAACTCGCTGTCCAGGTACGGGCCGATGACGTAAAAGTGCGTTTTGCGCGACATCCAGATGCTGACTGACTTTGCCGCCAGCCAGTCGGGCTGGATCTTGGCGATGCCGGCATAGAAGTACACAAGCACGATCTGCAGCCGGAACAGCCAGAGCGTCCACTGCGGGGCCACGTCCTGCTCCAGCTCCGGCTTCCGCCGCACATCCCACGACAGCTTGCGGTGCGCCGGCATCAGCACCATTAAACCGCTTACCAGAAAAATAAGGTAATGGTGGTTGAGGTAGTGCGTTTTCTCCGAGAAGAAGCTATAGCCAAAAGCCAGGAAGAACAGAAAAGAGCTGACCTTGTAGCGCCACCCTATCATGATCAAAAAGCCAAGCAAGGCCATCAGCAGGTACAGGTACACCATCCCCTGCCCGGGCAGCGGCTTTATCCACTCCAGACCGATGTACCCAAAGTTGTAAGTGGTTTCCGTGTAGTGCTCCTGCACCCAGCCTATCAGCACGCCCCCCACCCCCTCGCAGAACATGAGCAGTCCGAAGAGTATCCGGAAGTACACCAGCGGGTAAATGGAAATAGGCTTGAAGAGCTGCTTCATTTGGCAAAGGGCTTTACCTGAACATGTATGGCTTCTACTCCGGAGTATACTTTGAATCACTGCCTTTGTTCAGTTCTAGCCGGCCAAGTTAGTAAACCGGCCTGTGGCGTGGTTGTCTGTCCCCTTATTCAAGACCACAGCATCAATTCGAGGCTAAAACACTTGCAATTCACATCATTATCCTTTAATATATAGATTGAAAACAAGCCTCCCTCCACATGAAAGTCATCCAGTTTACGGTACCTGTTACCCTTAACGATTCTGTTGTAGTACAAGAGGACATTCAGCCATACTTTTATAATTACCTGCACCGCCACAAAGAGCTCCAGCTCACCCTGATCCTGAAAGGCGAGGGGACGCTTATTGTGGGGAATTACACGCAGCGATTTAGTGAGGGGGATATTTATGTGATCGGGGCCAACCAACCGCACCTGTTCAAGTCAGAGGCAAGTTACTATCAGGAGGTGCAGCAAGATCGCGTACATGCCATTCATATCTTCTTCGACTACGAGTGCAAGCTGCACAACCTGTTTGACGTACCTGAAATGGAGACCATCAGGCATTTTCTGGAAAGTACGCAACATGGTCTTCAGCTCCCGGAAAGGTATTTTGACAATGTCTCCAGGATCATCAAAAAGATCAACCGAAACACAGGACTTAAAAGGCTGCTCAGCTGTATCAGGCTGCTACAGGTTCTCGCCAGGGATGTGCAGGGCTGGAAGTCGCTCTCAACAGGTTTTCCTAACACACCGTTCGCTGAGCCCGAGGACGTACGCATGAACAACATCTTTCAGTTTACTATACAGCACTACGCCGAGAACATAACGCTTGAAAAGATCGCCTCGGAGGCCAACATGACCCCACACGCCTTTTGCAAGTACTTTAAGAAGCACACCCAGAAAACGTACATGTCGTTCCTGAACGAGGTCAGGATCAATGAGGCCTGCAAGAAGATCATCCACGGAGACTTCGACTCTATTTCATCGGTAGCTTACGCCACCGGGTTCAACAGTGCGATCAACTTTAACAAAGTATTTAAAAAGGCCACAGGCAAATCACCCAGCGAATACATCAGAGAGTATAGGTACAGGCAGGATAAGGCTCTGCAGGCTGTAAAGCAGCTTGCCTCATAAAACAAAGTGGCCGCCCTGTTTACCGGGGCGGCCACTTTGTTAGTAATTAACTTTAGCGTCTTGAGTATAGAACGGGCTTACCTCACCAGCTGAGTCGTTACCCTTTCTTTTGACTTGTCTCTGTTATACTTGGCAGGCTGCCCTGGCTTTGGCAGAGATTCACGGATAAACTCCCTGATATCCTCATTAGAAGTAGCCAGGTCTTCGCTGCGCAGGTACATCATATGGCCGCTGCGGTACCCTCTAAAGCGCATGCGGTCTTTCATTTTGCCGCTAGGGTCCATTTGCCACATGTTGTACTTGGCATTGAAGTAGTCGCAGGCACCGTCGTAGTAACCGGCCTGTACCATCAGGTGCAGGTTAGGATTCTGTGCCATGGCCTGTCTAAGGTTATCGCCTGTATTATCATCGCTGTTGTCCCACGGACGTACAGGGCCAAACATGTTGTACTTGATATCGGTCTTATACTTTAGGTGATCTTTGATGTACAGGTTGATAGCCGGCGTAAACGAGTGCAGCCAGGAGGTAAGCTCAGGGGCATAGTCTGGGCGTAAGCCTGCCTCCTGCTTATCGATACCAATGTAGCGGGAGTCCAGCCTGCCTACCGTGTAACCCTCTTTGCGCAACAGCTCCTTCCAGAAGTAAGAGGTAGGCACGGCCAGGTTGTGCTGCAGAATTACCTCTTCTGATATACCCGAGTAGCGTGACATTCTTGCCGCAATCTGCTTTTTCTTTTCATCCCCGAGGCTCCACCCCTTGGCGATGGCCGGAATCAGCTCGTTCAGCGTAAACTCCTCTACTTCCGGGAGCATATCGGTTAAGTCCTTCTGCTGCAGGTCGGGGCTCAGCGCATTGTGGTACCAGGCCGTGGCAGCGTAGTAGGGCAGTATGTTAGCCGATGCGACAGGGCCATCGCGCTTGATGCCCAGTTCGGTAGGAGAAACAAGGATCACCCCGTTCAGGTACATCCAGTGCGCGTTCTGCAGCTCCAGGGCAAGGCCGGACACACGTGTGGTTCCATAGCTCTCCCCGATCAGGTACTTAGGGGAAGCCCAGCGATTTTTGCGCCCCACAAAGGTGTTGATCCAGCCGGCCAGGTACTTGATGTCAGCGTTGATGCCAAAGAACTTCTTTTGCACCTCTTCCTTCGACAGGGTACTTACCGGTCTGGAGAGGCCTGTATTCACCGGGTTCACATACACGATATCGGCTACATCAAGTATAGAGTGCGGGTTCTCCTTTATCCCGTACGGCTGTAGCGGGTAGCCCTCGTCGTCGATGTTGAGCAACCTGGGGCCCGTGTAGGCAATGTGCATCCAGACAGAGGCAGAGCCAGGCCCCCCGTTGAAGGAAATGATCAGCGGCCTGGAGGACTTGTCCTTCACGTCTGACCGCTCATAATAGGTGTAAAACAAGCCGGCGACAGGGTTACCCTCCTCGTCCCAGACAGGCTGCGTACCTGCAGTGGCCGTGTACGGAATGGTTTTCCCCTTAACGGTTACCGTATGCTTGGTGGTAACAGTCGAATCTGTTTTGGGCACAAGTTTCTGTGCCGAAACAGAATGCACAACCGTACAGAGTACTATGATAAAAACATACAATCTCTTCATGTTCACTATATATTTTAAAACAGACATCTTACAAAACTAACATAGTTGATCAAGTTTCCTAATCCGTTTCTCCAGAAGT
Organism: Hymenobacteraceae bacterium; assembly: GCA_033838975.1. Lineage (GTDB taxonomy): Bacteria > Bacteroidota > Bacteroidia > Cytophagales > Hymenobacteraceae > Pontibacter. Next base: position 9,827 of record JAJLKL010000047.1, on the reverse strand, counting down.
AGCCATAAGCACAGCGTTCCCGGCGCAAAAAGCCACCGGGAACGCTGGAGCTGGCTTACTGGCGTGTATCCCAGAAAACCCTTTCCAGCTTGGATGCTTTCTGATCTATGTTCGGGTTGCTGGTAACCTCAGAAACAGGGTAGTACAGCGACCTTGGAAGCTCATCGTAAATGGCCAACGGCGTCGGGATTGGCGTAATTGCAGGATACCCTGTTCTTCTCCAGTCGGTCCACGGCTCCATCATCACCCCAAAGTTGGCTATAAACTTCTGCGTGATGATCTGCTCCAGCTTTTCCTCCTCAGAACCTGTCAGAGCTCCATGTGCAGCGATATAAGCAGCAACCTCTGCCTCAGGTACGCCGGCATCTTTCATAGAAGCTTTTATACCTTCCTGAAAAAATGCCTGGGCATCGCCAGGAGCACCCAGCGTCAGTGCGGCCTCAGCTCTGATAAAGTTATACTCCGAGTAAAGCAGAAGCCTGGAAGGCGCATCGCCACCGTAGGTAATGGCTCCCCCCTCTATACTACCGTCTGCATTTATTCCGCTTGGGTTCACAGCAGAAGGCGTGCCTTTGATGTAACTGTGCAACCGCGAGTACTTAGTGGAGGGGTCCGTGTCCAGTATCGTTGACCCTTTATAGGAGTCTGAATTGTAGGGGAAAGGCACAAAGTAAGACGAGCGTCTCGGGTCTCCCTTCCCGTTCATGAGGTCAACAATATACCGGTTTGGGAAGAACTGGTTTCTGAACTGCCCTCCCTCTATACTTGTAAGTGGATTTTGTCTTTGCGGCTGATCCAGGAACATCATCTGAAAGTTGTCGTCCGTGGACTGCATAAACTCGGCGCCGCTGTTGATCAAAGCGGTGATCTGCTGAGAAGCGAACCCGGGGTCAACTTCGCTGTAGTGGAGAAACAGCCGGAGCTTTAAGGTGTTCGCCAGCCTCTCCCACTTCACCTTTGAGGCGGCCCAGCTGGAGCTGGGGTAAAAGGTGGAGAAGCTGTTCGGCTCAAAGACAGAAGACGGTGCGTTAAGGTCTGCGATCGCCTCATCCAGCAGCTCTATCAGCTTCGGGTAAATAGTGGCGTCATCGTCGTACTTAGGGTACAGCACTTCCCCGAACTTCGTCGCTTCAGAGTAGGGTACATCCCCCCAGGCGTCTACGGTTACCTGGTAGGTATACGCCTTCAGGATTTTGGCAACCCCCGTATAGTGCGGGCTGTTGTTCTCGGTGGAAACGATGATCAGCTGCTCCAGGTCAGCCAGGATATCGGCGTAAATGTTGTTCCAGTTGTTGTTCACATCTGAATCCGTGATAAAGTAGCGCTCATAGTTTGTGAACGTGTTGTTCAGCACAGGACCGTGCCCGGAGAACTGCTGCATGATCAGGTTACTGTAACGCATCAGGTCGCTGGCGCCCATGTAGCCGATGTTCACGGTGGCGGAAGGCAGTATCTCTGACACGCGGGCCTCTGTGATGTTGTTCGGGTCCTCGTTCACATCATAAAAATCGCAGGACGGGAATGCTAGCCCTACGGATAATAGAGCGATGTATAGGAATTTAGTATTTTTCATATCTAGTTTTGTTAGTGGTACTTAACTTAGAAAGTAGCGCGCAGGCTTGCACCCACAGTTCGTGCGATTGGCTGTATGCCAAACTCCAGACCGCGGGAGTTGCTCACCCCTTGCAGGTTCTGCTCCGGGTCCAGGTCCGGGTAGTTAGGGGCATAGGTAAGCAAGTTGCGGCCGTAAACAGAGAACTGCAACGCTTTGATGAAGCCAGTTTTGGAAAGCAGCGACTGCGGCAGGTTGTAGCTGAGAGTAGCCTCACGCAGCTTCACAAAAGAGGCATCGCGCACATAACCCGACCAGGCCACATACTTACCTCTAAGCCCCCAGTAATCCTGTGCCGTTACATAGATGTTGTTTGGGCTGCCGTCTTCCAGCACGCCATCAAACAGGTACGGCTTGTTTGGTGTGCCGTCTTCGTTAAAGCGTGGGTACTCTGCCGTTTCAGCTGAGACACCCTGGATCCGTAGATCGCCAACCGTTCGGGACAAAATATCGCCTTTGTGCTTCCAGTCTACCAGCACCGCCAGGTTGAAGGCTTTGTAAGAGAAGTTGTTGGAGAAGCCCATGGTGAACTTGGGGTTAGGATTACCCGTGGCCGTTACTCCCGGAGCCGTGCGCGGCAAACCGTTCTGCCCGATGATCATTCTACCCTGCTCATCCCGTAAGTAGTCCGTGGAGTAGATCAGACCATACTGCTGCCCTACCACAGCCTGTGTGTTCGGCGAGGTGAAACCACCAATCGTCAATCTCTCCACCCCAGGGGCAAGCTCTTCTACCACTGTTCTGAACTTGGTAAAATTAACCGTGGCATCCCACTTGAAGTTTGGCCCTGCTATAGGCTTACCAGATACCAATACCTCCACCCCTTTGGTAGACAGCTTACCGGCATTCGTGATGGTGCTGGTGAAGCCGGAGGATGCCGGAACCGGCACAGCGAAAATCAGGTTACGGGTGTCTCTTCGGTACACCGACGCATCTATATAAAGGCGGTCATCCAGGAAACTCAGCTCTGTACCCAACTCGATCTCACGTGTGAACTCCGGTTTCAGGTCATACTTACCGGCTGAGTTATCATAGGTGAAGCCGGCCAGGCCATTGAAAGGGAAGTTTACGGCCGTAGAGCCAAAGCCGTCCCCTGCATCAGCCTGTCCCCAGTACGTGGTGGTGTTGTACACCCCTGCTCCTTTACCGACTTCCCCCACGTTGGCCCTGATCTTAGCCGATGACAACACACCCTCTGCCAGACTTGGGAAGGCCTCCGTAGGCACAAAGCTGACCGCTACCGCAGGGTAGAAAATGGACCTGTTTTCTTTGGTGAGGGTGGAGGAAAAGTCATTTCTTCCTTTCACGTTCAGGGTTAGGTAGCTTTTGTAGTCAATCACAAAGTCTCCGAAGAAGCCCATCAGCCTGCGCTGGGTGATGCTGCCGGATGGGTTGTAGGTCAAAAAGTTCTTCAGGTTATCAAAGCCTGGCACCACTATACCTAAGCCTGTTGCCTGCAGCGCTCTGTCATAGTTTGAGATCACCTCATTGCCCAGCGTTGCTGTAAGCCTGAAGTTTTCGCCAAGGCGTCTGTCTCCTGTTACAGTTAAATAGGAGTTGATGTCACGGGAGAAGATTTCTCTGTCTCTGACGCCTCCGGCCCCGGCAGAGCTTGTGTTACCGTTGCTTCTGATGCCTTTTTCGTCAAAGCCCTTGCTGTTGGTGGAAAACACGTCACCGCCGATCCGCAGGTCTGCACGCAGCCATTCGGCAAAGTCATACGCCAGGTTCAGGTTACCGTACATCCTGTTGGTTTCGTCGCTGTACCGCACATTCTCAATCGCCCAGTAAGGATGATCCTCGCCTGCAAACCACAGCTGGTTGCCCAGCTCATCTTTGTAGGGCTTGCCCGACAGGTCATAGCTCCGTGGGGCGTAGATGCCTCGCCAGAGCGGGTTTGAGCCCTGGTTACCAGCCTGCGTTCGTTCTGACCGGTTGTTTATGTAGTTGATGGACGTGTTGACTGACAACTTATCAGTTATGCTGGTTCCGGCATTCACGCTGAAGGAGTTTCTTTTCAGCTCGTTGTTCGGCACAAGCCCGGTTTCGTACGTGTTGCCGTAGGAGATCCTGTAGTTATACTTGTCGGTGGCACCCGAAAAGCTCAGGGTATTCTGGGCGAACTTGGAGTGCTGAAGAATATCCTTCACATTGTTTGGGTAGGCCCTCAGCACTTCCTCCTCCCCGAACCAGTTCGTAACGGTCTGGCCATTGATCCGTGGCCCCCAGGAACCTGGCACGTTGTTAATGTAATTACCGTTGCTGCCCTGTGCGTATTCGTTCTGGAACTCAGGGAAGCGGTTCATGGTGCCTACCCCGTAGTTTGAAGTAAAGTTAACCTGGTTCTTTGTCCCGAACTCCCCTTTCTTGGTGGTGATGAGGATAACCCCGGAGGCTGCCCTTGAACCGTACGGCACTGTTGCCGCGGCACCCTTCAGCACGCTGATGCTGGCAATGTCATCCGGGTTGATGTCCGAGGCCCTGTTAGAGTTTGCCACCCCTGAGTTCACGCCGTTGCTGCCACCGCTGTTATCGATCGGCACCCCGTCGATCACGAACAGGGGCTGATTGCTCCCTGTAATACTCGAGAAGCCCCGGATCGTGATGTTGGAACTGGCAAGGCCACCCCCGGTGCCCGATATCTGCACACCGGCCACTTTACCGGCAAGCGCGTTGGTCACATCTGCCACCGGAGCCTTGGTGATCTCCTCTGAGCTTACTCCGCTTACCCCGTAGCCCAGCGATTTTTTATCCCTTTCGATACCGAAGGAAGTCACGACTACCTCCTGCAGCTGCTTGGTATCCTCTACAATAGCTATAGTGTATACCTGCTGATCTGTTACTTTTACTTTCTGGGTCGCAAAGCCGATAAAGGAAACAACCAACGTTGCCCCCTCGGGAGCCTGTAAGCTGAAACTACCGTCTGAGTTTGTCTGCGTGCCCCTAGTCGTCCCCTCCACCACTATGGTTACTCCCGGCATGGGGAAATTGTCATTCTTGGAAACAACCTTACCGGTTATTTCCTTGTCCTGCGCATAAGTAATACTGCAGATACTTAAGAGCAGGAAGATAAAGAGTAGCTTTTTCATCATAGCATATAAGTTTTATTCCTAAAGAAATATACCTAAATATGAATTATGATTTTAGCTGCAAAGGGCTGGAATACAGCGAATGCTAATTTTGGTTTAGCATTAGATAATTCTGATTAAATACATTACCCTATATTGAATCCGCTATGAGAAATTAGCAAGCAGAGAGCCTCTGTATTATATTTAGCAATTGATATTTAAACCCGACTTAGCTATAACTAAACCCAAGCCGGAAGGCTCAACATTAAAACAACTAATTCTAAACAATGCAGAAGCGTATACTATCGGTAGCGCTGCTGGTGGCCCTGAGTGGGGGCGCCGTGCAGGCTCAGAAGAAAGCAAAACAGCCCGCTTACACACCCGCTAAGGAGAGGCTGCAGGGCTACGAAAAGCGTAAGCAACTGGAAAATAGCTCCCTTGTAAAGAACGTGGAGTTCCGCAACGTGGGACCAACGGTGCAAAGCGGCCGCATCACCGACCTGGAGGTATCGCCCAAAGACCCGACCACCTTCTATGCAGCCTATGCCTCCGGTGGCCTTTGGAAAACGACTAACAACGGAATCTCTTTTGAGCCGCTCTTCGATGATGAGGCCGTCATGACCATCGGCGACATCGCCATCGACTGGAGCAACAACGAGACCATTTGGATCGGCACCGGCGAGAGCAACTCCAGCCGCTCGTCTTACTCGGGCGTGGGTGTATACAAAAGCACCGACGGGGGAAAGACCTGGCAGCACATGGGCCTCGACGACACGCACCACATCGGCAAGATCACCATCCACCCTACTGATCCGAACACTGTTTGGGTAGCCGCAGTAGGTCACCTGTACTCCCCGAACAAGGACCGCGGCGTGTACAAGACTACGGACGGAGGCAAGACCTGGCAAAAAACACTGTACATCGACGACAACACCGGCGCCATTGATCTGCAGGTGGACCCGAAGAATCCTAATAACATTTACGCAGCCACATGGCACAGAGAGCGCCGCGCCTGGGACTTTGTGGAAGGCGGTAAAACATCCGGCATCCATAAATCCACAGACGGGGGCAACACCTGGACCCGTATCACCACCGAAGGCAGCGGTTTCCCTACCTCAGCAGGCGTTGGCCGTATCGGCCTGAGCCTGTTTCCGGGCAACCCGAACACCATCTATGCTCTGGTGGACAACCAGGAGCTGCGCCAGGTAGAGCAGAAGGCCCCTAAAGCCGGTGAGCTGCAGAAAGACCAGTTCAAAGGTATGGGCAATGAGGCTTTTCTGGCACTGGACGATAAAAAGCTGAATGAATTCCTGGACAACAACCGCTTTCCGGCGAAGTACACGGCCAAGACGGTAAAAGAGAAAGTGAGAAGCGGCGAGATCAAGCCTGCTGCGCTGGCTGAGTACCTGGAGGACCCGCTGGCAGTAACGACAGAGGCTCCGGTGAAAGGCGCTGAGGTATACCGCTCTGATGACGGGGGCAAGTCCTGGAGGAAGACCCACGACCAGTACATCGACGACATGTACTCCAGCTACGGCTACTACTTTGGTGTCGTTCGTGTGGCCCCTCACAACCCGGACAAGATCTATATTCTAGGTGTGCCTATCCTTACGTCGGATGATGGCGGTAAAACCTTCCGCAACATCGAGGGCGAGAACGTACACTCCGATCACCAGGCTCTGTGGGTAAGCCCGGACAAGCCAGGCTACCTGATAAACGGCAACGACGGAGGGATTAACATTACCTATGACGATGGTAAGAGCTGGTTTATTGCCAACTCGCCGTCGGTGGGGCAGTTTTATGCCATTGCCGTGGACATGGAGAAGCCTTACAACGTGTATGGCGGCCTGCAGGACAACGGAACCTGGTATGGACCGAGCAACTACAAAGCCAGCGCCGCCTGGACCCAAAACGGCCGTTACCCTTACCAGCGCCTGGGCGGTGGCGATGGTATGATGGTGCAGGTAGATACCCGCGACAACAACACGATCTACCTGGGCTCGCAGTATGGCAATTATTACCGCGTGAACAAGCAGACCGGCGAACGTGCTTTCATCAAGCCCACGCATGAGCTGGGCGAGCGTCCGCTGCGCTTTAACTGGGAAAGCCCGATTCACCTGAGCCGCCACAATCAGGATATCCTGTACTATGGCTCGAACAAGTTCCACCGTTCCATGAAGCGCGGGGAGGACCTGCAGACGCTCTCCGGCGACCTGACAAACGGTGGCCTGAAAGGTGACGTGGGCTACGGCACCCTCACCTCTATAGATGAGTCGCCGCTACGCTTCGGCCTGCTCTACACCGGCTCCGATGACGGTGCGATACACGTTTCAAAAGACGGGGGCAACACCTGGGAGAACATCTCTAAAAAACTGCCACAGAACATGTGGGTTTCAACAGTAGTAGCCTCCAATCACAAAGAGGGGCGCGTGTATACCTCATTGAACGGTTACCGCTGGGATGACTTCACGCCATACCTGTACGTGTCAGAAGACAATGGCAAGAAGTGGGAAAGACTGGGCACAAACCTTCCGCAGGAGGCCATCAACGTGATAAAAGAGGATCCGAAAAACCCGAACCTGCTGTACGTGGGCACAGACCACGGCCTGTACATCTCCCTGGACAAAGGCAAGACGTTTATGCAGATGCGCAACAGCATGCCAGCCGTGGCAGTGCACGACCTGGTGGTACACCCGCGGGAAAATGACCTGGTGGTAGGTACGCACGGCCGCTCTATCTACATTGCCAATGTAGAGCACCTGCAGCAACTTACGCCGGAAATCCAGAATCAGAAGCTACACTTGTTCACTTTCCAGCCGGTGCAGCACAGCTCGTTCTGGGGCCGAAGCCGTGGAGCCTGGGGCGAGCCAATGGAGTCCTCCCTGGAGATCCCATTCTATACCTCTCAGGACGGCAACACGACCATCCGCATCAAAACGGATAAAGGGCAGCTGCTGAAAGAGATGAAGGACGAAAGCGAGCGCGGCCTGAACTACGTGAAGTATAACTTCTCTGTAGAAGAAGCCAACGCCAAGGCCTACGAGTCAGCTCTTAACGGCGCGAAAAAAGAGGGCGAGGAAGCTATAAAAGTAGAGGCCGCCGACAACAAGGTGTTCTACCTGCAGCCGGGCAAGTATACCGTAGAGGTAGAAGCTGCGGACGGCTCCAAGAAGACGCAGGAGTTCACACTCAAAGCCCCTGAGAGACGCACGCGCGGGTAAGCTATCTCCTAGAAGGCACATGTAACAAGGGCAGCCAGTTTGGGCTGCCTTTGTTGTTTTGCAGGTTTCTCTGCTTTACATCATCTTTATAGAGTCACACCGGCACCACCCCGAAAATATGTCGCACACCCCTCGGCTACCTTCTTTTTAAACAAGACAAATCTGGAGCAGTCTGACGGCATTGTGACATATTGACAGACAAACAGCCCTATTTCCCCATTGGCACAAGGGTTGTAATAAAGCATTACAACAGAGAAAACAGATATTTGAACGATATAATAAAACTATAGAATGGGAAAAATAATTGGTATTGACTTAGGTACAACCAACTCCTGCGTTGCCGTAATGGAAGGTAACGAGCCAGTGGTTATTCCTAACAGCGAAGGCCGCCGTACAACTCCGTCTATCGTTGCTTTTTTAGATAACGGAAACGGTGAGCGTAAAGTAGGTGATCCTGCCAAGCGTCAGGCGATCACAAACCCTCAGAATACGATTGCCTCTATCAAACGCTTCATGGGCCACAGCTACAATGAAGTAAGCGAAGAGGCAAAGCAGGTATCTTACGCGGTTGTTCAGGGTAGCAACAATACTGTACGCGTGAAGATCGGTGACAGAGAGTATACACCACAGGAGATCTCGGCCATGGTGCTTCAGAAAATGAAAGCTACTGCTGAAGATTACCTGGGTACTACTGTAACCGAAGCGGTAATTACTGTACCTGCTTACTTCAACGACGCACAGCGCCAGGCTACGAAAGAGGCTGGTCAGATTGCGGGACTTGAGGTGAAGCGTATCATCAACGAGCCTACGGCAGCTGCGCTTGCTTATGGTTTGGATAAGAAGCACAAGGATCAGAAAATTGCCGTGTTCGACCTTGGTGGTGGTACATTCGATATCTCCATCCTGGAACTGGGTGACGGTGTGTTTGAGGTGCTTTCTACAAACGGTGACACGCACCTGGGTGGTGACGACTTTGACCAGGTAATCATCAACTGGCTGGCTGATGAATTTAAGAACGACGAAGGACTGGACCTGCGCAAAGATCCAATGGCCCTTCAGCGTCTGAAGGAGGCTGCTGAAAAGGCTAAGATTGAGCTTTCTTCATCCAACGAGACTGAGATCAACTTGCCATACATCATGCCGGTTGACGGAGTGCCGAAGCACCTGGTGCGCAAACTGACTCGCGCTAAGTTCGAGCAGCTGTCAGACGACCTGATCCGCCGCTCCATGGAGCCTTGCAAAAAAGCCCTTCAGGACGCTGGTCTGTCAACTTCTGACATCGACGAGGTGATCCTGGTGGGTGGTTCTACCCGTATCCCTAAGGTGCAGGAAGAGGTTGAGAAGTTCTTCGGCAAGAAGCCTTCTAAAGGTGTGAACCCGGATGAGGTAGTTGCCATCGGTGCCGCTATCCAGGGTGGTGTACTGACTGGTGAAGTAAAAGACGTGCTTCTGCTGGACGTAACCCCACTTTCACTGGGTATCGAAACCATGGGTGGCGTGATGACGAAGTTGATCGAGTCTAACACGACGATCCCGACGAAAAAGTCTGAGACGTTCTCTACTGCATCGGACAACCAGCCATCGGTAGAGATTCACGTACTGCAGGGTGAGCGCCCAATGGCCCGTGACAACCGCACAATCGGACGCTTCCACCTGGATGGTATTCCACCAGCTCCACGTGGTGTTCCTCAGATCGAAGTAACATTTGACATCGATGCCAACGGTATCCTGCATGTAACGGCTAAGGACAAGGCAACAGGCAAAGAGCAGAAGATTCGTATCGAGGCTTCTTCCGGCCTGAGCGAGCAGGAGATCGAGCGTATGCGTAAGGAAGCCGAAGCCAACGCTGAGGCCGATAAGAAGGCGAAGGAAGAGATCGAGAAGCTGAACGCAGCGGACTCTATGATCTTCCAGACTGAGAAGCAG
>JAJLKL010000046.1:0-39420 GCA_033838975.1 Hymenobacteraceae bacterium | reverse complement strand
AGGTGAACCTGTTCAGAAAGAAGCTGGCTGGCGTGGGGCTCCACAACCTCTACGGCCCGACCGAGGCGGCCATCGACGTGAGCTACTGGGACGTGCCGCAGGGGGGGGAGGAGGTGAGCCTGGTGCCGATCGGCAGGCCGGTGGCCAACACGCGGCTCTACGTGCTCGACAAGACAGGCAAGCTTGTGCCTGAGGGCGTGGCCGGGGAGCTGTGCATCGCGGGCGTGCAGGTGGCCAGGGGCTACCTCAACCGGGAGGAGCTGACGGAAGAGAAGTTCGTGGCAGACCCCTTCAGTAACGAGCCCGGGGCCCGGATGTACCGCACGGGCGACCTTGTGAGGTGGCTGGCGGACGGGGAGCTGGAGTACCTGGGCCGTTTCGACGACCAGGTCAAGGTCCGCGGCTACCGCATCGAGCCGGGCGAGGTGGAGAGCGCGCTGGGCCAGTGCGAGGGCGTGCGGCAGGCGGTGGTCATCGCCAAAGAGGACGCCACGGGCAACAGGCGCCTGGTGGGCTACGTGGTGGCCGAGGCCTTCGACAGGGAGACGATCACCAAAGAGCTGAAGCGAAGGCTGCCCGAGTACATGGTGCCTTCTCTGCTGGTGGAACTGGAGGAGCTCCCACTAACCTCCAACGGCAAGGTGAACCGGAAGGCCCTGCCGGAGGTGGACGCGGGCGAAGTGCTGGGCAACAGCTACGTGGCCCCGCGAAATGAGACGGAGGCTAGGCTTGCGAAGATCTGGCAGGAGCTGCTGGGGGTAGAGCGCGTGGGCGTGGAGGACAACTTCTTCGAACTCGGCGGCGATTCGATCATCACTATCCAGCTGGTGAGTCGGGCCAGACGGGCGGGTTTTTCGTTACAGCCGCGGGACGTGTTCGAGCACCAGATTATCGCCTCCCTGGCCGCCGTGGCGCAGCCGGAAGTGGCGATACAGGCAGAGCAGGGAGTACTGACTGGCGAGGCCGGACTGCTGCCGATACAGCAGTGGTTCTTTCAGCAGGAGCTGGAGGAACCGCACCACTTCAACCAGTCGCTGCTGCTGAAAGTGAACAAAGAACTATCCGCAGAGACATGGGGTAGAGCCGTGAAGGTACTGGTGACACATCATGATGCGCTTCGGTTTGCATACCCTAACACGCATGGCATTTGGAAGCAGGAGTATGGCTCACAGGCAGGGGAGTTATTGGTAGAAGACCTTTCATCTGTTTCACAACACGAGCTTTCTTCCAGAGTCGAAGAGTTAAGTACAGGATACCAACAGAGCCTGGACCTGGAGAAGGGGGAACTGTTGCGTGTGGTATTGCTGAAAACACCTGCGGCCGAAAAAGACAACCGCCTGCTGCTGACAATTCATCACCTGGCCGTGGACGGGGTGTCCTGGAGAATACTGCTGGAGGACCTGGAGCAGATCCTTCTTGCCATCAGCAATGGAAACGAAGTGGAACCCGGTACAAAGGGCAGCTCTTACCGTCAGTGGTACAGTGCACTGCAGCGTTATGCGGTGAAGCGAGCCATCCGGCAACAGGGGTATTGGCAAAAAGTATCGAAAGCGGAATTCAGGCTTCCGGTAGATAAAGTCAGTGCTGAGCCGGTTCTGATAGCGGACAAGCAGAACTATACTGTTTCCTTAGATACTTCCCTAACCCAGGCTTTATTGACAGAGGCTAACCAGGCCTACCACACGCAGATAAACGATCTGTTGCTGGCTGCTCTTGCCCGAACATTAGGAGCCTGGAGTCAACAGAAGCAGGTGGTAATAGGCATGGAAGGACATGGCAGGGAGGATATTGCAGCAGAAATGGATATCAGCCGTACCGTTGGCTGGTTCACGAATCTTTATCCTGTTCTGCTCTCTCTTGAGGAGGATCTGACAGCTTCAGATTTGATCAAGTCAGTAAAAGAACAGCTGCGGCAGGTGCCGGACAAAGGGCTTGGGTACGGCGCGCTGCGCTACCTGCACCCGGAGGCGAAGGTGCGGGAAAGCCTGACAGGCCAGGAATCAGAGCTGGTATTCAATTACCTGGGCCAGCTGGACAATACTTTGAACAGCAGTCGCTGGTTCGCTGAAGCTAGCGAGTTATGCGGTAAACCAGCCAGCCCGGCTAATAAAGCCGGTGGCAAAATTAGTGTCAACGGCAGCATTGCCGGTGGGCAGCTCAGCCTGTCGTGGAGCTATTCAACCAAGCACTTCCACAAGGAAACAATAGAGAGGCTGGCAACGCATTACCTGGAGGCACTGAGCGAGCTGATCGTTCATTGTCAGGAAAAGCAAGTGCCAGAGCACACACCATCGGACTACGGGCTTGGCGGTAAGGTTACTTACCGGGAACTGGAAAAATTCCTGCAGACCACAACAGGAGGTAAGCCGCTTCAGGAGCAGATCAGCAGCCTGTACAGTCTGAGTCCATTGCAGGAGGGGCTGCTGTTCCATGGCCTGTACGACAGAGAATCTCCCGCCTATGTGGAGCAGATGAGCTGCAGGATCACAGGCCTGCAGGTGGAGCCTTTCCGTGAAAGTTGGCAGTACCTTGTTAAAAAGCACAGCATCCTCAGGAGCTCTTTCCACCAGGATATGAGCATGCCGGTGCAGTGCGTGCACAAGGAAGTGGAGCTGCCGTTCCGGGTACTTGACTATCGAAATCTGACCGAAGCAGAGCAGCAGGTACAGATAAGCAGCTTCAAAGAAGCGGACAGTAAAGAAGGCTTTGACTTTAGCCAGGCACCGCTCCTGCGACTGACCTTGATCAGGCTGTCTGAAAAAGCTTACGAGATGGTCTGGACACACCACCACCTGCTGGTGGACGGCTGGTCGATGCCGATCCTGATGCAGGAGTTCCTCAGCACCTACGAAGCCCTGAGTACAGGAGAGGCACCTTCAGTGATAGTAGAAGACCGCTACGAAGATTTCATCCAGTACCTGCAGAAACAGGATACGGTAGAAGCCGAAAACTTCTGGAGAGATTACCTAGACGGTGTTGAGGAAGCAACGCTGCTGCCTTTTGTGGATAGCAAGCGGGACCGCACAAAGGGTGGAGTTGAATATCGTAAAGAGGAATTGCTTCTGGAGGATAATCTTCATACAGCACTCCAGGACTTTGCGCAGAAAAACCGCCTGACAGTGAACACCATGATACAGGGGGTTTGGGCTTATCTGCTCTCCTGCTATACAGGGCAGGATGATCCTGTGTACGGTGTAACCGTAGCTGGGCGCCCTACTGAACTTGCCGGTTCAGAGATGCGGGTTGGTCTGTACATCAACACCCTGCCATTGCGCACATCAGTAAAGGGTGAGCAGCAGGTAAGCGAGTGGCTGGCAGAGCTGCAGGAAGGCCATAGCAAGGCTCGGGAGCACTCCTATACACCGCTGCCCTCCATCCAGCACTGGCTGGGCGTGAAGGGCGACCTGTTCGATACGCTGATGGTGTTTGAGAACTATCCGATGGGAGAGGTTTTCAGCCATGAGTGGGCGCTGCAGGTGGAAGGCCTGCAGGTAGACGAGCACACGAACTACCCGCTGTCTATTATGGTGCAGGCAGGCAGACAGCTCTCGGTGGAGTTTGGTTACAATGCTGCGCTGATCAGTGAGGCGACTGTCAAGCGTATCAAGGGCCATTTTGTCCAGGTGCTACAGCAGACGATCTCTCAGCCCAACCTAACCCTTTCTCAGTTGGAGTTGGTGACAGACGAAGAGAGGCAGCAGCTGGTGACAGAATTTAATCATACGGCTGTACCTTATCCAAAAGAAAAGACACTGGTAAGTATGCTGGAGGAGCAGATAGCCAAAGCACCTGGTGCCGTGGCCGCCATCTTCCAGGGCAAAGAGCTGACGTACGGTGAGCTGAACAGACGGGCAAACCAACTGGCGAATTACCTCCGGAAGTTAGGAGTAGGGCCAGAGACGCTGGTGCCTATCTGCATCGACCGCTCACTGGACATGCTGGTGGGGTTGTGGGGTATCCTGAAAGCAGGAGGAGCCTATGTGCCAATTGACCCGGCTTATCCGGAGGAAAGAATTCAGTTCATGCTGGAAGATACAAAGGCAGCGCTTATACTCTGCAGTGTGGGGAATGCACGTGCGCTCCGAAGAAATGCCTCCACAAAACTGCTGTTCCTGGACAGGGAATGGTTTAAAATCGCAAAGGAGTCTTCCGCCAGTCCTGCCGTAGAGCTGCTGCCGACTCACCTGGCCTATGTGATCTACACTTCCGGTTCTACCGGAAAACCAAAAGGCGTAATGGTGGAGCATACGGGGGTGGTGAATTTAGCCTTAAGTCAGGCAAAAGCGCTGCGTCTGAAAGCAAGGGATAGAAGCCTGCAGTTCGCCTCTATCGGGTTTGACGCTTCCTGCTACGAGATCTTCAACACACTCTTAAGTGGAGGATGCCTGGTGATACCTACAAAAGAAGACATTTTATCGGCAGAGTCACTAAGCAAGCTGATCAAAGAAAACAACATAGCCGTTGTCACGCTTCCGCCTTCTTACCAGCATGTGATAAAGGAGGAGCTCTCTACCCTGAAAACAGTTGTGTCGGCAGGAGAGGCCTTGAATGTTGAACTGGCAAAATTGATCCAGTCAAAAGGTATACGACTGGTAAATGCCTACGGCCCTACAGAGAACACGGTCTGCGTGAGCTTATCCGATGATCCTGTTCTGAAGGATGGTACGGTGACAATAGGCAAGCCTTTGCAGAATGTACAAACCTACGTGCTGGATAAAACAGGGAAATTACTTCCTATAGGAGTTCCGGGTGAACTATGCGTGGGCGGCGTACAGGTGGCAAGAGGCTACATGAACCGGGAGGAGCTTACAAACGAGAAGTTCGTCCCGGATCAGTTCCGTCAGGAAGCAGGGGCTAGGATGTACCGCACAGGAGACCTGGCACGCTGGCTGCCGGATGGTAACCTGGAGTACCTGGGCAGAATTGATGATCAGGTGAAGATCCGGGGCTACCGCATTGAGCCCGGTGAGGTTGAACATGTGCTGAGCCAGTGTGAAGGCGTGCGGCAGGCCGTGGTACTCGTGAGAACAGATACTGCGGGCAATAAGCGGCTTATAGGCTATGTAGTACCCAGTGGTGAATTTGACAGGGAGTACGTGGTGCGCCAGCTAAAGGACAGGCTGCCGGAGTACATGGTGCCGTCCGTGCTGCTGGAGCTGGAGGAGATCCCGTTAACCTCAAGCGGTAAAGTGAATAAAAAAGCCTTGCTCGAAGCGGAGGCCGGGGAGGTGCTGAGCAGCGGCTATGTGGCCCCGCGCAACGAAACAGAGGAAAAGCTGACCATTATCTGGCAGGAGCTCTTGCAGCTGGAGCGTGTGGGCGTGGAGGATAACTTCTTCGAGCTGGGTGGCGACTCGCTGCTGGCGATCCGATTGTCGACCAAGGTCAAGCATACCTTCGGGGTAAAAGACTTGCCAATAGTGCATCTGTTTAAGAACCCTACCATTGCGCAGCTGGCAGAAGTTATCCGGGAGAAAGTAGAAGCCGACACACAAAACGAGCAAAAGCACCTGGTTTTGCTTCAGCCTGAAGGAAGCGGCAAACCGATTTTTATTGTGCCAGGCATATACGGCATCAGCGACACGTACCACGAACTAGCCAGCGCCTTAGGAGCAAAGCAACCGGTGTATGGCCTGCGCATGCAGGGGGTACTGGAAGGAGAAACACCTTTAACAACTGTAGAGGAAATTGCAGCCAGAAATATAGCGTGGCTAAAAACAGTTCAGCCGGAAGGACCTTACAGCCTCATCGGGCATTCTTTCGGAGGCGTGGTATTGTATGAAATGGTCCGACAGCTGGAACAGCAGGGGCAAGGAGTAAACATGGCTGCCATTATAGACGCAACTCCCGTGACCAAAATTGATGATACCGAGAAGCGGAACCAAATAGCTTACCTCGTAGAGCAGCTGTTTGAGAAAGTTTTTGAGGTGACTGATCTGTCGGATGAGTGGAAAGAACAGATGAGAGAGGAGCTTCCTCTTGCCTCTTTTGAGGAGCTGAATGCTTACGTGAAGCATATCATCAGCAGGAGGGGCTTAACGTTTAACAACACCGCCTTGCTTGAGAGGATTTTCCACGTGCTCTTCGCAAACATGCACATGGATTATCATCCGAAAGAGAAGGTGAAACAGAAGCTGATTTTGGCGAAAGCACAGGAAAGCAACCGGCAGGACGCTGATCCCAGTCTTGGCTGGGCAGAGTATACAAAGATGGTACACGTGGTGGTTTCACCAGGAAACCATTACAGCATGTTAGAGGGAGCCAATGCGAGAAAGTTAGTAGCAGCGCTACAGGAAATAACAAGGCTGGCAGATGAAGGATTGTTTGCTAAAGACTGATCCCGAAGAGAGTATACGCCTTGTTCATAGCATGACCAAAATACTGGCATGGGCGCTTCGTATTCGCCGGTGTTTGGTCAGAATAAAGTTGGCTACTTAAGAGTAGATTACAGGCTATTACGAACAAAAGAGTTATGAGTATGGAGCAAAAGAAAGTGAAGATATTTGCTATCCCCTTTGCAGGGGGCAGCAAATACGCTTACCGGGAACTGGAAAGTAGGGTACCCTCCCATTTTGACTGGGAAACCATTGAGCTTCCCGGAAGAGGGATGCGGATAAGCGAGGAACTGTTAACAGACATCAAAGCGACTATAGAATGTATTTTCAGGGAAATACGGACTCGTGTGCAAGATGTGGAGTACATGATTTACGGGCACAGCATGGGCACCTTACTGGGCTACGAGTTAGCAAAAAAGATCATTGCGTCAGGGCTTAAGGCGCCCCTGTGCCTGTTCCTGACCGGACATGAAGCGCCAAGTCTGATGAAGTGTAAGAAAATCTCCTGCTATGAGAAGGAGGCCTTTTGGGAGGAGGTAAAAAAGCTGGGAGGAATGCCGAGTGAGGTGATGGAGAGTGATGAGCTGAGAGATTTCTTTGAGCCGGTACTTCGCGCTGATTTCAAGGCGGTGGAAGGGTATAAATACCAGGCCCCGGAGCAACCGCTCCCAATCCCGGTTTTTGTGCGGGTAGGCAGCGAAGAAGATATTGTAGAGGAGGAATTAATGGAATGGCAAAATGAAACTAAGTATAAGCTGGATGTTCAGGTTTTACCCGGTGACCATTTTTTCATTTTCAAGAACCCGGAGCACCTGGTGCGGCAAATTGATGAGGCCTGTGCAAATGCAAGCATTATGTCTAAGTACAATGTGCAGTGCTGATGGCTGTGCCAGCCATGCGAGCGCTGTGCTGTTTAATTTAAATGCATGATAAACAGTTTACAGGTAAGCCAGATTTGAGAATTTTTGCCTCTGAGAAAGGACAACCAGAGCCATAGACTGAAACTGCTACCGACTTTGCACGACGGTAGGATGGAGGGTAGGTATGCCCGCTTGCTTTCTGTTATGTAAAGCAATGGCTGTGGTCTGCCGGTGCAGGGATGAGCCCCTGTGCCCAGGCCATCCTGACTTGCTTTGCTCTTTAAGTGAAGCAACCAATTCCTTGTCACAGCGACGGGGATTCATTTAAGTGTTCTGACACCTATACATCTGAAGGATGCGTAACGAAAACAAACTATTCAATAAGAATTTCTTTTTGCTATGGCAGGGGCAATTTGTAAGCCAGCTGGGCTCTCAGGCCTTTGCCATAGCCGTTCTCTTCTGGACAAAGCACCAGACAGAATCCGGAACCTTAGTGGGCGTGGTACTGATGCTATCCATGTTGCCGCAGGTGCTGTTCAGTGCGATAGGGGGAGCTTTTGCGGATCATTATCCAAGGAAAAACATCATTGTGGCCTGCGACCTGATCAGCGGAGCTTTTATGGTAGTGCTTGCCGCTTTATTTTTCCTTTTCCCTGAGGCCGATTCGATGCTCTTTACAGGGGTGGTAATAGCCTCCATGGTGGTGTCAGCCGTAAAGGCTTTTTTCAACCCAGCCGTTGTTGCCTCTCTGCCCGACATCGTTCCTGCCAAACAGGTTGCCGCCGGTAACTCGTCGTTGCAGATGCTGGCACAAATATCTTCTCTGGCCGGATTAGGGTTAGGCGGTCTGCTGTTCAGAGTACTGGGTGCGCCACTGTTGTTTCTGATAAACGGGCTCTCCTTTATCTTTTCAGGAGTATCAGAGTGTTTTATTGAAATTCCGCGGGTAGGAGCTGATAAAGACAAGGAAACGAAAAAAACAGTATCCGCCTTTAAAAAGGATATCATAGCAGGCGTGAAGCATATCATGCATCATAAGGGTTTGAAATCAACCTTTTATGTGACAGCTTTGCTCAACTTCTTCCTGTCACCTATTTACGTCATACTCCCTTTTTATGTAGAAGATGTGCTGCAACTCAAAACAGACTGGTATGGCTACATCGCCGGTATATTCGGGTTGGGGTCCGTGATCGGGTACCTCTTGGTGAGCGTGGTGAGGCTGCGCAGCTCCACCCGGAAGAACAGCCTGGTGGCAGGTTTTGCTGTGAGCACTGTACTCGTTATCGCGTTAAGCGCTGTAAAAGTACTGGGAGCAGTGTTAGTGTTCTTCTGCCTTCTTGGCTTGTTCAACGGATATATAGGTATCATTATTCTTACCCAAATCCAGATGAGCATTAAATCTGAAATGAGGGGAAGAGTGATGGGAAGTCTGATGACGCTGACAGGAGCTATAGTGCCTCTGTCTCTTGCTGCCTCAGGTATCGTGCTGGACTTTCTGGACCAGAATGCCCAGGTTATGCTGTTGGTTTGTGGCGGCCTGTTAGCCCTCCTTACAGGGATGATAATTCTGAACAAAAGCTTTCTGGAGTTCATTGCTGCCGATCCGGCGGAAGATGCAGATGCTGTGGCTGCCTCCAAAGGCAAAGAGGAGGTAATGGTTGCCGGAGAGTAGCAACAGCATGTAAGGCAGCGTTTTTACCTGTCGCCATACCGACGGGAAATAAAATGATCGAACTCAAGTATAGCTTCTAAGTTACCCTTACTTCCCATACCTCTAATCATAAACTTGAAGCATATGATGATGCACCCTGACCGCAACCTCTAGCAGGAGGAGTGGGAGTGGCTGAATCAGATGCTGAGAACATATCCCGCCACCTGAATTTAAAAGTTATTCAGGTATTTTATCAAACAGCACCGGATGTATTACTATTTCCGGAGCGATCGTATCCGTTGCCAGGAAAGACAGGTGGGTGTGACCCAACTCCAGCTCAAACAGGTATAGTTCCTGGTTATTCCATTGGGCTTTTCCGTTCGAAATATGGATCTGCTTCAACGGTATACTTAAGCCATCCCCCAATGCTTTGATAGTGGCTTCCTTTTGTGTCCAAAGCCTGTAAAACGCGTGCAGGGAATCTTCAGAAGTGACGACCTTTTGCCATTCAGCCTCTGTGAACTGAAGCCTGAAATCATCCAGTACGGTCGGTTTTACTTCTTCAATGTCGATGCCCACCTTACTTGTTTTGCTAATGGCACAGGCAATATATTCTCCGGAATGGGCAATATTGAAATCGAAGGTGTGGTCAAAATACGGCCTTTGGTAGCTTGTATAACTGAGGTCTGATAGCCTATACTTGTTCAGGCCCAAAAACTCAAGTCCTTTCACCAGCAGTAGTTTCCCGAACAAGCTTCTTTGGGCATCTCTTCTGCTTCTGAACCTCAGGATCTGTTTTTGCAGCGCAACAGGCAACTGAAGGAGGTACGCATCAAAGTGAGGATGCAGGCCAATGGCTTTATAGAAAAAGACATGAATCATGTACAGTATTAGCTAAGTGTCCATATGATAGCGTGACACCCTGCATTATGTTTTAGACAGTGAAATTAAGGTTTCAAGACTTCGGCAATAGCTGTACTTTTATGAGCCATTGGGGAGGCACCACGAAGAACTTATAATCAGAAAAGGAAGAATGAGAGTTGCAGTAGTACAGTTAGCACCCGTAAAAGGGGACATTGACAGAAACCTGGAGGCTCACATAGGCTGGATCAAACAGGCAGTTTCAAAAGATGCTGATCTTGTTGTTTTTCCCGAGCTATCACTGACGGGCTATGAACCAGAGCTGGCCAGGGCGCTGGCCTCCCATCAAAATGATAAACGGCTGGATCGTCTGCAACAGTTAAGCAATGCGTGTAAAATCACCATCGGCGTTGGTTTGCCGACCAGAGAAAAGGAGGATCTGTTTATCAGCATGATCCTGTTTCGACCTGAAAAAGAGCGGTTAACCTACTCTAAACAGTTTTTGTATCCTACAGAAGTGCCGGTATTTACAGCCGGCAGTAACCCTTTGCTGCTGGCGTTTGAAACTGATGTTGTGGCACCGGCAATATGCTATGAATTATCGAACCGGGAGCATTACGAATATGCAGCCCGGCATAAAGCAAGTGTGTACCTGGCCAGTGTGCTCAACTCTGTGGAGGGAGTGGAGGCTGACCTCATAAAATTAGGTGAGATTGCAAGGCAGTATAAAATGGTTACTTTCATGGCTAATTATACCGGAACGTCAGGAGGGTACAGATGCGCTGGAAGGTCAACTGTATGGAATGAAAAAGGGGAGATCATGCAACAGCTAGGGGAGGGTGATGAAGGCTTGCTGGTGTATGATACAGTAACCAAACAAGCAATAACTGTCACGAGCACCGCATGTACCAAACAGGCGCTCTAATGGTAAAATCAACGGCAGCCACCTGTGATACATGGTCGTGCAGTATCCCTGCAATTCCTGCTTTAATACTAACTTGCCGTTAAATTAGAAATTACACACATGTCGAAGGCTGTACTATACTTATTTGCACTTGCCGGCCTTGTATATTTCCTGTTCTACCCGTTCCTGAGGCGCTCCATTGACAGGAAGAAGTTCCTGAAGTGGTTTTTTGTGGTGTATGCCATCGCGCTGCTTGCCTCAACTATAAACTTTTATTTTCTGGATTAGGAACAGGGTAGCAGATAGGTATGCATGAAGGGAATGAATTGGCAACAGGACCAGGTGGGCCTGCAAACGGGGAGTGCTAAACATCGCCCGGCTGCTCTCCAGTTGGTCTGGTGAGCGGATACAAACGGGCTCAAACTGAAAGGCACCACAAGCATTTGGCCCTTTTGCTGCCGGGAGTCGCGCCGGTACAGCACAAGGGTCGCTGGATGGAAAAAGGAAGCTACACAGTTTATTGTGCGCTCCTTTCCAGTTACTACAGCATCAGTTAGGCTTGCCTGCCACCCTTTGTCTCCTGCCCTTAGCAGGCTTGGGTCTGGAAGTATTCTGATGGGGACATCCTTGTCCCGTACCCTTTCCTATAACTCGACATGCGGACACGGATGTCCTGAACAGCTATTGGATTTGTGGCGCTGTGTCTTACAACTCTTTTTCATCAGTAAGCTCTTAAAAGAAATCCCTCCTACCTGTTTAGGTATGAAGGGATTATGAAGCGCAGAGAAATATACCTTTTAGATTACCTATTTACCGATGCAGAACTTCGTAAAGATATTATCCAGCAGGTCGTCTGTTGTGATTTCACCGGTGATCTGGCCGAGGCTGTACAGCGCACGACGGATATCGGCCGCTACCAGGTCGCCGCTCATGCCCAGGCCTAAACCGTTGAGCACATCGTCCAAGGCCTCGTAAGTTTTGTTCAGGCTGTCGACGTGGCGCAGGTTTGTCACAATGGTTTGGCTCTGGGTGTTCAGTTTGCCCAGGTTCACCTTCTCCACCAGAGCCTGTTTCAGGTCATCCAGGTTCGCACCTTCAGCCGCGGAGATCTGCACCAGGCCTTCAATATCGGCAAAGGCAGCAAGCTTCTCCGGGGAAGCCTGGTCGATCTTGTTGGCAACAGCCACCAAAGGAAGTTTTTTAGGGTTCAGCCTCTCTAACTCGGCCTGTACCTCGGCTGCAGTAACTTCGGTGATATCAAACAGGTAAATGATCAGCGACGACTGGCTGAGCTTCTGCATGGTGCGCTCCACGCCAATGGCCTCTACCTTATCGGTTGTTTCGCGCAAGCCTGCCGTATCAATAAAGCGGAAAGTGATCCCTTCAATATTAATCTCATCCTCAATAAAGTCACGCGTAGTGCCGGGCACATCCGACACGATGGCTTTCTCCTCGTTCAGCAGCTTGTTCAGCAGGGTAGACTTGCCGGCATTGGGTTTCCCCACAATCACCGTCGGTACACCATTCTTGATCACATTACCTAGCTCAAAGGATTTCAGCAGTTCACGGATGATCTGCTGAATGTTCAGAATGAGCGTACGCAACTGATTCCGGTCCGCAAACTCCACATCTTCCTCCCCAAAGTCCAGCTCCAGCTCAATCATGGAGGCAAAGTGCACCAGCTCGGCACGCAGACGCTTGATCTCCTGCGAAAAGCCTCCGCGCATTTGCTTCATAGCTACTTCGTGGGAAAGGGCCGAGTCGGAGGAGATCAGGTCTGCAACAGCCTCGGCTTGCGCCAGGTCAAACTGCCCGTTCAGGAAGGCACGTTTTGTGAACTCACCGGCATTGGCCAGCCGCGCTCCTTTCTTTAGCAGGAGTTTTACGATCTGCTGCACAATGTAATCAGAACCATGGCAGGAAATCTCCACTACATTCTCCTTGGTATAGGAGTGCGGAGCCACGAACAGCGACACTAGTACCTCATCAATAATTTTGTCCTCGTCGCGGATGGTACCAAAATGTATGGTATGGCTTGCCTGCTTTGTCAGGTCCTTGCCTTTAAAAACGCCGTTGGTAATAGTGATAGCCTCCGGTCCGGAAAGCCGGATAACAGCTATCGCTCCGACTCCGGGTGCTGTAGCTACGGCTACTATGGTATCGTTGGAAATATTCGGGTGGATCAAATCAGAAGTAATTAATGCGTTACACAAATTTACGCATTAATTACCAGAACCAGGAAACTTGTGCGAACCGGCGAAGGCATCAGTAGGGGGATCCTAGGAAAAATGGCATAAAAAAGCCCCTCAAATAAAGAGCTACCTTTGGGGCACAAGGTAAGTTCTCCGCTCTTTACAACCTGCAACCAAGCTTTTGCTAACTGTTGAGCTGCGAATAGCGGCTAATAGCCGGAATATTGATCCAGAAGAACTACTATGTAAGGAGAGGAAAAACTACGTATACGCTTATACAGCTAAATGACCTGTCTGCTACAGGCTTTTTTCAAACTCCTGAAAGTTCATCGACTTATGGTGATTTTCGCCAAAGTAGCGAAGGATCTTATAGAAGTTATTCGCGTCGAGGTAGCCAGGTACAGGCGAGAGCATTTTCATCTCTTCATCCAGGTATACGGTAGTCGGGTAACTCATCTGACCATTCAGCAGGGCCACCGCCAGCTCGTGCGATCGGTATTTTGAGTTATAGTTAAAGGTTTGCCCGTGGAGCGTGATCGGCTCTTTGCCCTCGGCATCTAACTTTACGGCATAAAAATGCTTGTTCACCATCGCTACTACCTTTGGGTCAGTAAAAGTGTCCTTATCCATTTTTTTGCACCAGCCACACCAATCCGTATACACATCGATGACCAGTTTACGGGGTTCCTTCTTCATGCGCTCGGCCGCCTGTTCCATGGTAAGCCATTTTATACTTTCGGCCGGTTTGTTCCCTATGGCGCTCGTTAATACGATAGCAGTGGGAGCTACAGTAGCCGAGTTTAAAACGTTTTCAGGTAAGCCTGTGCGTTGGTTACAGCCTGTAAGCAAGGCGAGGACAAGAGCAGGTAGTATGGCGAATTTCTTTATCATGGGCGAATTATCTGAATACACTTAGCACAGTTCATAAACCATGCCTGAACAGCAGTGGCAATGTACATGTTTACATTCAATGCTGCACGGGTTGCACGTGAGTCCTTTTCATCAGGATTCCCCGGGTAGGGGAGAACAGGAAAGCCAGCATAAATTCGATGCCTGTTACCGTGGCGATTGCACCGGCGATGGACCCATCTATCCAGACAGCCAGGTAATACCCCGCAGCAGAGGCAACTATGCCAGCCAGTACGGAAAGCAGCAGCATTGTTTTAAAGTTATCCGTCAGCAGGTAAGCCGTGGCAGGAGGAGCCACCAGCAAGGCCACCACCAGTATAGCTCCTACCGACTCGAAAGAGGCAACCGTTGTAAGTGAAACGGCCGTCATCAGGGAATAGTACCAGGCCGAGGTAGAAACTCCGATGGCAGCAGCATAAGCCGGGTCAAAGGCCGTTAGCAGCAGCTCCTTATAACCTAAAACGATAAAAAGAATGATGAGCAAAGTTACCACGCTGAGTGTCCAGACGGTGCGCGGCCCCAGGCTGAGACCGCCTTCGGTGATCCAGAGGTCCAGCGGCACATAGGCGATCTCCCCGTACAGCACGCAATCCTGGTCCAGGTCCACCTGTCCGGCAAAGACAGAGATCAGAATGATGCCGATGGCAAAGAGCCAGGTAAAGGTAACGCCAATGGATGCATCGGCCTGTACGCGGGCATAGCGGTGGAAAAACTCGATCAGGAAAGTGGTGAGCACACCCAGCAACCCGGCGCCAACCAGCATAGGAACGGAGTCCCTGGAGCCTGTAAACAGGAAGGCTATGACAATACCGGGCAGCACAGCATGTGAGATGGCATCACCGACCATGGCCATGCGGCGTAAGATCAGGTAGCAGCCCAGCAAACTACAGCAGGTAGCCACCAACGATCCGGTTAATATGATCCAAAATGCATTCACGTTGTCCTATTTGTCTTCAACTTGTGTTTTCAGGAGAAGTATCTTCAGCTCAGATAGCCTCTCATCAGGGTATTTTAGAACTGTGCGGGTCCAGCACAGGAAAGTTTAGCTCTTCCATCAGCTTCTGCTCCAGTTCGGGTGTTATGATGTGCTCTATCGTTTCGGCATCTTCGTGCACATGATCCGAGGCAAGTTGCAGGTACTGGGTCAGGTAGAGTTCCCACAGGCGATGCAACCGTACCACGCGCTCCCCACGTCGCTGCCCCTGCGTGGTCAGGGCCCATCCTGCAGGCGTTTTCCTGATATAGCCCTGCTGCTTCAGCTTTCGCAAGCCCTTTCGCGCCTGCCTCATTGGAATAGCCCTGCGCTCCAGCAGTTCCTGTAAAGGGCGCGCAGCCTTGTAATCCTGGTTTGCTTCGCCCAGCTGGTAGAGCAGTTTTAACAGGTTTTCTTCCAGGATCAGGGCCTTGTTTCTGCGCTGACGCACAATGCGGGCTACCCAGCCTTTACTGGGGGCAAAGGCAAAGGAGAGAATGGCAATCATGGATACGATCAGCACGATCCAGGGACCGGTAGGCATGGCCGGGGCCGTATAGGAAACAAAGGCGCCAGCCACCCCTGAGAAAGCCCCGATCAGTGCCGCCAGCACCAGCATCAGGGACAGTTTGTCTGTCCAGAAGCGAGCCGCTGCCGCCGGCGTGATCAGCATGGCAGCCATTAGCACCACGCCAACCGCCTGTATACCCACCACCACGGCGAAAACAGTCAGTGTTGTCAATAGCAGCTCCAGGCCCCGTACCGGAAAACCGATGGTTTTGGCATAGGCCTGGTCAAAACACAGTAAGGTCAACTCCTTATAGAAGAGGAGGGTGGTAAACAGCAGCAGGACAGCCACTAACCCGAACGCGATCAGGTCTTCCCCGACCAGAGAAGCTGCCTTCCCGAACAGAAACTTATCCAGACCGCTCTGCGCCGCATTACCCGAGTGTTGTATGGCTGTAAGCAGCAGAATGCCAATGCCGAAGAAAACTGACAGCACCAAACCGATGGCCGTGTCCTCTTTTATGCGGGAGCGTGAGGTAATAAAATCGATGGTGACTAGAGACACCCAGCCCGTGATGAAAGCCCCCAGCAGCAGCACGAAGGGGTTCTTGGTGCCCGCCAGTATAAAGGCGAGACAAACCCCGGGCAGCACGGCATGTGCCACCGCATCTCCCACCAGTGCCCTTTTGCGGAGCAGCGTAAAACAGCCCACCACAGCCGAACTACTGGCCAACAGCACGGACCCCAGCGTCACGTAGCGGATGTTGGCATCTGTAAACGAAAAGAACTCGAAGAACTCTTTCATGCTGCTTTTATGGTTTGCCTCTGAATCTGTGCTGGCCTTTTACCGTGTTTCTCTGGAAGGAAACTCCTGCTTGCGTAGGAGGTCGCCAACTTTGGTCAGCACGGTGAGCTTACCGCCGTACGTTTGCTCCAGTAACCCCTGCGTCAGAACTCGTTCGGTAGGGCCAGAGGCGACCAGGCGCATGTTCAGCAGTACGACCCAGTCAAAGTACTCCGCGGCAGACTGCAGGTCATGGTGTACCACGATGACGGTTTTGCCCTGTTCGCGCATGGTGCGCAGCAACTCTATGATGGCGGTTTCGGTGGCGATGTCTACACCGGCAAAAGGCTCATCCATGAAATAGATGTCGGCATTCTGCGCCAGGGCACGGGCCAGGAACACACGCTGCTGCTGCCCCCCGGAAAGCTGAGAGATCTGACGGTCCGCAAATGCCTGCATCCCTACTTTTTGCAGTGCTTCCATGGCCGCATCCTTGTCGGCTTTGCGCGGCCTTCTGAAAAGCCCCAGCTTACCGTAGCAGCCCATCAGCACCACATCAAAAACAGAGGCCGGGAAATCCCAGTCTACTGATTCGCGCTGGGGCACATAGCTGATGCGGGTACGTACTTCCTTGATAGGATTGTCGAAGATGCGCACGTAGCCACTGCCCACCGGCAGCAGGTCCATCATGGCCTTGATCAGAGTAGATTTTCCTGCACCGTTCGGACCAATCACCCCTACCAGCGAACCCGCAGGCAGGGTCAGGTCGATGCCCCACAGCACGGGTTTCCGGTCATAACTCACCGTCAGGTCATGCACCTCTACTACCGGATTATCTACTTGAAGTATCATGGGATAAACTATTTACTTTAAAGCGGATACAATCGTGTTGACGTTGTACCTGACCATGCCTGTGTACTCACCTTCGGGCGTGCCTTCCTCACCGAGGGCATCGGAGTACAGCGTGCCGCCAACCTTTACCTCGTGCCCTTTTTCCCTGCTGCCGATCACTACCGCCTCAATAGCCTTGGGAGAAACCGAGGACTCCACAAACACGGCCTTGATCTTGTTGTCCGCGATGTACCGGACCAGCGAAGACACGTCCTGCAGACCGAATTCAGAGACGGTGGAAATCCCCTGCAGGCCGCGCACTTTGATATGGTAGGCATCGCCAAAGTAGCCGAAAGCATCATGTGCCGTAATGAGAATGCGCTGTTGCTCCGGTATGGTACCAACCTGTTGGGCTACCCACTGATGCAGGGCTTCCAGCTCCTGAAGGTAAGCGTCTGTGTTCTGCGCGTACACCTGCGCATTGGCCGGGTCCTTTTGCTGCAGCTCCTGACTCAGGTGCTTTACCACCTCCATCCAAAGCTGCACATCAAACCACACATGCGGATCGTTACTGTCTGCGTACTGCTGTGACTGGCGCAGTTTGCCCTCTGGTATGCCAGCAGTGGCAGTCACCACCGTTTTCTGCCGGCTCAGCTTGTCCAGTACCTCGCCCATTTTACCCTCCAGGTACAGGCCATTGTAGACGATCACGTCCGCATCGGTCAGTTTTTGCAGGTCGCCCTGCGTGGCCTTGTACAAATGCGGGTCTACGCCACTGCCCATAATGGACTCTACCTCTGCGGCATTGCCCACTATATTCTGCACGGCATCCTTTAAAATACTGGTCGTGGTCACCACACGCATACGCTCGCCGGCGGTAAGGGTGCCTTTGCTGTCTGTTTGCGTGCAGGCGCTGAAAAGCAGGGTGATGCACAGCGCAAGAAGGAGGGAGTAGAGTTTCATAGTTTATAAAAACGGACTGTTCAGGCAGACAGAAAAATGTTCTTCGAGACCTCGCTGGAAATGAGCAGGCTTCTGCTGTCCTCCAGGTTTATCTCCAGGGAGTTGTCATAGGGTATCTTGTCGATGATCCGGATCCGTGAGCCGAGCGCTATCCCCATCTTATCCAGGTACTGCAAGAAAAGTGGCTGCGAGTCGTTTACACCTACAACCACTCCTGCGTCGTTTACCTCCATTTCTGAGAGCAGGCGCTGTTTTTTCAGCTTCATCTCTCCGGTCTCGGAAGGAATAGGGTCTCCGTGCGGGTCAAACTTCGGGTATCCCAAAAACTCATCCAACCTTCGGGTGAGCAGGGTGGAGGAGATGTGTTCCAACTCTTCTGCCACCTCGTGTACCTCATCCCAGTTAAACCGAAGCTTCTCCACCAGGAACACCTCCCACAGGCGATGCTTGCGAATGATCTGCAAGGCTATTTTTTCACCCTCCCCGGTCAAGGTCACGCCCCTGTACCTGACATAGTTGACAAGGTTCTTTGCGTTTAGCTTGCGCAGCATGTCCGTGACAGAAGCCGCCTTTGTGTTCAGCACCTCGGCAATGGCATTGGTGTTCACTTCCTGTAACCCATTGTCCGAAAGTTTATAGATCGTCTTGATGTAGTTTTCCTCAGTGAAGCTGTGCACGGATAGAGAATGTGTTAATTTTTTAAATGTGCTAATATGCTAATTATTTGAAGTCGTAATCATTAATGCATGTTTCATAGAATGAAAGAACGATTCATTGATGATCTTCTCATTTAGACTGCCTGCACGCATTATCACATTAGACCATTAGCACATTAGCACATCAACAATTTACCAACGAATAAGGGCTGAGCCCCAGGTAAAGCCACTGCCGAATGCGGCAAGGCACACCAGGTCTCCGTCTTTGATGCGACCTTCCTGCACGGCCTCGCTCAAGGCGATCGGAACAGAGGCGGCAGTTGTGTTGCCATACTTATGGATGTTGCTCATGACCTTTTCGGCAGGCAGGCCCATTTTCTGCTGTATATAAGACGTGATGCGCAGGTTTGCCTGGTGCGGCACCAGCATATCGATGTCTGATGGCTGGTAACCGTTCTTGCTCAGGGCCTCCTCGATTACCTCCGGAAAGCGGGTTACCGCGTGCTTGAACACCATGTTGCCGTTCATGTACGGATAAATAGTGCCCTCATCGATCATTTCGTGCGTTAACCGGTTCTTCTTGTTGCTGCCCGGGTCTAGCACGGCCAGCTCTTCGGCAAACTCGCCATCGGCATGCATGTGCGTAGACAGGATGCCTTTGTCATTGCTTTCAGAAGGGGTAAGCACCACAGCGCCGGCACCGTCGCCGAAAATAACCGAAACGCCGCGGCCGCGGGTAGAGAAGTCCAGGCCGCTGGAGTGGATCTCGGAACCTACCACCAACACATTGTTGTACATGCCCGTTTTGATGAACTGATCACCCACAGACAAGGCATAGATAAAGCCCGAGCACTGGTTCCTCACGTCAAGCGCCGGTATTTCTTTCAGGCCCAGCTCACGCTGCATCAGCACACCAGAACCTGGGAAAACATAATCGGGGCTCAGGGTGGCGAAAATGATCATGTCGATGTCCTTTGGCTCAAGGCCCGCCATTTCAAGGGCTTTGCGTGCTGCATTGGCACCCATGTTGGAAGTGGTGTCAACTCCCTCCTGAAAATAACGTCGCTCCACGATACCCGTCCGCTCACGGATCCACTCATCTGATGTGTCCATCAGTTTTTCGAGATCCTTATTTGTCACTACATTTTCAGGCACATAGTGACCTACACCTGCTATTTTAGAATTACGCATACAAAATGGTCTTTAACGTTACAAATATACTAATTTCTGATAGATTTAGATTCGCCTAAAAATAAATTTACTATAACAACCTGTCTTATTTTAATATATTCTCAATAAGCGGCAACAATTTAGCTTCTTCCGTTTGCCAGAACACATCCTCAGGAATTCCATTTGTATAGTATTCCCTGCCTTTTAGCTGCTTAAGCAGCACAGCAGCGGGTGTTGTAGTAAAGTCAATAGAAAGCCCGGCCTGATGGAGTTCTACTATTCTATGCCATAGTGGGTTTTGCTGTACCAGCATGGGCACAGCATGGGCCATGTATTCGTACAGCTTGGTCGGGATGCAGCGGAAGGTGCTTTCATTGGGCTGATAGGGAAGTAGCGCCACATTTGCGCGCGCCACCTCGCGGATAATCTGATCATGGGGCACCAGCGAGCGCCCGCCAATCAGCCGGATATAACTGATGCCTTGTACCTCCTGCAGCAGACGTTGCCACGTCTCTTCTTTGGCACAGTAGCCAATGACGGTGAGGCGGGTGTCCGGCGCAATGCTGTGCAGCTTTCTGGCAAGGCTGATGGCTTCAAAGATACCATACTCCACGGCAATGGTGCCGGTATAGAGTAAACGCAAAGGTTCCTGGCTCAGGCGAACTGGGGTGTTTATATACTGCTGGCCAGTTGTGTTTGCCTTGTACTTGTTCTCGATCAAGGTATAGTTATGCCCCAGGAAAGGCAGCTCCTGGAGGTAGCTCTGTTCGGCTACCAGAAAATGCGCTACCCCTTTGGCCAGTAATTTTTCAACGTTGCCTACTCCGAAGGCCATCAACTGCTTGAGGCCCTGTGCGTAGTTCTGCTGCTTTGTAAGGTTAAGGGTATAATTTTCCTGTACATCATACACCAGCTTACAATTCCGCTCCTTTGCGTACAGATAGCTGGGCAAAAGCAACTCATGCGTGCAAACGATGATCAGGTCAGGATTTAGCCTTTTGAGAAACCGGTAATACGTAGTCTGCGCTGTTAACCGGCCGAGGCTTAAGCGTTTAAAGTAAAAAAGAGGATGGAGCTCCATATTCGGCGGGAGGCCAGACGGAGCGGGAGCAGCATAGCCACAGACATGCACCCTCACCTGCGGCAGCCTGCACAGCGAAAGCCCGATCTTGCCGTACATGCGCGTATCGTTTACAGGCTTCAGAAGCGACGAGATGAGGATTCTCTTTTCAGACATCCGCTAAATTTAATACTTTTACGCATTAATTTGTACAAACAAAAAACAGGCATGGAATTAAGACAAATAATTGAGCAGGCGTGGGACAACCGCGAACTGCTGAAAGAAAGCGATACAGTAGAGGCTATCCGTTCTGTGATTGAGGAACTTGACAAAGGCACTTTGCGTGTGGCACAGCCAGAGGGGGATAACTGGGTAGTAAACGAGTGGGTTAAAAAAGCGGTGCTCCTGTACTTCCCGATCCAGTCAATGAAAACGATCGAGGTAGGGCCTTTTGAGTTTCATGACAAGATTACCCTGAAGCGTAACTATGAGCAGCTGGGTGTGCGCGTGGTACCTCATGCCGTAGCTCGCTATGGCTCTTACCTGGCTAAAGGCGTGGTGATGATGCCTTCCTACGTGAACATCGGAGCTTATGTAGACAGCGGTACCATGGTGGACACCTGGGCCACCGTAGGCAGCTGCGCGCAGGTAGGAAAGAACGTACACCTGAGTGGTGGCGTTGGCCTGGGCGGCGTGCTGGAACCAGTGCAGGCTGCTCCGGTTATCATTGAAGACGGCGCCTTCATAGGCTCCAGAAGTATTCTGGTGGAAGGCTGCCGCATCGGCAAAGAAGCTGTGATCGGTGCCGGGGTGACGATCACGGGAAGCTCCAAGATCATTGACGTGACGGGCAGTGAGCCAAAAGAGTACAAAGGGTATGTGCCTCCGCGCTCTGTGGTAATTCCGGGCTCTTATACCAAGAAGTTCCCTGCTGGCGAGTTCCAGGTGCCTTGTGCCCTGATCATCGGGCAGCGCAAAGAGAGCACAGACCTGAAGACCTCTCTGAACGACGTTCTGCGCGACCACGCAGTGGCGGTATAGGTAACTGGATCTTTGACTTGAGAGCTGCTTTTGGCTTACACAACAGGAAAGCCGTTAGCAGGTCAGACCAGAGAATCAAAAACAGAAAAGCCTCTGCCAATCGCAGAGGCTTTTCTGTTTGGATAATGCTTTGACTTAGCTTCTGGAATGAAGCGCCACCCTGTTTCCTTCGGAGTCCAGGAAAAGCCCCATGTAGCCAATGTCCTCTGTAATGAGCTGTTTCTTCTGCAGCACTGTGCCGCCTGCCTCTTCCACGCGGGCAAGCTCGTTTACTAGGTCGCCGGAAGGGGAGCTGAAGTAGACCAGCGTCCCATCGGCAGAAGGCTTATACGCCTGCGGGTGGTACACCAGGGAACCGGAGGCACCCATGCCTGTATCCGACCAGGGAAACCAGGCCATCTCAAGCTCACCCAACGGCTGATGCTGTAGCTTATAGCCAAACACAGTTTCGTAGAACCTGATCGCACGGCCCATATCGGCAACCGGTATTTCAAACCAGCCAACTACATTGTGCTCCTGACGCATGACAGTAGTAGAGTTACAGTTTTCTGAAACGGTCCGCCACAATCAACTCCTTGGTGCCGTGTGTCCAGGAGTAGAAGCCCTGGCCGGATTTCACTCCTTTGTGGCCTGCCTGTACCATGTTCACCAGCAGTGGGCACGGAGCATATTTCGGGTTGCCAAAACCTTCGTGCAGTACATTCAGGATGGAAAGGCATACATCCAGACCGATGAAGTCTGCCAGTTGCAGCGGCCCCATCGGGTGTGCCATCCCCAGTTTCATGATCGTGTCGATTTCCTCTACACCTGCTACACCTTCAAAAAGGCTGTAGATCGCCTCGTTGATCATGGGCATCAGGATGCGGTTTGCCACAAAACCCGGATAGTCATTTGCCTCTGCAGGTACTTTCCCCAGTTTCCTGGATAGCTCCACCACTGTGCTGGTTACCTCATCAGAAGTAGAGTAGCCGCGGATCACCTCCACCAGTTTCATTACCGGCACCGGGTTCATGAAATGCATGCCGATTACTTTCTCGGGGCGGTTGGTCACCGAAGCAATTTTGGTGATGGAGATAGAGGACGTGTTAGAGGCAAGAATGGCCTCAGGCTTAGCATAGCTATCCAGGTCGCGAAAGATCTTTAGTTTCAGGTCCGCGTTTTCAGTAGCAGCCTCCACAACAAGATCAGCATCCTTTACGCCATCCTGCATGTTTGTGTAGGTGGTGATATTGTTCAGCGTCTCTGTCTTTTCATCCTCCGTCAGATTGCCTTTAGCAATGATGCGGTCCAGGTTTTTTGAAATAGTGCCGAGGGCTCTTTGCAAAGCCTCTTCCGAAATATCTACAAGTGAAACAAGGAAGCCGTTCTGTGCAAACACATGAGCTATGCCGTTGCCCATTGTGCCAGAACCTATTACTGCAACTTTCTTCATAGGTCGAATAAGTATATAGGTTAAATATCCTTACAAAACTAACAGAAATAAGCTTATGCTGCGGCTAAATCTACTTGCTCTTGAAAGACTGCTATTCGTTTGGTAGCCGGCCGTCAAATAAAAGTTTTCCGGGAACAGCACTGCCCCGAGAACCTGATACATTTTTTGCCCGCGCATGGCCAGTGGAATATGGGCCCTTATCGATGCTGATATAGAACAGGTTAAGGTTTGGCCTTAAGTGGAGCAGGAGAGGGGTTAGATACGGCTGCATTAAATTTATCATGCAAAAAAGTGCTATTATATAAATCTTTTAAAATATAGCTGCGTACAAGCTAGAACAGAATAATACAAATCTGCAGGTGTATGGCCGAATGGCCGGCAGCCAGGCAGGTGGTTTAAATTAGAGTATAAACAAATAAAACTATGGGAAATTTACTTTATATAATCGCAGTAGTATTGGTGATCTTTTGGCTGATCGGCTTTCTGGGCTTCCCGGATGCAGTAGGTGGCATTATCCACGTGTTACTGGTAATAGCCGTGATAGCTGTCCTGCTACGCCTGATACGGGGATAACCGCCGAGGCTTAACCTGATCAGTAAATACTCGTTATAAAGTATACTGAATCAACTATTTGACACACTAAACAACAAAACTATGGGAAATCTATTGTATATTATAGCTGTAGTACTTGTGATTTTCTGGCTCATCGGTTTCCTGGGATTCCCTGATGCCGTGGGTGGCCTGATTCACATCTTACTAGTTATTGCCATCATTGTGGTGCTGCTGCGACTCATACGCGGCTGACGCTACGTGTATCATACCTTTAAAACAAGAATGGGCAGCCAGGTTACTGGCTGCCCATTTTATATCTGAAGCGGCAGGGCTTAACGCCTGAACGGTATATTAAAGCCAGCCCTTATTACCGGGTTGGAGTAGGGGGAGTTTACCTCGTTGAAATTGTAGAGAACCAGTAAGTCGAAGGATGCTTTGTCGCTGATGCGCTGGCGGTACCCCAGGCCGGCCATGGGCATACCTACCGATACCCTTCTTGTCTCGTAGCCTCTGCCGACAAACCAGAGCTGCTCTACGCTCAGTAGCTCATACTCGGCATGTGCCACCACGGCACCACTGTTTAGCAGGCCACCTAGTATCTCGTGCTGCGCAAAGGCACGCCCGCCGTAATTCTGCAGCGTGACCCTGTTTGAGCGGATGAAATGATACACAATTCCCCCGCCTACGTTAAACTGATCGGTTACTCTGTAGCCCACTATTGGCAGAAGCGAAATGTTGGTATATGTGCCAAACTGCAGGCCAAAGCTGCCGCCAAAGTACAGCCGGTCAATGAGCGGGGTTTTCTCCTGCAGCTCGCGATCCTTGATCACTTCCTGTTTAGCCTCTACCGGAGGCTGCTCCAGCACGCGCGGCTGCCGTTGATCGTTGCGCGGTGTGGGCATTGGCGGTCCTGTTGGCAGCTCCTGCTTCCGGCGCACCGTATCGGGCTCAACCTGCGCAAAGGCACTTTCGGTAAACAGTGTGACAAAGAGTAAACAGCCTGAAAGTAGAATGTAGCGTAAGTGCGTGGGCATATCTGTGAATGTTGATTGTGATTACGTCATCTATGCTTTATACGGAAAAAGATCTTTATCCATATATATTAGTGATACGGACAAAGATCTTTTTGCTAATAACTTATCTGCTGATTTTACACCAGGGCCGTAGCATACATTTTCTTGCGCAGCTCTTTGATTGTCTCATCAGACAGGTACTCCTCGTAAGACATGCGCTTGTCAATGATTCCGCCCGGCGTTAACTCAATAATACGGTTGGCGATCGTATCCACAAACTGAAGGTCATGCGAGGAGAACAGGATGGTGCCGTCAAAGTCCTGCAGCGAGTTATTCAGCGCAGTGATCGATTCCAGGTCCAGGTGGTTTGTCGGCTCGTCAAACACCAGCACGTTACCTGACTGTAGCATCATTCTGGAGAACATACAACGCACTTTCTCGCCTCCTGACAGTACATTTGCCTTTTTCAGTGATTCCTCACCAGAGAACAGCATACGGCCCAGGAAGCCACGGATAAAGCTTTCGTCCTTCTCTACTGAGTACTGACGCAGCCAGTCTACCAGGTTCAGGTCTGTATCAAAGAACTCGGCGTTGTCTTTCGGAAAGAAAGACGAGGTGATGGTGGTACCCCATTTGAACTCTCCGCTGTCTGCTTTCGCCTCATCGAACAGGATCTTGAAGAAAGTAGAGGCAGCCAGGTCGTTGCGGCCAATTACCGCGATCTTGTCCCCTTTGTCCACCATAAAGCTGATGTCCGTAAAGATAGGCTGCCCATCGATGGACTTGCTGATGCCCTCAACATTCAGGATCTGGTTACCTGCCTCACGCTCCGGCTTGAAGGCAATGTATGGGTACTTACGCGAAGAAGGCTTGATATCCTCCACTGTCAGCTTTTCCAGCAACTTGGCGCGCGACGTTGCCTGCTTAGACTTAGAGGCATTGGCGCTGAAGCGGCGGATAAACTCTTCCAGCTCCTTACGCTTGTCCTCCACTTTCTTATTGGCGTCTGAGCGCTGTTTCATGGCCAGCTGGCTGGACTGATACCAGAAAGAGTAATTACCGGCAAACATCTGAATCTTTCCAAAGTCGATGTCGGCCACGTGCGTACACACGGCATCCAGGAAGTGACGGTCGTGCGACACGACTATTACCGTATTGGCAAAGTTGTCCAAGAAGTTCTCCAGCCACATGATCGACTCGGCGTCCAGGTGGTTGGTAGGCTCGTCGAGCAGCAGGATGTCAGGGTTTCCGAAAAGGGCCTGCGCCAGGAGAACGCGTACTTTTTCACTACCGCTCAGGTCTTTCATCAGGGAGTAGTGCAGCTCTTCCCCGATGCCAAGTCCGCTCAACAGTTCCGCTGCCTCGTATTCTGCATTCCAGCCTTCCATATCGGCAAACTCTCCTTCCAGCTCGGCGGCACGCACACCGTCCTCTTCGCTAAAGTCAGGCTTCGCGTAGATCGCGTCCTTCTCCTGCATGATATCCCAAAGGCGCTTATGGCCCATGATCACTGTCTGCAGGGTAGGAAACTCATCGTACTCAAAGTGGTTCTGCTTCAGAACCGCCAAACGGGCGTTAGCCGGAATATCAACCGTACCCGTGTTCGGCTCTATTTCGCCGGATAGTATTTTCAAAAAAGTAGACTTACCCGCACCGTTGGCACCGATCAAACCGTAACAGTTACCAGGTGTAAACTTTATGGTTACGTCTTCAAATAATGTACGCTTGCCGTAGGACAGGCTAACATTTGAGGTACTTATCATAGAGAGCTATATATGAGAAATTGATTTATACTGAACAAGTAAATGTACACCGGGTGCAAAACTACAAAATAAAAGCCGGGAATGACGAAAAGAGCGCTAAACTGCGTGTTAAATGTTTATTACTGGGGATGCCTAAGACATTTTTAGCCAGACAATTCTGCTTTCCGGAAGAAAAAATTATGCTACAAAGCACAACGCCACCCGTCTTTCTTTAGTATATAGTTTTAATAATATACAGTAGCTGATACCCTTTGGTATGCATGTGCCGGTACATGGCACTGCTCCATTAACCAAACAGACAGCTAATCTGTTCATTTTAAAGTATTTATTTGAATAAAATAATTTAAAATAACATGGCATCTACAAACGTTACTTACCAAATGGTCGCAACGAAGTATGGTATCTATGTGGGGATTGCTCACATAGCATATTTTCTGATCATGAGACTATTTGGGCTTCTTCATATTGTTGAGTTATCCTTTTTCAGCGGCCTATTCCTGATCATCGGGATTGTAGTAGCCATTTCTAAATTCAAAAAGATAAGAAATGGTATGATAAATTACTTTCAGGGGCTAGGGATCGGTGCAACGGTAGGAGTTGTTTCCTCCTCCATCCTCGCTGTTTTCCTCGCTATATACATCAGCTTGCTGGATGCTACTTACCTGGCCAACCTGCAGGCCAGCGCCCTTTTCCCTGAGAGCATTTCCCTTTTGTGGCTCTTTATCCTGACCATTGTTTACGGTACAGTACCGGGCTTTTTGATCGCGTTTATAGCCATGCAATGGTTTAAGCGCCCGGACCATACCGTATCGGAGCGCGTTTAATGCGGCATGATTCATTTTATTGTCACCCTTTATACATAAAGAATTATGGAGAAAGTAGGCCTGAAGTATGGCTTGTTTACCGCCATAGGGCTTATTGTTTACTTCTTTTTAATGAAGTTACTAGGCCTTGTGCATATTGTTGAATTACGCTTCCTGAACGGACTGCTCATGGCCATAGGCGTAACGCTGGCGATCAGAGCCTATAAGATCAGTGTTCATGGTAACATTGGCTATTTCAGGGGGCTGGGTACAGGCGCGATCACGGCGGTAGTGGCCACCGTGCTGTTTGCCTCCTTTATGCTGATCTACATCAAAGTTGGGGGAGAGGAGATGGTCGAGATGCTTACTGCAGACCAGTATTTCGGGGAACGCATACAGGCAACCCCAGGTGTGGTCATCTTTTCGGTGCTAATGCTGGAGGGGTTAATATCCGGGTTTATGATCGCCTTTATAGCCATGCAGTATTTCAAGCGCCGTGAGCACAAAGTACCTGGGAGCCCCTGAGCTGATCACCCAGCCTTACATAAACCGACGGCGGCCACTGAAGTGAATCAGTGGCCGCCGTCGGTTTATGGTTTATAACTGTTGCTTACTTTACGATACTGTCTGGACGTTGGATGATCTGTACCACCACCTCGTGCATATCGCCTTCTCTGTCTTTCAGTTTAAAGATGACCATAGGGTTATCAGCATTGTGTATCGATTCAATGTTTACAACCTGTTCACCTTCATCTAATTTATCTTCCAGCTGTGGTGTAAGATCTTTGAATGCTTTTGCAAAATTCACCTCCAACTTACTCGGGTTGTAATGTGTTGTTCTCATTCTTTTGTCTTTAAAGCAAAGCCATTTACTGGCGGGTTTGCGGTTGTACTTATAAAAATACTATTTGTGTCTGCTTACTTAGTTATACCCCGGTAAACACCAATAGTTGCATATATAAGATTTTGATCAGATATTCCTTAAATGAGTTAATGATTCATAAAAATAGTAATATAGAATCAGGATGGCTGTTTAGGTCCGCTTATCTAAAAAATATAATATATATAAAAGAAAAGAATCAACATATCCCGCATTTATACGTTGAAGGTACTTAGTAACAACAAGTGTATTGTCCCGCAACGGGGAATTCGGTTCATAAAATGAAAAAAGTTATACTTTTCACTATTGCCCTCTTCATGTTCACCTGTGCTCAGGCACAACACCTGCGTGTGACAGACGATGCCTTGGACAAGCAGGTATTAACTGTGACAATAGAGGGTGCTGCCTTACTGACCTTTGAAATGCAGCAGGAGCTGGGCCTGAACCCAGAACAGCAGGCAAAGGTGGGGCTACTGAATACTGAACGCTACAGGCAAATACAGGAGATGGAGCAACTGTATAAAGAAGACGCGCTCTTACGTTCCAAGGCGATCTTCGGCGTGCACCTGAAGAATGACAAGGCACTGGAAGAGGTGCTCACCCAGGAACAACTGCTTCACTACCTTGCATTGGAGGGACGGGCGACTTTGCCCTATGTAAGTGAAGGGGACGAATAGGCAGGTTAAATTGTAGAGCATGAACAGCACAGCCCGGGTATTATCCGGGCTGTGCTGTGGTAACAGGGGCTTTATAGGTAACCTCAGATACTTTACCAGTAGGGTTTATCCGCACCTCCACCCGGTTTGCCTCCGACAGGCGGTTACGTTCCGTACATTGTGTACCCGGTTCAATGTAGTAATAATAGATGCGCTGGTTGCGCTCAAGCAGCTCCTCACTGTCAGGCTTTCCCAACACATTTCTGATAACGTATTCCTTCTTGCCGTACAGCTCGCGGCGTATGCCCTCAAACTCATCTACCATAGCCTGGCGGCCGCCTTCACAGCCATAGCGATCGGCCTTCCAGGTTTCACTGTCAAAGCCCTGCAGGCTCTCAGGGGTGCTGCAGGCGCCGAGTATCAGCAGCACAAAAAGGGGGGTGGATAAATAACGTCTTAGCATTTTTTTCTTTTATGGCCATAAAGTTGCAGCATGTTCCCCTGTTACACAAGTTCAGGCTTAAAAAATCAGGAAGTGGCTCACACGTAAAGGCAAATTTTCCCATTTCATTAAAATACCTGCTACCCGTGCTACGTTACTGATAATAAGAGCACTACGCATGCCACATAAAGTTATTCTTTTAAACAGATTACCTAAGAGAGGAACAATTAATGCCCCTAAACCTGTTCACTTAACTCAATTGCGTAAAACAGAAGCTATAAAACCTATGTTAAGAGTATTTATAACCTCATTAACCCTCGGTCTATTATCTTTCACCTCACCTGCTTCCAACACTGCCAAATCCAGTGCAGAGGCCTTAGGTTTAACCTCCACAGCAGTGGAGGCTATCAACTCAGGCGGCTCATTGGCAGAAAAGCAACTAGCCTTTGACACTCACACCAAAGGGGTCTATGAAAAGGCCGGGCTTGCAGACAAAGGCCTGTCCTTTGACGTGTTTCAGAAGGCTTACGTCGGCTTCCAGAACCTGAAGCGGCAAAACAAAATAGCAGAAGGCAAGTCAATCCTGACAGTGGTGGATTTTACGAAGTCAAGTGCTCATAAGCGCTTCTGGACAATCGACCTGAAATCACAGAAAGTTCTGTTTCACACACTGGTGGCACACGGCAGAAACACCGGCAACGACAAGGCAGTAAAGTTCTCCAACCAGCCAAACTCCTATATGAGCAGCCTTGGCTTCTATGTGACCGATGCCCCTTACTATGGCAAGCACGGTCTCTCGCTTCGCCTGGCTGGAATGGACGAGAAGTTTAACTCTAATGCCATGGCCCGTGCCATCGTACTGCACGGTGCCGATTACGTAAGCGAGGCTTTCGTGAAGCAGAATGGCCGCCTGGGAAGAAGTCTGGGGTGCCCGTCCGTACCCCGGGAGATCTCGAAGGATATCATAGAAACCATCAAAAACAAAACGGTCCTTTACATCCACGGAAACGACAAAGCCTATACCTCTAATTATCTGAATGCCTCATCAGCGGTGGAGGCGTTTGCGGTGGAGGGTGCAGGCAACAACATCAGCATCTGATTATACTAACACCGATCGCCAAAAAGGTCTCTG
Organism: Hymenobacteraceae bacterium; assembly: GCA_033838975.1. Lineage (GTDB taxonomy): Bacteria > Bacteroidota > Bacteroidia > Cytophagales > Hymenobacteraceae > Pontibacter. Next base: position 9,050 of record JAJLKL010000046.1, on the reverse strand, counting down.
TAGCTACTGCAGAGACCTTTTTGTTTGTAAGCGTATATGTTCAACCAAGCCGTGTCGGTTTATACCTGCGGTGCAAACGTTCCCTTTAAAAAGCTTTTCAGTTCAGAAAGGTATACTGTATACTGGCCTCTCAGCTCTTACTTAATGGCCGCAACCTGTGGCCACAGCAGCCGTTTCCCTTCCTTGACACTCAACGCATTCAGAAGCCGCCATTTTCCGTATAGGCAACCATGGGTAATGCCTGTGGCATGAACAAATGAAAGTAAACAGTAGATTATGAAAGCGATTATAAAGTTTATAGTAGCCATTCTGATTGCCGCTGTGTCATTGGTGACCTACTGGTGCAGCACAGAACAGAATGAGTTCACCGGAGAGAAGCAGCATGTGGACATGACGGTGGAGCAGGAGATAGCCCTGGGACTTCAGGCGGCCCCGCAAATGGCTGAGCAATACGGCGGGCTGCACCCTGACAGAGAAGCCGCGGCAGAGGTGAAGGCCATCGGGCAGCGACTGGTGCAGAACACCCGCGTGAGCGAAACCCCTTACGATTTCGATTTTCATTTGCTGGCCGACGAGCAGACCGTGAATGCATTTGCTTTGCCAGGTGGCCAGATCTTTATCACGGCAGGGCTCTTAAGGAAGCTAAACTCTGAGGCGCAGCTGGCAGGTATACTTGGGCACGAGATAGGGCATGTGGTAGCCAGACACTCAGCGCAGCAGTTAGCCAAGGCAAAGCTAACGCAGGGCCTGAGCGGTGCAGCCGCCATCGCCACGTATGACCCCGACAACCCGGCCAGCAGAAGCGGGGCCGTGGCGGCCGCCATGATCGGCAAGCTCATGAACATGCGTTACGGCCGGGAGGATGAGCTGGAGTCGGACCGCTTAGCGGTACAGCTGACCGGCGCGGCAGGCTACGACCCAAGGGCAATGATCGAAGTGATGCGGATTCTGGAGGAGGCGAGTGGGGGAGCCAGAGGGCCTGAATTCCTGCAGACACACCCTAACCCCGGCAACCGTGTGGCCCAAATAGAACAGGCTATCCAGGAAGAATACCCGAATGGCTTACCCGAGGGCCTGACGCGATAAGCGCCTGTTCAAAACGCACCCTTTGCGCTGCCAAAGCGCGCCATAAAGGAACTTCCTTTCGCGCTCTTTCCGTCCCAGAGCGTGGCTCCATAGCCCAAGCACTGCTTCGCCAGCGCCCTTTCCGGCCCGCTGTCGCCTGTAAAAGCGAAATGTAAACATGCCCTAAATAAATCTGGCTTAAGCAACAACTTTACGTTAAAGTGCCTGTATAAAGGTTTGTACAACTATAGCTATGGTTGTATCTAAAACTACGTCGCACTGCCAGTGCAGTGCTAATACCTATGCCGCAACGTGTACTGTACATGAAAGCGAGTAAGACTATGGCAACTAACAAAGATCAGAAAAAGAAAGGGGATATGAAGTCCGGCACTTCGTCTGCTTCTGCTAAAACAGATGCAAACAAGTCTACTTCGGCCAAGAGCAGCAGCTCTGGCAGCACTTCTTCCAAACCCTCTGGCTCTAAATCTTCTAACAAGTAAGCTTGAAAAGCCGGCACGTCGGCAGGCGCTGACGGGGAAAACTAACCTTAGTAGCTAGGGTTAGTTTTTCTTTTTATGCCACGCCAGGCCTGTATTTTCCGTACAGAGCAACAAGTAAAAGCACTACAAACCTATGTCCGTAAACATGCAGTATAACAACCTTTTGTTCGTCATCAACCCTATTGCCGGTGATGTGGATAAGGAAGACCTGGAAGAGGAGATCATAGCCATCTGTAACCAGCACCGGATCAACTACAGCATACTAAAAACGACCGGGGAGAACGATAGAGAGGAGATAAAGGCAAAGCTCAGTGAAAATAACTATGACGGTGTATTTGCCATAGGCGGCGATGGCACCGTAAGCATTGTTGGCTCACTGCTGATTGGCACCACCACCCCCCTGGGGATCGTACCCCTGGGGTCAGGTAACGGTTTATCCAAAGACCTGCACATACCGCAGGACATAGAGGACGCGCTGGAGCTGATACACCGGCACGTTATCCGCAACATCGACACGGTCACCATCAACGGCATGCCCTCCATCCACCTCAGCGACCTTGGCTTTAATGCCCTGGTGGTAAAAAGGTTTTGCGAAGGAGACACTCGTGGCCCGGGCTCCTATGCCTGGATCGCCATGCAGGAGTACCTGGGCTATGAATCCAAGCATTACCGGGTAGAGACAGACAGCGGTGTGTTTGAGGGGCAGGCATTTATGGTAACCATTGCCAACGCCAACGCTTTCGGGACAAACGCCAACATCAACCCGAACGGCATTCTGAACGATGGCCGCTTTGAGATCTGCCTAATCGAGCCGTTCCCCAAAGCGGCCGGTATCGGTATACTCTACAAACTGTACACCGACAGCATCGACACCTCCGTGTACACGAAACGCTTTACCTGCAGAAAAGCCACCATTTACAACCTGGATCATGAGGTAATGCACATAGACGGGGAGCCTGTGGACCTGGGAGAGGTTATCAAAGTAGAGATCAAGCCGAAAAGCCTTAAAGTTATCTTGCCCTTGCCGGAAGATGAGGACTAGTAAGGAGGCGGTCAGGCAACCTGCTCCTTCACTGGCTGTAAAATACTTCGCAGTTTCTTCCTGAACACCACGATTCCCTCATCCGTTGCCTCGGCTACGGCACGGGCCTCTATCCACACCTCGCCGTTGTCATAGTAGTTGAGGATAAAGAAGCCAAGCTCCTCGAGGGTGAAGGTAGCTTTACCGCCTTTCTTCACAAAGGCAGTTTTACTCCCTGACCCGCTCACAATGAAATGGTTGTGCTGCACCTCAAAGTGCTGCAGGTTGTGGTCGTGCCCGGCCACGTAAATGATGTTATCGAAGCGGTTCAGAATGCGCAGGAGCCGCTTGCGCATCTTTTTATACTTACGGTGCGCCATGTCCTCGTAGGCTCCGAAAAGCTGCCTGTAGAACGGATACAGGGACCCGAAGATGGGCAGAGGAATGTAGAAACGCTTATGTGCGGCTGTAAGCGGAAAAACGTGCTGCTTGATCGTGAACTTGCCCCCGTGCAGGGCGTTGCTGTAGAGCGGGTGGTGGGCCGCCACCAGTATCCGCTGGTGCCGGTTGCGGCGCAGCAGGTCATGCAGGTTCAGGAAGAACTGCTCGATATCGGAGTACGGACAACCAAACTCTTTCCCCAGTGGCTTTTCGCCACGCTGCACGAACCACTGCGTATTGATCACGACCAGCAGCAGGCCATCGGCCAGCTGCACGCTGGAAGGCCCCGGGCAGCCTCTCGGGGGCAGGTAACTCTGCTCATCCTGTAGCCGTTCCAGCACATACTCCTCCTGCCGCAGCATTTGTTTGTAGCCGCCTGTGCGCCCTTTCAGCCAATCATGGTTGCCGCTGATAAAGATTCCCCTTCCTTTGAAGTCACGAACCGTATCAGTGAGCAGGTCCAGGCGCTGCTCGGCTGCGTCGCGGTGGCGGTTTCCGGTCTCAGGAAGGCCAATGGGGTAGAGGTTGTCTCCCAGGAACAGGACTGTGCCGGCATCCCCGGCTTCATTTTTCCATTTGTCCAGTAAACGGATAACAGGGTCTGTGCCGTCCAGGGCCACGGCTCCCACATCACCCAGCATGGCTACCGAATGTACCAGGCCGGCCTCTGCTGGCGGGCTGTAGTGTTGCCACCCCACATCTGCCAGCTTATAAAAGGGTTTGCGCCTATACTTCCGCTCCTGCCAGTAACTAAAAGCCAGGAAGGAGATAAAAAGCGTGGGGACGATGATCAAAAAATAGGTCAGCATATGTGTATGGGTACGTTTTCTGGATATGTTTAAAAGTTGGGCGGCGTCAGGTTCTTGAAATGGCCGTTCAGTTTTACCCGCTCTTTTAACCGCTCCGTTTCCAGCACGATGGGTAGAATATGCTGCAGGTGCTGTAAGATAACCTCCTGCCTTTCGCCTTCGCTCTGCAGCTGCAGCAGGGCGTACTCCTGCTCTGTAGAAAAGCCCAGTTGATGCGCGATGTCATAGCTCTTGAAGTCCTCTGGCAGCTCCATGTACAAATTGATTAAGCCAAGGGCATCATACAGCTGCTTAACGCTCTCCCTGATCTTCATCTTTGTGATGATGTCCTCATCATCCTGGTCCTCTACCTGCTCTACCTCTCCACCCGCATACAGCCTGCCCGGGGCCATTTTGTCAAACTGCAGGATCTTAAAAATGCCTATTCCCCTGGTTCTGATGTCCATTTCCCCGTTCTCATATCTTTTCTCGAGGTTCAGGATCTCAATCTCAGTGCCGAAAAGGCCTACGCCGTCCTGGATATACGTTGGGATGCCGAACGTTTTACCCGCTTCCACACAGTCCAGCACCAGCTGCTTGTAACGCGGCTCAAAAATGTGCAGGTTTAGCTTTTCGCCCGGAAACACTACAATACTTAGTGGAAAGAGGGGGAGGTATTTAGACATGGCATTTTCTCTCGTTCTTCTCTAGTGATAATCGTTTTGTACCTGAAATGTTATCGGTATGCACCTCACTGCATTGACCGGGCATGGAAAGCAGTTGCCGAAACACAGGCAGATGAACATTTGCAATACTAGAACTACGCTGTATTGAGGCGTCACGTTGAGCCGAAAGTAGAGCGCGGCACTAGGAATATAGTGCAAACTCTCTACCTTTGCGCCCTTAAATGCGAGTAATAGAATGAGTAAAAAGCGCTTGGGGCTTAGACAAGTAAAGCTGCTTTTCGTTAAGTTGGTATTGAGCCTTTTTCTGCTGAGTGTAGCATGGGTGTTATTATACAGATGGGTAGCACCTCCGGCCACACTGCATATGATGCAGCGCCGGGCGGAGGCCGGAGCGGCCGGAAAAGAAAACCCGGCCATACGTTATACATTTGTTCCTTTGGAAGAAATGTCCCCGCAGTTGCCCCTGGCAGTAGTTGCCTCGGAAGATCAGCTGTTCCTGGAGCATCACGGATTTGATTTTGACGCCATCATGGATGCTTTTAAGCGTAACCGGAAAGGAGGCCGGATACGCGGGGGCAGCACGATCAGCCAGCAGGTAGCCAAAAATGTGTTCCTGTGGCATGGGCGCAGCTATTTCCGGAAGGCCGTGGAGGCTTACTTCACGGTGCTTATTGAGGTGCTCTGGGGCAAGGAGCGCATTATAGAGGTGTACCTGAACATTGCGGAGATGGGAGATGGCGTGTTCGGGGTAGAGGCTGCTTCACAGGCATACTTCAAAAAGCCGGCAAAAGATGTGGGGCGCCAGCAGGCAGCCTTACTTGCCGCAGTGTTGCCAAACCCGATAAAGTACTCGGCCAGGAACCCATCCGGTTATGTGCTTACGCGGCGGTCGCGTATCGCAAGGGCCATGGGGCGCCTGGGCGGAACCACGTATATCAAATCTATACTTCCTGAAGACAATGAAGACAAGAAGTAAATTTTCGCTAACTGTTGCGGGGCTGTTCATGCTGCTACAGGCTTGCCAGCAGGAGCAGCAGGCCACACAAAACACAGCCTCTCAAACTACTGACTCTGATAAAACAGAGATCAGAGAGGTGCTGGCCACGCAAAGCGACTGCTGGAGCAAAGGAGACCTGGAGTGCTACATGCAGGGCTACTGGAAATCCGATTCTTTGCTGTTTATCGGCTCACGTGGCCTTACCTACGGCTGGCAGCAAACACTGGACAATTACAGGCGCGGCTACCCGGATGCAGCTGCCATGGGTACACTTACCTTCGACCTGAAGGAGATGCGCGAGCTTTCGGCAGAGAGTATGCTGGTAGTGGGCAAGTGGCACCTGCAGCGTGAGGAGGCCAAGGGCGATCTGGAGGGGCATTTCTCCGTGATCTTCAGAAAATTTGCGGATGGCTGGAAGATCGTAGCGGACCACTCCAGCTAAGCTATGGCTGCTTCAGTAAGGCAAAAGCCTCTCTATGGCAAACAGCACAGAGGGGCTTCAGCAGTGTAGCAGATAAAAACCTTATTTATCCCCCTCTTCGTCCAGTTCCACCTCTCGTTCCACTTCCTTCACTTGCTCTGTGAAAATGTAGCCACACTCAGCGGCATGCTCGGCTGCGGCGGCAGTGTCTTTTATCAGCAGCATCTCTACTTCACCGCTTTCCTTCAACTCATCCTGTATCTTGTTCACCACTTTGGTGCGTTTGGCTATGTTTACATCCCGAATGTAGATGGCCATGATGCGCCCCGGGTGATTTTTCACCACCTCACTATAAATTTTAGCATCCTGCTGTCCGCTGTCGCCTATAAGAATAAAATTAAGGCTGGGGTATGTGATCAGCAGGTTCACGATCTCTTTATACTTGTGGCTCATGTGGTCAGATGACAGAAACTTGTTCTCATCCAGCCCAAAGTCACGCAGCAGGAGGGGGCCCTCCGGGATCTCGTTTAGCTGCAGGAAGTGGTACAGCAAATCGTAATTGTTCCAGGGGCTGCTCGACACATAGAAGAAAGGGTTATTGCGCTTGCCATTGCGTCCCAGCTGAAGCGAACGGTAAAACTGCGACACCCCATGGAAAGGAATGCGCGTGTGGGCATTGTTCAGGAGTACATTTTTACCGGTTTGCAGGAGGCTCGTGGCTCCTGTGTGTACGATGGTATCGTCGATGTCTGAGATGATACCGTACTCCGCATCGGGTGGCGGCACCAGCACGTAAGCTGTCTCTGTGATGCCTTCCTCAAACTTGACAGGGGCATAGACCAGTTTCAGGTCTATAGGGTGCCAAATGTCGTCGAGCTGCAGCGGCTCCTTAGGCATCAGGTTCATCACAAAATAGCCTTCTATGTCGGTGGTGATCTCGTGCACCTCTCCCTGCAGGCAGAGCTGTACCCGGGCATTCGGTATTTCGTCCGTCTCGAACCGGCGGTACATGTTCAGAAGGTTCTCCCAGACAGTATGGGTCTCCTCTGACTGTTTGATCCCCTTGTTCACCAGCACACGCCCCTTCACATAGAGCCTGTCCGGGGTTCCGTAGCTGCGGTAGGGCACGATCTGGAGTGGCCGGTTGAGCCCTAGCTTATTTTTCAGGTTAAAGGTGAGGAGGTCGAGCTTTTCCTCGGCCTTGAGTACAGATTTAACGGCTTTTTTCTTCAGATTTTTCATAGTCCTAAAAAAGAAATGCCTGCAGGTTAAGGGCAGGCATTCGTAATTTATAGTTTAAGAGCGGTTTTCAGTTGATTAAAGTCATTGTCTGGTGCAGAGGCCGTGCTGCAGCCTCGTTCCTGCGCCAGTTGCTGTATATGCTGTATACGGTTGCCGGGGCTTGGGTGCGTACTCAGGAACTCTGGCGGAGTACCTTGCTGCGACTCCTGCTCCATTTTAATGAAGAACCCGGCTGCACCGTCACAGGCATAGTACTCGGTGCCCGACAGGTAACTGACAGAGGCCTCGTCTGCTTCTGTCTCTGCATCGCGGCTAAACTTGAGCCCAGCCAGGGTACCCGTCAGCTGGCCGGCGATCTGCTGGAGAGTGCCCGGGTTGTTCCCGAGCGCTACCGATAGGAGTATGGCGATTCCATAGTCGCGCTGCAGCTGCTTAACGCTGTGGCGCTTGTCGGCGTGGGCTATCTCATGGGCAATCACCCCGGCAAAGTGGTCTTCGTCGTTCAGGTACTTAATCAGCCCCGTAAACACATAGATATACCCGCCCGGTGTGGCGAAGGCGTTCAGCGTATGATCATCTTTGATGATCTTCACAGTCCAGGGAAACTCTGTCTTATACTTTACATTACCTGAGTTGAGCACGCGGTTCACGATACGGTCCAGGCTTTGGTAGGCCTGCGCATTGGCGCTGTTACGCTCCAGCAGCTGCCCCTTTGCCCGGTAAGTGGAGTCCACTTCATGTGATACCTGTTGCCCCAGTTTAATGTCGTCCTGCGTAGAAAAGATCACGCCATCATTGTCCTCACAGCTGCTTAGCAGAAGCATACTTACCAGGCCAAGTAACCAAAAAGGAGTGTAAATTAATTTTCTCATGCTATTCATTTTATTCTCAAACAGTGCAACGAAAAGTTGCGGCTATACTTGTGATCGGCCCAAAATTAATTCTTTTTTAGCCTCTGCACAGCGTTTGTTGTTTTCGTTACGCTTGTGAGCATATACTGAATTTGTGCGCTTACTGTTAAAACAGCCCGGAAACAGTGCAAAACAAAAAAGCCCCTGAGAGTCTCAGGGGCTTTGTCTAAAGTGTTGTATGTACTTTATCGTACGGCCGAGCTTCCGATGGGGTTACCATCTGTATCCAGCTCAACTACTTCATAGTTAAGTGCTTGTAGTTTTGGCAGTACCGTTTTCTTATCACCCACCACAACAATGTGCATGTTGTTTACCGGCAGATTCTTGTTTGCCAGCGCATCAATGTCCTTTTTCGTGATGTTGTTGAGGATATCGGTCTGCGTTTTCACGTAGTTCTTGTCCAGGTTGTACTCGATGATACGGCCCAGGAAGCCGGCTTTCTGCCCCGGGGTTTCGTACTTACGCGCATCCGACTGGCCGATGGAGCTTTTCATGAACTTCAGCTCGTCCTCGCTTATACCGCCTTTGTGGAAGTTTGTCAGCTCTTTCATGAACTCTGTAACAGACTCCGCTGTGGCATCGGCACGCACGCCGGCAGAGGCCGTGAACGGACCGGCAAACTGGCTGCCGCCAAAGTAGGAGCGGGCCCCGTAGGTATAGCCTTTATCTTCGCGCAGGTTCAGGTTGATGCGGCTGTTAAAGGCACCACCCAGGGCATAGTTCATCAGGCCAGCCTTGTAGTACTCGCCGGTTGCGTCGTACGGCATCGCCACATAGCCAATCCTGATCTCTGACTGGGCCGCATCCGGCTTGTCTACCAAGTAGATGCGCGTCTTGTCGATAGCCGGCGCCTTCGTATCAGCAGCCAATTTGACATCCTTCTTCTTCCAGTTCTGCAGGAAGTTAAGCTTACCCATGATCTCTTTCTCCGTGATGTCACCCACAACTACCAGGTGCGCCACAGAAGGGGAGTAGTTG
>JAJLKL010000045.1:0-53598 GCA_033838975.1 Hymenobacteraceae bacterium | reverse complement strand
CAGGTCATGATCTGCTGCGCCAACACCCGCTATCTGTATCGCACTGTCCTCGATCGCCAGGTGCAAAGGCTCTTTCTTCCGGAGGAAAGCAAGCGCCTCATTCACCATGATGCGACGTACCCAGCCTTCGAAGCTGCCTTTCGCCTCAAAGCGGCCTATGTTCTGGTAGATCTTCATAAACCCGTTCAGCAGGGCCTCCTCAGCATCCATCTGATGCTTAAGGTAGCGCAGGCACACACCGTACATGGGGCCGGCAAAGCGCTCGTACAAGAGCTTCTGTGCTTTGCTGTCTGCCCGCTGGCATCCTGCTATCAGTTCTAATTCCGTCACGCTGGGTAAATGTTTTTCAAATACAGAAGATTATACTTACATCGCCTTTTCGTGAGCACTTAAGCTCTTTAACCCTAAGATGCAGCGCACAGGGGAGGGGTTGCCTGAGAAAACATAAATTTCCTAAATATTTCCGACAAAGCTTTATTCCCTACTATTTTATATAGATAATCAGCTAAAAAAACACCTCCTGCAGTTAAGATTTATTCTGAATTAGGCTCCGGCAGCAAACATTAGCCTCCCACCACTTATATTTGTATAGATGAAAAACGTGGCGCTCCTTTTCTCGCTCTACCTCTTCTGGATGGCTTGCCTGCCTTGCACCGACCAGGTGCTGGACCGGCATGAGCACCACCCGGACCTGCGGGATGTAGCCCAAACCACCGGCGAGAGCCCTTTTCATGACGATTCCTGCCCGACCTTTTGCGGGTGCGGCTGCTGCGCTACCTTTACCATTGCCGTAGAGCCAGAATTAATCGTGTTCAGAAAACCTGTGGAGCAGCCAGAGCCACAGCCGGTTGCCTTCATTGTTCCAGGCGAAAAGCATTTTACCTATCCCATCTGGCACCCCCCCCAAATGGTGGCTTAATTTCCTGTCACCGAACACTCATGCACCTTTAAACAGCTGTGTCCCAAACAACTGTGTCCATAAATCTACATCCATAGTATAACAGGATGTATGGGTGCGTGTTCGGTATAGTTTACCTTTTGATGAATTAAGCTATACATTATGTTTGAAAAAATAATCAGTTTTTCCATCCACAATAAACTGGTGGTAGGGCTGATGGTACTCGTGCTGATCGTGGTCGGGGTGTATAACCTGACAAAGCTACCGGTGGACGCTGTGCCAGACATCACCAACAACCAGGTACAGGTGGTAACCTCCTCGCCTACGCTGGCAGCGCAGGAAGTAGAGCGCTTTATCACTACCCCCATAGAAATAGCCCTGGCCAACGTGCCCGACGTAGAGGAAATGCGCTCGGTGTCCCGTTTTGGCCTCTCCGTTATCACTGTTGTGTTCAAGGATAACGTAGACGTATACCTGGCCCGGCAGATGATCAAGGAGCGGCTGGATGAGGCCGTGCACGACATCCCGGAGGGCGTAGGCACCCCCGAAATGGCCCCGATCACCACCGGGCTGGGGGAAATTTACCAGTACACCATCCATACCACCGAAGACAGCCCAAAAAAGTACGACGCCACTGAGCTGCGCACCGTACAGGACTGGATCGTGCGCAGGCAGCTGCTGGGAATACCCGGCGTGGCCGATGTGAGCAGCTTTGGCGGTTATCTGAAGGAATACGAGGTGGCCCTGAACCCGAACAGGCTCCGCAGCATGAACCTGACGGTGCCGGAGGTGCTCGATGCCATCAGCATGAATAACCAGAACACCGGTGCCGCCTATATCGAGAAAAACCAGAACGCCTTCTTTATCCGTGGCCTGGGCATGGTAAGCACCCTGGAGGATATCGAGAAGATCGTGGTCACCAACCGCAATGGGGTGCCTGTGCTGGTAAGTGACGTGGCGCAGGTGCAGTATGGCCACCCGGTACGCTACGGCGCCCTCACCCGCAACACCGAAGGCGAAGTAGTAGGCGGCATTGTGCTGATGTACAAGGGCGCCAACTCCTCCCAGGTAATCAAGGATGTGCAGGCGCGCGTGGAGGAAGTGCAACAGTCGCTGCCGGAAGGACTGGTGATAGAGGCCTACCTGGACCGCAGCGAGCTCGTGGACCGCGCGGTGAACACCGTGGCCACTAACCTGATAGAAGGGGGCCTGATCGTGATCTTTGTGCTGGTGCTGCTGCTGGGCAACCTGCGCGCCGGACTGGTGGTAGCCTCGGTTATCCCGCTGTCCATGCTCTTTGCCATCAGCATGATGAACCTGTTTGGCGTGTCAGGTAACCTGATGAGCTTGGGGGCCATCGACTTCGGCTTGATCGTGGACGGAGCCGTGATCATCGTGGAGGGGGTGCTGCACTTCATCATCGTAAAAAACGCAGCCCTGCCACTGCGCAAGCTAACGCAGCGAGAGATGGACAAGGAGGTGGAGAGTGCCGCCTCCAAGATCATGAACTCAGCGGCCTTCGGTATGATCATCATCCTGATCGTATACCTGCCGATCATGTTCCTGGTGGGTATTGAGGGTAAGATGTTCCGGCCAATGGCACAAACCGTGAGTTTTGCCATTCTGGGTGCCCTGCTGCTGTCGCTTACGTACGTACCGATGGTGTCCACGCTCGTGCTGAGCAAAAAAACCAAGCACAAACGCAATATCTCCGATCGCATCATGGAGCGCCTCATGCACTGGTACCAGCCGGTGATCCGCTTTGCGCTGCGGAGCAGAGCCATAGTACTGAGCGTCGCACTCGGTCTGCTGGCCCTGGCCCTGTTCACCTTCAGCCGCATGGGGGGCGAGTTTATACCTACATTGGACGAGGGTGACTTTGCCATGGACCTGCGCCTGGTGCCCGGCGCATCGCTGGAGCAGACGATCAAGACAACGACAAAGGCCAGCGAGATCCTGCTCAGCAACTTTCCGGAGGTAAAAGAGGTGATCGGTAAGATCGGCACGGCGGAGATCCCGACTGACCCGATGCCGATAGAGGCCGCAGACGTCATGATCCTGCTCAAAGACCGGGATGAGTGGACCAGCGCCAGCACCCGAGAAGAACTAGCCGCCAGAATGGACTCCGCCCTGGCCGCCCTGCCAGGGGTCAACTACGGCTTCCAACAACCGATCCAGCTCCGCTTCAACGAACTGATCACCGGTGTGCGTCAGGACGTGGCCGTTAAGATCTACGGCGAAGACCTGGACAAGCTGACCGAGCTGGCCCGGCAGGCAGAGAAGATCATTCAGCCGGTGCAAGGTGCCCAGGATATCTTTGTAGAGGAGATCACAGGTCTGCCGCAGATTGTGGTAGCGTATAACCGGGCGCGCATGGCGCAGTACGGGCTAAAGGTAACGGACGTGAACGCCGTGCTCCGTACAGCCTTTGCGGGTCAGGCGGCAGGCGCTGTGTATGAAGGCGACCGCCGGTTTGACCTGGTGGTGCGCATGCAGCAGGACTACCGCCAGAGCCTAGAGGACATCGAGAACCTGTACGTGCCCCTGCCTGCTGGTGGACAGGTACCGCTGCAGCAAGTGGCTAACATCAGCTTTGAGGATGGACCGATGCAGATCTCCCGCGAGGAGGGAAGACGACGCATTACAGTGGGCTTCAACGTGCGCAACCGTGATGTGGAGTCAATAGTGGATGAGATCAAAGGTAAAGTTTCGCAGCAGCTGCAACTGCCTCCCGGCTACTATGTGACCTACGGCGGTCAATTTGAGAACCTGGTAAATGCCAAGCAGAGACTACAGATTGCCGTACCTGCGGCGCTGCTGCTCATCCTGATCCTGCTCTACTTTACCTTTCACTCCATCAAGCAAAGCCTGCTGATCTTCACGGCTATACCTTTAGCAGCCATCGGAGGCGTTTTTGCCCTGTGGCTCCGCGACATGCCTTTCAGCATATCAGCCGGCGTGGGGTTCATTGCCCTGTTCGGCGTAGCCGTGCTGAACGGCATCGTGCTAATCGGCTATTTCAATCAGCTGAAGCGAGAGGGTGTCAAGGATATCTATGATCGGGTGATCCAGGGAACCACAGCCAGGTTACGCCCGGTGCTGATGACAGCCTCCGTTGCCGCACTGGGCTTTTTGCCAATGGCCCTGTCCACCTCTGCGGGAGCAGAAGTACAAAAGCCTCTGGCCACAGTCGTGATCGGCGGGCTGTTTACCTCCACCTTGCTCACGCTGGTCGTGCTGCCGGTCCTGTACTTTATCTTTACCTCCCGGGAAGAGAAAAAGCTGCAGACCACAGGCCCTGTGACTGCCATCATTTCCCTGCTGCTACTGGCAGGCTTATACCTGGCGCCAACGCTGCCGGCACAGGCACAGGAGCACAAGCAGGTTCTTAACCTGCAGGGAGCCCTGCAGTATGCCCAGGAGCATAACCCGAATTTAAGAGCGGCCACCTATGAAGTAGAGCGGCAGAAGGCTTTGGAAGGCGCAGCGGTGGACCTGCCCAAGACAAACATGAGCTACAGCCGCGGGCAGATAAGCACCATCGAGACAGACGAGTATATCTCCGTGTCACAGCAGTTCGCCTTCCCGACGGTATACGCGCGGCAGGCAAAGCTGGCGGATGCGCAGGTACAGCAGGCCGATGCCCGGAAACAGGTCACGCACCTGCAGCTAAACCGCGATGTGAAGCTGGCTTATGAGCAGCTGCAGCATGTGCGTGCCAGGCAAAACCTGATCCTGGCGCAGGACTCGCTTTACAACCAGTTTGAGCGGGCAGCACTTATCCGGGAGCGCACCGGCGAAACAGGTGCTCTGGAGCGCGCCACAGCCCAATCGAAGCGGCTGGCGCTGCAGGCGGAGCTAACAAAGGCGAAGGCAGACACCCGGATAGCCGAAAACCGGCTCCGCCAGCTGCTGCAGGCCCCCGAGGGTGCCGTTGCCTTTGCGCAGGAGGTACCGAAAAGGTATAACAGCAGCTGGTTTTCAGACACGCTGCATACCAGTCACGTGCTCAGGAACCTGTTGAAAAGCGAAGTGACAGTGGCAGAGCGCCAGGCAAGAGTAGAAAAGGCCCGCATGATGCCGGACCTGTCGGTAGGGTACTTCAACCAGACCTTTATAGGAGAGAGCCCGAAACGTGAACCCGCCAGAGTTTATGACAGTGGCGACCGCTTCACCGGATTTGAGGCAGGTATAGCAGTACCGCTGTGGTTTGGCGCGCAGAGGTCGCGCATCAAGGCCGCACAGCTTAACGAGGAGGCGGTGCGCAGTCAGGTGGAGGCCCAGGAGAGGGTATTGCAGACAGAGCTCGAGAATGCGGTGCAGGAGCTGAACAAACAGACCAATATACTGCAGTATTACGAGCAAGGAGCCCTGCAGCAGGCCGCCACCCTTGAAAAAGCCGCCAGCCTGAGCTTCCGCTTAGGCGAAATAGATTACGTGGAGTATGTACAGGCCATGGAGCAGGCTTACCTGCTCCGCAGCGAATACCTCAACTCGCTTCTTAACTACAACCAGAGTATCATCAACCTAGAGTTTTTAGCAGGAATTGAATAAAATGGAAATCCATAGAAATATAAGAATAATGGCAGCGGCAGGCTTGCTGCTGGCTACCGCCTGTTCCAGCCCTGACAAGGCAGGCGCACCCGAAGCGGCCACTGAGACCACCACTCCGACCACTGCCGTAGATGAACGGACCGTGGAGTTCAGCAAGGCGCAGCAGGAAATAGGTGAAATAGAAGTGGGAACATTACAGCAACGTGAGCTCTCTACCCGAGTTCCGGCTAACGGCCAACTCTCGCTCCCTCCGCAGGGCATGGCCAGCGTGAGTCCACTGGTGGGCGGCATGGTCCGCAGCATTCATGTGATCGAGGGGGACTACGTAAGAAAGGGAAAGGTACTGGCCGTGATAGAGAACCCGGACCTGCTGAAGCTGCAGGAGGACTACCTGACCACGCGCAACCAGCTGACCTTCGCCGAGCAGGACTATGAGCGCCAGAAAACCCTGGCAGACGAGCAGATTGGCGCCCGCAAGAAGTATGAGCAGGCCGTGGCCGACGTACAGGTACAGCGCGCTAAACTGAAGGCGCTGGCCACCCAACTGCAAACGCTCGGCCTTTCGCCTAAAAGGGTAGAGGCCGGGCAGGTAACCTCCTCCCTGGCACTCACAGCTCCCATCAACGGCTATGTGCAGGGCATCTCGGCCAATATCGGCACGTATGCGGAACCAAACCAGCCGATCCTGAAGCTGATTGACGACCACCACCTGCACCTGGACCTGAATGTGTTCGAGAAGGATTTCTATAAGCTGGAAGAGGGGCAGAAGGTGGTATTCACCTTACCCAACGTAACCGGAGAGGAAGTGGAGGCAGAGGTGTTTGCCGTCGGCAAGTCTTTTGAAGGCGATACCCGCATTGTACCCGTACATGCCGAGATCAAGAACAACCAGCACAAAGGCCTGCTGCCGGGCATGTACATCAACGCGCACATCCTGACGGGCAAACACGCCGTGCAGGCCTTACCGGAAGAGGCCATTGTGCTCTACAGGAACCAGTCTTACATCTTTGAGCAAAAAGGTGCTACACAGTTCAGAATGATCCCTGTGGAGACAGGAGTCACGGAAGGAGGTTACACGGAGGTGAGGCTGCAGGAGGAGCTCCCTGCTAACGCACGGCTGGTGCAGAAAGGGGCCTACTTTATCCTGGCCGAAAAGCAAAAGGCCGAGGTTGCCGAAGATTAATAAAGCTGGTACCAAATAAAAAAGAAGAGGCTCCCGATAACAGGAGCCTCTTCTTTTTTATTGAAATTAAATTTCAACTTTTAGCCATTTGTATGTACGCGGCCGTAGTTGAAGATGTTGCAACATTTTTTTAAGTTTTACACAAAATACATTATCATAAACAACAGTATATAAGCATATTGCGCCTATACCTCCCCATCCTGATTCAGGATAGGCTCCAGCTGTTCCCATACATTTCGCGCCAGAATTTTCTGGCCCTCCTCCGTTGGGTGAATGCCGTCCTTCTGGTTCAGTTTAGGTACGCCGCCAACTCCCTCAAGCAGGAAGGGAATCAGGGCCACGTCCTTATCCTCGGCTAAACGAGTGTATACCTCTCTGAATTCTGCCGTGTACTGCTGTCCCATGTTCGGCGGCATCTGCATACCTGCCAGAATGATCTCCACGTCCGGATTCTTAGCTCTGACCTTATCTATAATCGTGCCCAAATTATCGTAGGTGGCCTCGGTATCTATACCTCGTAATCCGTCATTTGCCCCCAATTCCAGCACAAACACGTCAATAGGCTGTTTCAACAGCCAGTCGATGCGGCTTTTACCGCCGGCCGAGGTCTCGCCGCTTACTCCCGCATTGATGACCTTGTAGGGCAGATCGAGCGAATCAATGCGCTGCTGAATAAGCGCCGGAAAAGCTTGGTCCGGTTCCAGTCCGTACCCGGCAGTAAGGCTGTTCCCGAAAAACACAATGGTCTTGACACGCGACTCCTGCTGCTCCGGCTGCAAATCCCGGTTCGTTTCGGCACGCGTTTCCTGCTCGGATTGTATCCTGTCCTCCTTAGCCACTTGGTCACAGGCCGCAACGGAAAGCATCAACCCCAGGGCGAGGTATAGGTAATTCTTCTTTTTCACTGTTTATACTTTGATGATTTTGTTAAATTTATACGCTGACGGTTTAAAAACCTATTGAACGCTTATAGAGTTTAAACTTTTGGTTGATATTCCTGTCTACTTGTCATCGCCTCCGTTTTACGAGACGGCCAGACACTTCACCCAATAAAACACGAAAAACATGTCTACAATTCTCGAAGTACGAGATCTTAAGAAAACATATCACAGCGGAGATCGCCACCTGACTGTTCTGCACGATGTTAATTTCGCGCTGCAGGCAGGCGACACCTGCTCCATCGTAGGCCCCAGCGGATCTGGCAAGACCACGCTGCTCGGCCTCTGCGCCGGCCTGGACCGGGCCAGCTCCGGCTCTGTTATCCTGAACGGTATAAAACTGGATGACAAGTCGGAAGACGAGCGGGCTTATGTACGCAATCAGTACGTAGGGTTTATTTTCCAGAACTTCCAGCTCATCCCTACGCTTACGGCCCTGGAGAACGTGATGGTGCCCCTGGAGCTGCGCGGGGAGCGGAACGCCCGCCGGCAGGCCCTGGACCTGCTGGAGCGGGTAGGGCTGGCAGAGCGCCACGAGCATTACCCAACCCAGCTCTCCGGGGGAGAGCAGCAGCGTATTTCCCTTGCCCGGGCCTTCTCCAACAAGCCCCGCATCCTGTTTGCCGATGAACCGACGGGCAACCTGGACGAGGAAACCGGCGAAAAGGTAGAGCGGCTTCTCTTTGACCTCAACCGGGAGGCAGGCACCACGCTCGTACTCGTGACACATGACCTGGAACTGGCCCAGCGCACGCAGCGCATTATCCGAATCAAGGGCGGCACACTGGTGTCTGACACATCCGTTCCACAGGAGGTGTAACAGCACAAGCATCAAAAAAAGTAAAGAAATCACAGCAAGGCTTTTACAGCCTTGTAACTAAACTAGTACGTGAACAACGAAACCAATCACAGCAAACCGCAAAAGCAGCCGCTGCGCTTAAAGTGGCTCCTGCAGCTGGCCTGGCGCGACACACGGCGCAGCAGGGGCAAGCTGGTGCTTTTCCTGTCCTCCATTGTGCTGGGCATTGCCGCCCTGGTGGCGATCAACTCCTTCCGATACAGCCTGCAGCAGGCTATCGACGAGAAAGCCAAAACCCTGATCGGCGCCGACTTGGTGATTGGCACCAACAGAGAGCCCGACTCAGCCGCCGTCGCCCTGGTGGATTCGGTGCGTGCCCTGGGGCGCCGCTCCGACGAGAACCGCCTGCTCTCGATGGTATACTTTACCAGCTCCAACGGCACCCGCCTGGTGCAGGTGCGCGCGCTGGAAGGCGATTTCCCTTACTTCGGGACCATCGAGACAGTACCCGAGGACGCCAGCCGAACCTTCCGGCAGGGGCGTCGTGCGCTGGTGGACCATAACCTGATGCTGCAGTACGAGGCCATGCCCGGCGACTCGATCAAAGTAGGGGATGCCACCTTTGAGATTGCCGGTGCCCTGCACAAGATTCCCGGACAGTCGGCCCTGACGGCCACCGTGGCTCCCGCGGTATACATCCCACGGCAGTACCTGGACGAAACAGGCCTGATGCAGCGAGGCAGCCGTATTTCCTATTACTTCTACTACGACCTGCCGGAAACGGTACAGCCCGATACCTTGGCCAACAAACTGGAGCCGCGCATGGAAGAGTATGGCCTGTTCTACGACACCGTCCAGACCCGTAAGGAGGGCATGGGCCGTGCCTATGACGAACTGGCGGGCTTCCTGGCGCTAGTCGGCTTTGTAGCACTGCTATTAGGTTGTGTGGGCGTGGCCAGCGCCGTGCACGTGTACATGCGCGACAAACTCTCCACCATAGGCGTGCTGCGCTGCCTGGGGATGAGCGGCAAACAGGCTTTCCTGATCTACCTGTTCCAGGTGATGGGCATGGGTTTGCTGGGAGGGTTGGCTGGCGCTGTCCTGGGCAGCGTCGTACAGTTGGTACTTCCGCAACTGTTTAAGACCTTCCTGCCGGTGGATGTGGATGCCGCCTTCTCCTTTGCCGCTGCACTGCAGGGTGTGCTCTTAGGAGTGCTTGTCTCGGTCATGTTCGCGCTGCTGCCGCTACTCACCATCCGGCAGGTGTCGCCGCTCATCACCCTCAGGGCCTCCATAGAGCACCTGACCAACCAGCGCGACCCTTGGCGCTGGGGCGTCTACGGCATGATCTTACTGTTCATCCTGCTCTTTTCGTGGTGGCAGATGGGCACCTGGTGGCAGGCGGCGTCCTTTACCGGCGCCGTCGTGGCTGCCTTCCTGCTGCTGGCTGTACTGGCCAAGGCGCTGTCATGGGTGGTGCGGCGCTTTTTCCCTTCAGACTGGGGCTATGTTTGGCGCCAGGGGCTGGCCAATTTGTACCGGCCTAATAACCAGACGCTCCTGCTGATGGTATCCATTGGCCTGGGAACGGCGCTGATCGGCACTTTATACCTGGTGCAGCGCACCCTGCTCAGTGAGGTGGCCATCTCGAGAAGCGAAAACCAACCAAACCTGGTCCTGTTCGACATCCAGAACGCGCAGCGGGATACGGTGATTCAGATGACAAAGGAAAGAGGCCTGCCCATTCTGCAACTGGACCCGATCGTGACGATGCGCCTGGAGCGGGTAAATCAGATCACCGGCGCGGATGCCCGCCGCGATTCTACGCTGGATATCCGCCCTTGGCTGTTTACCAGGGAGTACCGGGTGACATACCGGGACAACATCACCGATGCGGAGCAAACCCTGGAAGGCACCTGGAACGGCAACTATACAGGAGAGGGGCTGGTGCCCATTTCGCTGGAGGAGCGCTATGCGGAGCGTGTCAAAGCCGGTATCGGCGACACCCTGGAGTTCAATGTACAGGGGGCACCCGTAACCACGCGCGTGGCTCACATTCGGGAAGTGGACTGGAACCGGGTGCAGAGCAACTTTTTGATCGTTTTCCCGAGAGGTATACTGGAGGAGGCCCCACAGTTTCATGTGCTCATGACCCGTAGCCAGAACGAGCAGCAGGCGGCACAGTTTCAGCGCAGTATCGTGGAGCGGTTCCCGAATGTCTCCACCATTGGCCTGGACCTGATCCTGCAGACCCTGGATGAGGTGGTGAGCCAGATCTCCTTCGTCATTCAGTTCATGGCCCTGTTTAGCATTTTCACCGGACTGCTCGTACTCGTCGGCTCCGTGAATGTGAGTAAGTTTCAGCGGATTCAGGAAAGCGTGCTGCTGCGTACTTTAGGCGCAAGCAAAAAGCAGATCTTTTCTATCACGGCCCTGGAGTACCTCTTGCTGGGCATACTGGCGGCAGCCACGGGACTGCTCATCGCTATCGGCGCTGCCTGGGCACTGGCAGTCTTTAGCTTTGAGATCGCATTTGTACCGGTGCTATGGCCTTTATTGGTCATTTTTGCCATCGTGGCGCTGTTAACGGTAGCCGTCGGGCTAATCAATAGCAGGGGGATCCTGGTTAGGCCGCCATTGGAGGTACTGCGCAGCGAAGTATAAAAGTATTGAAAGGTTTACGAGAGGGAGGAAGCTTCCTCTTCAGAAGCATTATTATGCATAAACTAAAGAAGGGACCCGTAAAAAGGTCCCTTCTTTTTCTAGCATAGACAACAAATGCCATCTGCTATTTTATAGTGCTCTATACGTTGGCACCACTCAATGGTTATGATTATTTCAGGATTTTATATGCCTTAATAATTATCCATGGATAGCATAACAAGCGTGCAGTGATGCAGCGTTTCAATGTTAGCATCTTCTGCCATACGCTCCAACTCCCGGTTTTCTGTGCCGGGGTTAAAGATGATGCGCTTGGGCTTCAGCGACAGGATGTAATCATACCACACCGGCTGGTTTTGCGGCCCTACGTATAAAGTAACGGTATCCACATTGTCAATGGGCTCATTCTTATCTGTAACGATCGGAAGGCCGCCGACCTCAGCATTGTGCTTTATACCTACAGGTACCACCTCATGCCCATGCTGCTGCAGGCGATGCACCGCCTTGTAAGCATAACGGGTGGGGTTATCAGTGGCCCCTAATACAACAGTCTTTTTCATATATCTTTAGAATTAGCGTCAAACAAAACTACATTTGTTTTACACGTTTGCCTCCGAAAAAGTTGGACCAGCCTGAGCGACCTTATTCCCAGGAAACACAGCAGCTGATGCGCAGCTTTAGTATTTATGGCACAACTTACTTTGTGACAGCAAGTCCTGCTTTCAAGGCAGCCATCTCTGCGCAGCGTTCACCATCCATGGCAGCTGATACAATTCCGCCGGCATAGCCAGCCCCCTCACCGCAGGGGAAGAGGCGCTTTACCTGCACATGCTCCAGCGTCTCCCGGTCCCGCGGGATGCGGACAGGGGAGGACGTGCGGCTTTCCACACCCACGATCTGGGCCTCGTTGGTCAGGTAGCCACGCATTTTGCCGCCAAAGGCCTTGAAGCCTTCGCGCAAACGGTAAGCCATGTCCTCTGAGAACAAATCGTTCATGTCAACGGCTACCAGTCCCGGCTGGTAAGAGGTCTCGAGCAGTTCGCCTCCTGTATTACGGCGGGTAAAATCCTGCAGCAGCTGCGCCGGAGCCGCCTGTGTACCGCCTGCCATCTGACAAGCCTTCTGCTCCAGCTCCTGTTGCATCCTCAGGCCGGCCAGGGCGCCATACCTCTTCAGGTCCATATCCTCCAGCTCAATGGCCACCACAATACCGGAATTAGAAAAGCGCGAGTCGCGGCGGCTCGGCGACATACCGTTCACGACCACCTCTCCGGGAGCAGTGGCAGAAGGCACGATAAAACCGCCCGGACACATGCAGAACGAGAAGATGCCACGCTGCTTGTTGTTGAAATGCGTCTGATGCACCAGCGCATAGGAGGAAGCAGGCAAATAAGCCCCTCTGTCCTCGCACTTGTACTGAATGCTGTCGATCAGGCGCTGCTGGTGCTCCACCCGAACCCCCATGGCAAAAGGCTTTGCCTCTATGGTGATGCCCTTGTTGTGCAGCAGCTCAAAAATGTCGCGGGCACTGTGGCCGGTAGCCAGAATAACAGACTCACCTGTATATTCCTGCCCGTCCTGAGTCACCACGCCCCGCATTTCGCCGCCCTCCACTATAAAGTCGCTGACACGCTTGTCGAAGAGCACCTCGCCACCGGCCGCGCGTACCGTCTCCCGGATGGCCTCGATGATCTTGGGCAGCTTATTGGTGCCAATGTGTGGATGGGCATCAAACAGAATATCGGGCGTAGCGCCATGCTGCACCAGGATCTGAAGGATACGCTGCAGGTCGCCGCGTTTTTTGGAACGGGTATAGAGTTTACCGTCTGAGTAAGTACCGGCACCTCCCTCACCAAAACAGTAGTTGGAGTCCGGGTTAACCGTGTGCTCTTTGTTGATGGCAGCGAGATCTCGCCTGCGACTGCGCACATCCTTACCACGTTCCAGCACCACAGGCTTCAGCCCAAGCTCAACACAGCGCAGGGCCGCAAACAAGCCGGCCGGACCGGCACCCACGATCACCACCTGCTTTGAGTTGGACACATCAGGATAGTCATACCTGGGCGAGATGATGTCAGCGGGAGGGGAGTCCAGGTAGACATCCGCTCTTACCCGCACAAGCACCTGCCGGCCGCGCGCATCAATGGAGCGCTTTATTCTGTGCAGGAACTTAACATCGTCTGATTTTACCTGAGCACTCTTAAGGATTTCGTGCTCTAACTGTTGCGCATCAAAGGCAACCTCTGGCGCTAACACCAGATCAAGCTCTTTCTTTCTCATTTATAACCGGTAAGGTAGTTAACCTTAAACTAATGGATTAATCTTATTAAACGGCCAACCTGTGCAGGTCCAGCCTCGTGATAACATGAATTGGGCTGCCCAAATTCAATCCAGACTAAAAAAATAAACGCTTACAGTTCCCCGTTCAGAACCTTGTCTACCCAACCTTTGCCCCATTCAGCTATTTCCTGCTCGGTCCAGAGCTGCGGGTAAAATATGCGCTTCTGAAACTTAGGGGGCAGATACTTCTGCCAGTTAGTGCCGCCGGTAGCGGCGATTACCTCCGGGTCGCGCTGCAGGTAGCGCACGGCTGACTTGTAGTGCATCAGCGGCCAGTTCACGTTCACGTTACTGTCCAGGGCACGCATAGCCTTGATGAGCTTCGGGTTCTGCTGGTCCTCCTCAGACAGGCGCTTGTAAACGGCCCACACGTTTTTGTGCTCGTACTCTCTGGCAAACTTGATCAGTTGATTGGTATACTTTTCCTCGAAGCGGATCAGCGTGAGGGTTTTGGCTCCGGAGGCCACCTCGGTAGCTCCCTCTTTCCAGTAGATACAGCCAATCATCTCCTCCTGGGTGCTCTGCAAGCCGAGTGCAGCGCGCTTGGCCTTATCCACAAGGTTACGCAGGTCCGTGGAGGCGATCTCGATCATACGGTACTGCACCGACTGAAAGCCACTGGCCGGCATCAGCGCCATCCGGAATTGCAGGAACTGCTTCGGGTCCATACCGTCCACCATCACATCGAAAGAGTTGATCAGGTTATCAAAATAGCGGTTAATGCGCTTTAAGCGCCGGATGAGCCAGTCTGCCGTAATCTCCTTATCTTCACCAATTTGCTTATATTCCTCCAGGCAAAGCTTAAAGTAAAGCTCCGTGATCTGGTGGTACATGATGAAGATCTTCTCATCCGGAATATTGGTGCGTGGGTTCTGCAGACTGAGCAGCGTGTCCAGGTGGATGTAATCCCAGTAGTTCAGGAAATCGGTGTGGTATAGCCCTTCCAGGTATGCCGCCAGGTCCTGGCCCAGGGGTACATATTTTTCCTCCAGCCGCTTTAGCTGCTCCAGTACTTCGGGTTTAAAAGAATGCTCCATCATCAAAGCGTTTAGGGGTGAGTGACCGAGTAATAAAACGGTGCAAGGTAACTAATTTCAGCCGGGCTTGTAAGCCTTGCCGCAAAATATAAGCCCTGCTGAATACTTTTACGAGGGATCGCTCCGCTCAGGCAACTTTTCGCCCGCTCCGTGCATCTACAAGAGCAAGGGCCTGCAGCCCGGGCTAACACTCCGGTTGCCCAATTTTATGGAACTCTGGCAAAGATTAGTAGAATAAATCTACCTGTTTGTAGAAATAAGGCTAATTTAATGCCGGAAAACTGTTATAATGGAGCATTCTTACTAAATTTGGTTTTTACGATATTCCCCCTGAAGCAACTATATGGCTGAGAAAAGTAGCGTTTTTGATATGATCGGACCAGTCATGATCGGCCCTTCCAGCTCCCATACGGCCGGCGTGGTACGCATTGCGCGTGCCGCCATCCGTATTCTGGGTGCCGCCCCGGAAGAGGCTACGATCACCTTTTACAACTCCTTTGCCCGCACCTATGAGGGGCACGGAAGCGACCGCGCCATTATTGCCGGCCTGCTGGACTTTAAAACGGATGACAAGCGTATAAAAGAGGCTTTTGAGCACGCAAAGGAGCGGGGGTTAAAGTATACCTTCAAATCAGTGGGCAATGCCTCTACTATGCACCCCAATACCATCAAGCTAAACCTAAAAGCGGACGGGCGTGAGGTAGAAGTAATCGGGCAGAGCCGGGGGGGAGGCGTCATCAAGATCGTGGAGGTAGACGGCTTTTCCGCCAACTTCTCTGCCACCCTGCATACCCTGATCATTGATGCGGACGACGTGAAGGGCAGCATTGCCTTTATCGCCTCGGTACTGGCACACGACGACTGCAACATCGCGACCATGAGCGTGTCGCGGAAGGGCAAGAACGAACTGGCGCGCCAGTTTATCGAAATGGACTCCGGCATCAAGCCCGTCACACTTGAGTACCTCCGGCAACTGAGCTGGGTAAAGTATGTGGTCTACATCCCCAATATTGATCTTTAATGAATAAGGAACTATGAAAAAACTGCCTAAAAAGCTACTTCTGGCAATCTGCTTGTCTGTGGCCGGCACTACGGGAGCCCTGGCACAGCAGCAAGGTGCCGGAGCTGACGGCGTGTGGTCCCTGGAAGAGGCTATCAACTACGCCACAACAAACAACCTGCAGGTACAGCAGAGCAGGCTAAACCGCGACATGGCACGCACCGACCTTACGCAGTCGCAGTTTTCGCGCCTGCCCAGTGTAAACGGTAGCGCCTCGCAGAACCACAACTTCGGTACGTACATTGACCCCACCACCTATGAGCTTCGCTCGGAACAAACACGCACGAACAACTTTCAGGTGAACGCTTCCCTGCCGCTTTTCATGGGGTTTCAGCAGGTGAACAGGGTAAAGCAAAATGAGCTGGAACTGCAGGCAAGCGAGCAGGATGTGCTTTCTGCCCAGAACGACATCACGGTTTCGATCATGACAGCTTACCTGAACATTCTCTTCGCTGAGGAGCTGATCAAGACATCGGAGCTGCAGCGGGCCACGACACAGCAGCAGCTAAACAGGACCAGGATACTCTTTAAGGCTGGCACACTGGCCGAGAACGCCGTGCTGGACCTGGAGTCGCAGCTGGCTACCGATGACCTGAACCTGATCAATGCCCAGAACCAGCGTGATGTCTCCCGCCTGAACCTGGTACAGCTCCTGAACCTGGAGAGCCCGGACAACTTCCAGATCGAAATACCGGACATACCTGAGCCGGACCAGTCACCGGCTATGGTAAGCGCCGCCCAGGTGTACGATGTGGCAGTGCAGACCCTACCTGCCATCCAGAGTGCAGACCTGCGTGTACTTAGCGCGGCCAAAGCCCTGGACGTGGCCCGGGGTGCTTACTACCCAAGGTTAAGTGTAGGGGGCGGCATCAACACCTTCTACTCCAGCGCACGTAACTTCCGTTTCCCGGAGAGCGGCGGACTGGAAGCCACTACCATCGGCTTCACGGACTCCGAGGGCACCAACCCTTTCACCATCTATACCCCGAGAACCACCTTCAGAACCGAAGATTACGCTTTCTGGGATCAGTTGGAGGATGGCATCGGTAAGCAGGTGAGCCTGTCGCTGCAGGTGCCTATCTTTAATGGCCTGCAAACCCGCAGCAATGTACAGCGCGCCAAGATATCCCAGCAAAACGCCAAGCTGACTGCCGACATTGCCCGCAACAACCTGCGCCAGACCATACAGCAGGCTTACGTGGACGCCCTGGCAGCGCAGCGCAAGTACATCGCGGCAAAAGAGCAGGTAACGGCCGCCGAGAAGAACTTCCGCAATGCGGAGCTTCGCCTTAACAGCGGGGTGATCAATACCGTCGACTTCAACGTTATTGCCAATACCTTCCGCAGCGCCCAGTCCAACCTGATACAGGCTAAATACGAGTATACATTCAAACTTAAATTGTTAGACTTCTACCAAGGAAAAGACATCTCTTTGTAAAAACATTATGGCTAAGAAAAAATCAAACCTTATCCCCATTCTGATCGGTGTTCTCGTGCTACTGGTTGTCGGGATCATTGTAGCGAAAAAAGCCGGTTGGGTCGGTAAGGACGAAGGCACTGAAGTTGTACTGGCAGAAGCCAAAAGATCCGAAATCGTAGAGAAGGTAAGCGCCTCGGGCAAGGTACAGCCCGAAACAGAGGTGAAGATCAGCCCGGACGTATCCGGTGAGATCATCGAACTGAATGTGGAGGAAGGCGACTCCGTGGTGAAAGGCCAGTTGTTGCTGCGCATTCGCCCGGACAACTACCAGTCTTTTGTGGACGCCCAGCAGGCGAACGTAAACTCGGCCCGTGCAAACCTGGCCCAGACAAAGGCTCGCCTGGCCCAAGCGCAGGCAAACTTCTCACAGGTAAAGCAGAACTATGAGCGCAACAAACCGCTGTATGAAAAAAAGGTAATCTCGGAGGCCGAATGGCTCCAGATCGCCGCTAACTACGAGTCTAACAGAGCCGAGGTGGAGTCGCTTCGCCAGAGCGTTCGTGCCTCTGAGTTCAATGTAGAAAACGCGCAGGCGTCTCTGAAGGATGCCCGCGAGAACCTGAACAAGACCACTATCTATGCCCCGGTAAGCGGCACGGTTTCAAAGCTGAACGTGGAGCAGGGCGAGCGTGTGGTAGGTACCTCGCAGATGGCCGGTACCGAACTGATGCGCATCGCCAACCTCAATAACATGGAAGTGCGCGTGAACGTGAATGAGAACGACATCATCCGCGTAGCCCTGGGCGACTCAGCCATTGTAGAGGTGGACTCCTATGCCGGGAAGGACGAGAGGTTCAGAGGGGTTGTAACCTCTATCGCCAACACAGCCAAAGACGCCACAACCCTGGAGGCTGTAACCGAGTTTGAGGTACGCATCCGCCTGCTAAACGACTCCTACAGCCACCTGGCCGAGAGAACGTCCCGCCCGTTCCGCCCAGGCATGACCGCTTCGGTGGATATCATCACAGAGAAAAAATCTAATGTTTTATCTGTACCTTTGTCGGCTGTAACCACTCGCTCCAATGAGCAGAATGGTCAGGCAAATGCCGCACAGGATGAAAATGAGCAGGATAACCAGGCGGGAAGGCCGAAAGCCCCTGTGCAGGTAGAGGAAGTGGTGTTTGTGTACAACAGCGGCAGCAACACCGTTGAGACAAAGAAAGTAGTGACTGGCATCAGTGATTTCGAAAATATTGAGATCATCAGTGGTATTGAGCCGGGGCAGAAGGTAGTGTCCGGACCATTCAGAGCGGTGTCTAACACCTTGAAAGACGGTGCTAAAGTAGCCGTAAAAGACGCAAACACGCTCAACAAGTCCGCCATTGCCGCAGAGACGACAGAAGATTAACGTATAAACCAGATTTGGAAAAAGTAGCAGTATTGGGAGGGGGTAGCTGGGCAACAGCTTTGGTAAAAATCCTCTCGGAAAACAAGTCGCAAGTACATTGGTGGATGCGCAATAGAAATGATGTGCAGCACCTGATCAACTATAAGCACAACCCGCGCTACCTGAGCGGAGTGTCTTTTGACCTTAACTATGTAAAGCCGTCCACTGACATAGAAGCAGTGGTGGCTGCCGCAGATTGGGTGATATTAGCAGTGCCAGCCGCATTCGTGCAGCTGGCACTTGCCGATTTAAGCGAATTTTCCTTCGCCGGCAAGGTGGTCATATCCGCCATAAAGGGCATGATCCCACGGGAGAACATCCTGATCACAGAGTACATGGAGCGCAAGTTCCATGTGCCCAACACCCACCAGCTGGTGATTGCGGGCCCCTGCCATGCAGAGGAGGTCGCACTGGAGAAGCAGTCGTACCTGACCATCGGCTCCCACGACCTGGTAACAGCGGAGCGCTTCTGCGAAATGCTGCGCAACCGTTATGTAAAGGCAAACCCGCTGGATGACCTGGATGGCGTGGAGTACTGCGCCGTGATGAAAAATATCATTGCCCTGGCCTGCGGTATAGCACGCGGCCTTAACTACGGCGATAACTTCCAGGCCGTGCTGGTGTCTAACGCCATGTTTGAGATCGAGCGCTTCCTGGATGCCATTATGCCGATTCACCGCGACCTGAGCGGCTCGGCCTACCTGGGCGACCTACTCGTGACAGCCTACTCACAGTTTAGCCGAAACCGTACCTTCGGCAATATGATCGGTCGCGGCTACACGGTGAAATCTGCCCAGATCGAAATGAACATGGTGGCGGAAGGGTATTATGCGGTACAGAGCATCTATGAACTGAACAAGACTCTGAAGGTAGACATGCCCATCACCAATGCGGTGTACCTGATCCTGTATGAGCGTATCTCGCCGACAGTTGAGTTTGAGATACTGAAGGAGAAGTTCAAATAACAGAGAAAGAAACACAGGAAGGCATACCCAATGGAGGTATGCCTTTTTGTTGTTTCAGGCATTTGCCCGATGCAGAACGTTGTCTCCCAGGGCCCGATAAATGGCCATCACAGAAATGGCCCCGGACAGAAGCACGCAGTAGATGGCGAAAAAGACCGTGAAGTCTTCACTCGGGAGATTTTCCAGCCTTCTGTACCTGAACAAGAGCAACGTTATGCCCGCTATAAGCATACCGATAAGCCCCAGCATAAAGGCCCGGTGCAAGGTGCCGGCTGGAAGCTTATCAATAACGGTCTGGCTTTTGAGATGCCAGTGAAGCGGCAGAACCTGTTTGGACCTGAGAGCATTGCGCGTTGCCTTTGTCGCTGTCCAGCAGACCAGCGCCCCTAAAACAAAGCTGCTGCTAAGCAGGTGCGTCACAATACTTTCCTGCCCCCACAGCGGCACGATATCGTAGTTATTCCAAAGCGCCCTGGTCAGAACAGCACCTATACTGCCCGCGCAAACTGAGAGTAAGGCACCGGTAAACAGTAGAAATCGGTAATTGAGACTTAGGGGCATGATTTTGAACTTCATCTTCCCCTTTCATACTGCGTTTAAAGCGGGAAAGATATACTATATAGCCAATGCAAAGCTTTAAGACCCTTTTTACGCCGCAACCGGCGCGTTAGAGACAGCACATGAAAAAACACTTTCAGCAGATAGACGTGGTAAAAGGGCTCGCGATCATAGCGGTGCTGCTGCTACACTCGTTCCCGAGGGCTACGCTGCTGGACACCTATGCTGTATACCATATCTGGCAGGCAGTGCCGGTGTTTATGGTGGTCATGGGGCTAAACCTGGGCTTATCCCTAACTGGCAAAGAGCAGAGATTAACCTCTCTCTATACCCGTACCTACTTCAGCAAGAAGGCAAGCCGGATCCTGGTGCCGTTTCTGCAGGTGTTTGTCTTTTCCCTCCTGATCGGCTTCCTATGGGAAAGGTTTGGAAAAAGAGAGGTACTGGCCTTTGATTGGAATTTACTGGTGGGGGTGCTGCCTGTCTCAGGCAGAGGGAACTACTTTATTACGCTGCTGCTGCAGTCTATCCTGTTTCTGCCCATCATCGGGTACAGCTTTCAGAAAAAGCCTGTGCTCACCACAGGTGTTTTGATAGCCCTGGAGGCCTCCTTTTTGCTGTGGAGCAAACAGCTGGCATACTTTGATAGAGACAACTACCTGTACGACGCCGCTTTTCCACGCTATTTTTCAGCGGTAGCCTATGGGCTATGGCTGGCAAAGGCCATAAGAGCCAATAAAAGGCTGGCGCCCGCTTTGCCGTTGGTCCTGCTAGCGGCGCTGGGGGCAGTGCTTTTATACCTGATCCTGTACACGGGCCTTAACCTGGACCCGATCAGGCCGGAGTGGCAGCTACAGCAGGGCCTGACGTTTGGCTATGCGGCCTGGCTGGTATGGCTGGCTTTTCAGCTCTTACCCGCCTCCTCCGACAGCATGCCTTTACAGTTGCTGGCAAACCTGGGCAGGGCTTCTTACCATGTTTTCCTGGTGCAGGTCGTGTATTTTGGGCTGGCAAAAGATTACCCCAATGCACTGCTCAGCCTGGCCATTTGTTTATCAGCAGGGTACCTGTATTTTAGGTATGAAGATGCCATAACGGCTGTGCTGGCTAAACCCATCGGCTGGCTGAAAGCATCAAAGGCTTAAGACGTGATAACTACATGAACATAAAGGTAACCTGTGCCATTTTAGAGCGTGATGGGCTTGTGCTGATCACGCAGCGAAGCGAGAAAATGAAGCAGCCGCTGCTGTGGGAGTTCCCGGGTGGTAAAGTAGAAGCCGGCGAGTCGGAGGAGGAAAGCCTGATCCGCGAAATTGCCGAAGAGCTGCACCTGCAGGTCGTCCCCGTGGCGCGGCTAACACCTGTGGTGCACCGCTATGGCGACACGAGCATTGAACTGATACCCTATACTTGCCGCTTTGCCGGAGGTACCGTTAAGCTGCAGGAGCATAGCGCCTATGCCTGGGCTGCACCCTCAGATCTGCTTAGCTATGACTGGTGTCCGGCAGACCTGCCCATTGTGGAGGAGTACCTTCGCCTAAGGCAGGGGCACTAGTCCTCCGGTTTTCACTTCGGCTCAAATTACCGTACCTTTGCCATACCTATGGAATTTCCTGTTTCTTTTACCGAACGCATGCAGCTGCTGCTGGGCAGCGACTTCAGCCGCTTTGAGGAGGCCATGCAGCAGACGCCTCCTGTCAGCATCCGAATCAATGCGCACAAAGTCCCGGCTGCATTAAACCTCCCCCGAATCCCCTGGACGGATACCGGTTACTATCTTCCTGAGCGCCCACTCTTTACGCTGGACCCGCTCCTGCACGCCGGCTGTTATTATGTACAGGAAGGCAGCTCTATGTTTTTGGAGCAGGCTTTACGACAGGCTGTGGACCTGGAGCAGCCGCTGCGGGTGCTGGACCTTTGTGGAGCCCCGGGTGGCAAATCCACGCACCTTGCCAGCCTGCTCTCCGAGGACAGCCTGCTGGTGTCGAACGAGGTGATCCGCAGCCGGGCCAGCATTCTGGCCGAGAACATCACCAAGTGGGGCAGCGGCAATGTGCTGGTCACCAACAGCGACCCCCGCGACTTTGGGAAACTGCCCGGTTTCTTTGACCTGATGGTAGTAGATGCGCCTTGCAGCGGGGAAGGTATGTTCCGGAAAGACCCACAGGCAGTGGGAGAGTGGTCGGAGGATAACGTAAAGCTCTGTGCCCAACGGCAGCAGCGTATCCTGATGGATGTGTGGGAGGCCCTAAAACCGGGAGGGGTTCTTGTTTACAGCACCTGTACCTGGAACGAACTGGAGAATGAGCAGAATATGGCTTGGTTGGCAGAGCAGGAGCAGGCTGAGAGCATCCGGCTGGAGGTGAAGCCGGAATGGGGTGTGGTACCCACCCGGCTTAATGGGGTGGAGGGCTACCGTTTTTACCCACACCGCGTACAGGGCGAAGGTTTCTTTATGGCTGTGCTGCGCAAACCAGGGGTGGCTGCCGAAAGCTACGGCACCAGCAAGAAAAAGAAGTATAAATTAACCCCGGCGGGCAAGAAAGAGAAAAGCCTTGTGCAGGAGTGGCTACAGGATTCGGACCGATACGAGTGGCTGCAGTACGGAGAGGTAATCTCTGCTATACCTGCCGATCTCTTTGAGGCCGCAGATGAGGTATTCCAGAAGCTGTACGTGGTATACGCAGGCACGGAAGTAGCTGAGGTAAAGGGTAAGAAGCTAAAGCCGCTGCACGGGCTGGCCATGTCGCAGCATCTGAACAAAGATGCCTTCGAGACGGCAGAACTTGACCTGGAGCAGGCGCTGCGTTACCTCCGCAAGGAAGACATTAGCCTAGGTACAAATGGCCATGACTGGCTGCTGATGCAGTACAAAGGCATACCGCTGGGCTGGGCCAAGCAGATTGGGAACCGCCTGAACAACTACTACCCCAAAGAGTGGCGTATCCGGATGGAGCTGCCACAGGAATTGCCTGAAGCGGGTATAGTGCCGGAATAGCACCGACAAGTAAGGACCTACCAGAAGCGCCGGAACTGCATGTAGCAGCTCCGGCGCTTCTGGTACATCCAGTGTTCTTCTTACTCTACAAACAGCACCAGGCCTTTCAGGTATTCCCCTTCCGGATGGAAAATGGAGATCGGGTGATCTGCTGGCTGCGAAAGGTGGTGCATGATCTTGATGTTGCGGCCAGCCTCAATGGCTGCAGCCATTACCGTGTTATTAAACAGGTACTTGTCCACCACCTGCGAGCAGGAGAAGGTAAACAGTATACCGCCCGGCTTGATTTTTTTCATGGCCTCTGCGTTCAGGCGCTTGTAGCCCATCAACGCGTTGTGGCGCACGTTCTGGCTCTTGGCAAAGGCAGGCGGGTCCAGGATGATCACATCGTAACGCTCTTCCTTGCCCTTGAGAAACTCGAAGGTATCCACGGCATAGGCCTCATGGCGCTCCGGCGCCTGGCTCAGTTCCCCGTTCTTTACCGTCAGCTCGATGGCCTTTTTCGAAACGTCCACAGAGTGCACTTCTGTGGCCCCCGCATTCAGGGCATACACCGAGAACCCGCCGGTATAGCAGAAGGTGTTCAACACCGATTTGCCCTTCACGTAGCGCGCCAGCAGGTCACGGTTCTCGCGCTGGTCAATGAAAAACCCCGTTTTTTGGCCGCTTTCCCAATCCACAAAAAACTGGTTCTCGTTCTCCGTCACCACAACGCCCCCTTTCGACTCCCCGAAGAGGTAGCCGTTTACCGCATCCACGTTGGCTTTGGGCGGCAGCGACTCCGCACTTTTATCATACACCGCACGCAGCGAACTTCCATAGATCTCCTGCAGCGCTCTGCTAACATGCCCGCGGATACTGTACATCCCTACAGAGTGCGTTTGCACCACGGCTGTATCCTTATACACATCTACGATCAGGCCGGGCACACCGTCGCCCTCCGCATAGACCAGGCGGTATACGTCCGTGTGTGGGTTATCAATCAACCCGAGACGCTTGCGGTAATCATAAGCCTGCTGCACCTTCCTTTTCCAGAAGGTATAATCCGGCTCTACCTGCTCAAAAGAAAAGATCCGAACGGCAATAGAGCCTGGAGCATAGTGGCCCATCCCCAGAAACTCCCGCTTATTGGAGTATACCTCCACCACGTCGCCCTCCGCTGGATCGCCGTCTGCTTTTTTAATGGCACCGGAAAACACCCACGGATGCTGGCGCTTCAGCGAGTTTTCCTTACCCGGTGCTAAGTATAATTTAGTATAAGACATTCCTAAAATGTGCTAAGTATAATAAGTCTCTAATGTCCTGCTACAGGAAAAGCTCCAAAATTAGGCAAAAGAATGGCCACTTCCTGCATGGGCACCCTGCTTTTGCTTAACTCCCGATGATCTGCAGCTCCAGTAGCCTGGTGTAAAGCTTCTGCACCGGTAGGCCCACCACGTTGAAGTAAGAACCCTCGATCCGCTCAATGCCGATCATCCCGATCCACTCCTGTATACCGTAGGCACCGGCCTTATCGAAGGGTTTGTAGTTAGTGATGTAGTAGTCTATCTCAGCATCCGTGAGCTCCTTGAAGTACACCCTGGTGGAGTCGTGGAAGACCGTTTTCTGCTCCTTTGTCAAAATGCACACGCCGGTGATCACCTCATGGGAGGTACCGGAAAGGGCACGGAGCATCTCGAACGCCTCCTCGTAATCGGCGGGTTTGTTCATGATGCGCTCCCCAAGGCATACAATTGTATCGGCCGTGATGAGGGCTTCGTCTTGTAGGTCACCCTGGTAGGCGTCTGCTTTGTGCGAGGCCAGGTACTCGGCCACTTCCTCCCGCTGCATGTGCTCCGGGAACTCCTCGTGCACCTCCTTTACCTTTACAGCGAAGGTGAGCCCCAGGCTGGCCAGCAGCTCTTTGCGGCGCGGGGAGTTAGAGGCAAGCAAGAGGGGCTGTCGTAAATTCATTTCCTTTGATTGAGCCAAATAAAAATCCACAAATGACCTTAGGGTAGAAGAAGGTCGACTTCTGCGGCATCACGGCACCGCTGTTACACACGCGCTTCACCTGCTCCATCGACACATCGTTGGTGATGAGCGCCAGGCGAGCCTTACCGGCATCCACTTTACTCACGCACTCGGTGAAGTTACGCACATAGCTCAGGCCACTGTAGTTGCGCTGCGTCTCCCGGTCAATGCCCAGCACTTTCTCGAACACGAAGTAATGCATCACCGTCAGGTCCAGTTCTTTTACCTCCTGCGGCACTTCCCATGCAATTTCAGCGTGCATCTCCGGCTTCAGGCGCAGCTTATACGCATTGCCGCTAAGGTAGAGGCCAAAAGCCCACGGCTTGCCCACGATCACCTCATTCAGTTCGTAGGCATCCTCTTTGGGCGTGACCACAAAGAAAGCGCGCAGCTTCTCCAGCAACTCCTCATCCGACATGTCCACCTGCTCCAGCAGGCGGTGCGTAGGCAAAATGCGCAGGTCATCATGCTCGGAGTTAGTCAGGTACATGAGGTGGTAGTTGTAGGGCTCGAAGCCGGTGTGCTCCGGGTTCAGCGCCATCATCTTCTTGCGGTACTCCAACGAGCCCTCATAGCGATGGTGCCCGTCGGCCAGCAAGATCTGCTTATCGCGCAGCGTCTCCACAAAGAGCCGGATCACCTCGTGGTCATGGATCACGGCCAGCACATCACGCACCCCCTGGTAATCCTCCGTCTCGTAAATAGGTGTTTTGATGCTCTCATCCATATAAGACTCCAGCGTAAACTCCGGGTCTGTGTAGAGGCCGTGGGTGGGGCTGGTGTTCAGCTCGGTCTTGTCGAGCAGCGCAATGCGGTCATTCACGGCATCCGGAATGGTGTTCTCGTGCCGGAGCAGGACCCGCTCGTGCCAGTCATAGGCCTTGATGTTGCAGATGAACCCTTTGCGGCAGTACGCTTTGTTGCTGCCGGTCAGCCTGAAATACTGGTAGTACACATAGATGCCGGGAAGGGGGTCCTGCTGCAAAACGCCCTTGTCTTTCCAGGACTGCAGCAGCTGCGCCGCCTCCTCGGCCGGGGCATCGCCACGCGGCACAGAAAGGTGAATACTGTTAAACTCGTTGCGGTACAGGGCCTCGCGCTGCTTCGACGACACAACGTCAAAAAGCGGGGAGGTCAGCTCGTCTATGCTGTTATGGAGGGCTTCATTATAACGCCAGGCGCGCAAGGGGAGTATCTCTGCCATTCGTTTGTCTTAAAGTATAAAGGGTAAATAGGGCAAGCCGCACTAGCTCAGGGAGCAAGCCTGGCAATGCGCCAGTTACTGCCGCCTCCATCCAGCTCATACATGATGCGGTCGTGCAGGCGGTTGGGGCGGCCTTGCCAGAACTCCAGGTAATCCGGCTGCAGCAGGTAGCCTCCCCAGTGTTTCGGGCGCGGCACCTCCTGCACAGAAGCAAACTCTTCGCTGTAGCGACGCTCAGCCTCTTCCAGTACCTGGCGGCTTTCAACTTCACGGCTCTGCGGAGAAGCCCAGGCGCCTATCTGGCTGCCTTTGGGGCGGCTGTGGAAGTAATTATCCGACACCTCCGGCGTTACCTTCTCCACCCGGCCTTCAATACGCACCTGGCGCTCCAGCGCTGGCCAGAAAAACGTGATCGAGGCGAAAGGGTTTTGATCCAGCTGATAGCCTTTGCGGCTGTCGTAATTGGTAAAGAACGTAAACCCCGCAGCGGAGACGTCCTTGAGTAAAACGACCCGCGCAGAAGGCCTTCCGGCGGCGTTCACGGTAGACAGCACCAGAGCCGTCGGCTCCTCTGCCTGCGCCTCAATTGCCTCCTGCAGCCATACCTTAAACTGCTCGATGGGGTCCTGCGCCACCGAACCCTCGGTCAGGGCCTGCTTTGCGTAATTGTTTCTGATATCTGCTATATTATGGGTTAGCGCCATGTCTGAACGGTTTTTGTCAAAATTATAAAATTATTGCCTGTAGTTAAACTTATTTACATCGCAGGGGCAGTTGCAGCCGGAGAAACACAGGCTTAACAGTTGCACAAAACCGCTAAGCTTCATATCTTAAGTAAATCATGCAATTACGGTAGCGGTATGATACAATATTCGCTGCTTTGCGTAAGAAATAGTAAAAACAGCCAAAACCAACCAATTGCAGCCAGGCTGCGGAAAATTTAAAAATATTATAACTTAAAACAGATGAAGGAAGAAGCAAGGTTGATAAAGCCCCAGAGCGGAAGTATACTAATTTCAGAACCATACATGGGTGACCCGAACTTTGAGCGCTCGGTAGTACTGCTGTGCAGCCATAGCGAGGATGAGGGCACCTTCGGTCTGGTGCTGAACCGTATGTCGAACCTGAAGCTTTCTGACGTGATAGACATTTACAACGACAGTTTCGACTCCGAACTAGGGATAGGCGGGCCGGTACAGTACAACACGCTGCACTACATACACAAGCTGCCGCAGTTGCCCCAGGCTGTGAAGCTGGGCGAAGATCTCTACTGGGGCGGCGACTTTGAGATGCTGCGTACCATGATCGGGGCCGGCCTCGTTTCCGCCTCCGATATCCGGTTCTTCCTGGGCTACTCCGGCTGGACCGCAGGCCAGCTACAGGAGGAAATTGATAAAAATGTTTGGATTGTTAATAACGAAGCTTCGAATAAATTACTTAATTTGGATGCAGATAGCCTATGGCGCAGTATTCTGCGGCACATGGGCGGCAAATACAAGGTGCTGTCTAACTACCCTGTAGACCCGCGCCTGAATTAAAAGCGCTACTAACGTTGTACCTATAAACGATACAAATGACAACTGACAACAGAAATATGGACGCCACCGGTGCTGAGGCTAACAAACCTGAGAATCAAGAAAACGCTAACCTGACCCAGAGAGAACCAGCCGAGCCTGCACAACCTGCAACAGGAGCCCGTGCGGAAGAAACCGACGGCACAGACCAAGGAGGAGGGGTTCCGAAGGAGCAGCAACCCGAGATACAGCCTGAACTGGCATCTCAGGAAGAGAAAAGCACCTCTGAAGACATCACGGAGGCCTTCGCAGAGGCCAACACCGATGTGGTGGAACCGGAGGCGCCTGCTCCTGAAACAGGTACAACAGAAGAGACAACCCCAGCACAGCAGGCAACAGCCACCCCCTCAGGCGCTCCGCAGGGCAGCAGCCAGGGCGAAGAGGAGGAGGAAGACGAGGAGGAGGAAGCCGTTGATTACAGCCAGTTGTCTATTGACGAGCTACGCCGGCAGCTAAACACCGTGTTGAAAGGCGCGGATGCCATAAAACGGCACCGGGCGATCAATGAATTGTCCCGTCAGTACGATATCAAGTTCCAGGCCGAGCGTGCCGAGGCGCTGGAGAAGTTTAAGCAGGAGGGAGGCACCGAGGAGGATTTCGACTACCATACCTCCAAAGAGCACCAGGACCTGGAGAAACTCCTGACAGCCTACCGCGATGCGCGCCATCAGCAGCGCCAGAGCGCTGAGGAACAGCGCCAGCGGAACCTGGAGCGCAAGCAGGAGCTCCTGCAGCAGTTGCGGGAACTGGTAGAGTCGGCCGAAACCAAGAGCAGCAGCGACGAGCTGAAAAAACTGCAGGCCGAGTGGAAAAGCATTGGGCCGGTACCGGCAGGAGAGGCGCAGGAACTGTGGGACTCGTACCATGCCCTGCTCGATATCTTCTACAACAACCGCAGCATCTTTTTTGAGCTGAAAGAGCTGGACCGCAAGCGCAACCTCGATGCCAAACTGCATCTGATAGACCGTGCCGAGGCCCTGCAGAACGAACCGTCGATCAACAAGGCTCTGCAGGAACTGCGCCACCTGCACGAGGAATGGAAGAACATCGGACCGGTGCCGAACGAGCAGCGCGACCCTATCTGGGAGCGCTTCATCCAAGCTTCAGAGAAAGTGCATGAGCGCCGCCGCGCCTACCAGGAAGATCGCCGCGGCAAAGAAATGGAGAACCTGCAAAAGAAACGTGCCTTGCTGGAGCGTCTGCAGGAGTTTCAGAACTTTAACACGGACCGCATCAATGAATGGCGCGACAAGACCGACGAAATTCAGAAACTGAAAGAGGAATGGGATGCAGCCGGACTGGTGCCCAAGGAGTTTGCCGAGGAGGTAAACAAAACGTTCTGGAGCAACTATAAGGCCTTCTTTCAGCACAAAAACCAGTTCTTCAAAGGGTTGGACGAGCAAAAGATGCAGAACCTGCGCATCAAGACCGAGCTATGTGAGGAAGCGGAAAGCCTGAAGGACAGCACAGACTGGAACGCCACCAAAGAGAAGCTGATACAACTGCAGAAAAAATGGAAAACCATCGGTCGTGTACCGGACAAGTATTCTGATAAGATCTGGCAACGCTTCAGGGCAGCCTGCAATGAGTTCTTTGACCGCAAGCAGGCCAACGAGCAGCAAAAAAGTGCCGAACTCGAGAAACTGTCTGCCGAGAAGCTGGAGCTTTGCGAAAAAATTGCCGGCAAACTGGCGCAGCCAAACGCAGTAGCCTCTGAAGAGGAGTACATAAGCTTTGTGGAGCAGTGGCGCGCCACGGATAAGGCCGGAAGGCAGGCAAGCCCGAAGGCTGAGGACAAATTTCTGGCATTAATGGAGAAATACCTGGAGCGGGTGCCTAACCTGAGCCTGGAGGAGCGTAACGAAAGGCTTGTAAAGCTACAGGTAGACCGCATTAAGCACAGTCCGGATGCCGGACAAAAGCTGCAACAACGCGAGCAGACAATACGGCGCGAGATCTCACAGCTGCAGAACGACATCCAGACCCTGCGGACCAACATCGAGTTCTTTGCCCGCTCCAAGAACGCCGATAAGCTGCGCGAGGAGTACGAAGGCCGAATTGCAGATGCACAAAAACGGATCAATCAGCTGCAACACCAATTGCAGGCATTCAGGGGATAAAATTTTCCTCCTGAATGTCAAAAGCTTACCGAAAGCTACTGATTTTTTTCAGGCCAGCATTTGCATCATTTAAAACTTCGACATACTTTTGCATCGCTTTAGAACAATAAAGCACAACAAAAAAGAGTAAGCCTCCATAGCTCAGCTGGTAGAGCAACTGACTTGTAATCAGTAGGTCGTTGGTTCGATTCCGACTGGGGGCTCATCTCAAAAAGCAAATGTTTGTACTGCATCTGCTTTTTAATAAATAAAAGTACAAGCCTCCATAGCTCAGCTGGTAGAGCAACTGACTTGTAATCAGTAGGTCGTTGGTTCGATTCCGACTGGGGGCTCTTGACAGAGCAAAACCTTCAGAATATACCTGAAGGTTTTTTCTTTTTATAACTCTTCTGTTACTCCCACAGTTTACGCACACGTAAATACCATCCTTTTGCGCCTTTGCTTATGTTTTGTTTTGGATAATGTTTTAATTAGCGTTTCGATCCGACAACACGATTATGCAACTTATAGAGGTAAACACCCCCGAGCTTGCCCGCGAGTTTTTGATGGTGCAGGTAAGGATTTATAAAAACGACCCGAACTACATCCGCCCGCTGGACAAAGACATCAACAACGTTTTTGACCCAAAAAAGAATAAACTGCTCCGGAACGGAGAAGCCATCCGCTGGATCCTGAAAGACAACAGCGGAAAGCCTATCGGGCGCGTGGCAGCCTTTATCAATAAAAAAACAGTTAACGCCTCTGCCCAGCCTACCGGGGGCATGGGCTTCTTCGACTGCATCGACGACCAGGAGGCTGCCAATGTACTGCTGGATGCCTGTAAGAATTGGCTGCAGGAGCGTGGCATGGAAGCCATGGACGGACCTATTAACCTGGGAGACCGGGATAAGTGGTGGGGGGTCTTGATTGACGGCTTCTATCCCCCGAACTACGGCATGCACTACAATTACCCGTACTACCAGAGGCTTCTGGAGAACTACGGCTTTAACCTCTACTTCCGCCAGTATACTTACTACCGCAAAGTGGATGACCCGCTTCCGGAGAAATACAACGAGAAGGCACAGCGCGTCCTCAGCGACACCGCCTACCATTTCCGCCACATGGACAAGAAGAACCTGAAAAAGTACACAGAGGATTTCCGAACCGTGTACAACAAGGGCTGGGCGAAGCACGAGGGCGTGAAACCTATGACGGAGGCGCAGGCAACAATCATTATGAACACGCTTAAGCCCGTCATTGATGAGCGTATCATGTGGTTTGCCTACTACGACAATGAGCCGGTTGGCTTCTTTATCGCGATACCGGAGCTTAACAAGCTGTTCAGGTACGTGAACGGGGAAATGAACCTGT
The DNA here is from genome assembly GCA_033838975.1 of Hymenobacteraceae bacterium. Taxonomy (GTDB): domain Bacteria; phylum Bacteroidota; class Bacteroidia; order Cytophagales; family Hymenobacteraceae; genus Pontibacter. The sequence goes on along the minus strand of JAJLKL010000045.1, from coordinate 22,479 downwards.
GGGGTAAACTAAAGTTCGCCTTCCACCGCTGGCGTGGCGCCTGCACCACGATGTATGGCATTGTGTTCGGCATCACCCCGGAGCACCAGAGCAAGGGCGTGGAGGCCGCCATGATCGTAGAAGCAGGAAAAGTGGTACAAAGCAATCCCAGCATCCCTTACGAAGACCTTCAGATGAACTGGATCGGTGACTTTAACCCGAAAATGATGCACCTGGTAGAGCAGCTCGGCAGCCGTATTTATAAAACGCACGCTACCTACCGCTACCTGTTCGACAGGAGCAAAGAGTTCAAACGGATGCCGATCATCCGCTAAACCATCGAAGGCAGGTCCATCTTTTCATCGAACACCGGCTGGCTTATCTCGTTCCACCCCCAGCCGGTGTTATCTATCATCGCCTTCAGGCCCCTACGGCGGTAACGGAGCAACTCCAGCGCCGACCAGTCCGGCGTTTCCAGCGGTAACCCGGCCTCTTTCAGAGATGTAATGTTTATCTCCGGCTCTTCTCCATGCTCGGCCTTCATGAACGTTTCGTTTAGCGACTCGATGAACGTAGTAATAGCCTTCCGGAGAGGCACCAGGTACTTATCAGCCGGCCGGCGGTCTTTCTCCACAAAAAGCAGCAGCAAGGTAATCGCCTCGTCCAGCACCACGATATTGGGCAGTAAAGCCGCTACTTTCTGCGTGTGGTGGAAGTAGTGCAACACCGGGTACGCCAGGTGATGCTGCCCCTGCAGCGCAATGTCTTTGGAGAGCGACTGAAACTGCTCCTCCAGGTCCTTAAAATCTTCCCCGTTCCAGTAGTTCAACAGCATTTCCTGCGGACTGCGGCCAATGGAGGCAATCTGTATGCTTAAAGCCCGGCGCTCCGTAACGGCAGACAACACCGGCACCATATAGGTGATGGCAATGGTGATAAGGATCAACCCTGTGAAGGAGACGAACGCAGAGTAAATCGACCAGGCATCCGTTCCTGCCTTGAAGTCCCCGTTGCCCATCGTAGACAAAATATACCCCACATAGTATATCCGATCCTGGTTATTAGCGGGTACGTTGGTGGTCGAGTCCACAACAGCATCTGTGTCGTAGAGAAAAACGAGCGTATTGCCAGTCCAAAGCAGCAAAACCCAGGAGAGGATAATGCTGCAGACCACCACAATGCCAGTGCCAGCCAGCAAGCTGCGAGTGCTAAACAGGCGGCACAGGCCAAAGGCAGCGCTCCAGACAAGCCTGGTAATAGCCCCACTGATAGGCCCGGCACCACGCGGAGCAAAAGTGGTGTATATAAGGTCGAAGGCGGTTGTTAAGATGATGATGATGCCAAGTATGAAGAGTAATGTTGATCCCATGGAATAAGTGCGATGCATGTTCTACCTTTGTGGAAGACTGCTTTGCCATTATACCTCCGCCAAAAGCTACAGGTTACTTTTGTGCCTTTGCCGTACAGGCCCTTTGGAAGGAGGCGGAGTGGCTGAATTATTTAGTTTAGATGGATTCTTTAACACAAATTGTTTTGGGTGCCTCAGTGGGCGAGGCTGTCGCGGGCAAAAAGATAGGGAACAAGGCATTGCTCTGGGGTTCCATAGCCGGTACTATACCAGACCTGGATGTTTTGCTCAACCCGCTGCTGGGCATGGTAGAGCAGTTAAGCTTTCACCGCTCCGTGACGCACTCCTTCCTTTTTGCCCTTGTCATGTCTCCGCTGCTCGGCTGGCTTTTAAGCCGCCTGTACAAGAATGAACATGCCACTTTCCGCGACTGGACCCTGCTTTTCTTCCTGGGCTTCACCACACATGCCTTACTGGATAGCTGCACCACCTGGGGCACACAGTTGTTCTGGCCCTTCAGCAACTATGGCGTAGCCTTCTACAACATCTTTGTGATAGACCCGCTGTATACTGTCCCATTCCTGGGATTTGTGGCGGCAGCTTCTTTTTACAACCGGCGTAACCCAAAGCGGCAATACCTGAACTACGCCGGCCTAGGCATCAGCTCAGCTTACCTGCTCTTTTCGTTTACTGCCAAGTTTTACGCCAGCCAGGCATTTGAAAAAAGCATGCAGCGGCAGGATATCGCGTACGAGTCTTTCATCAGCAAACCCACGCCCATGAACACGCTGTTCTGGTCCGTGACCGCAGCAGGAGAGGACGGCTTCTACAATGGCTTTTACTCTATACTGGACGAGGACAAAAACATCCGCTTTGAGTATGAAGAGCAGCAGGCAGAGTTACTGGCTCCCTACCGCGGACACCCGAAGCTGGAGCGGCTGCTGGAAATCACCAAAGGCTACTATACCGTTGAGAAGGCGGAGCAGGGAGTTCACATCAACGACCTGCGCTTTGGAAAATTTGACGGCTGGCGAAAGGAGGGAGGCCGCTATGTGTTCGTGTACCATGTATGGCGGAACGAAGAAGGGGACCTGGAGTTCGATGAGATCAACTACCGGCCAAAGGTAGATCGGGAGTACCTACTGGCCTACTGGAATCGGATAACAGGAAAGTAATAAAAACAGGAAAGGAGGCTAAGGCCTCCTTTCCTGTTTTTATTATCGTGCATTTAAAGTGTCTCATAGAAAGCCAGTGCCTTAGCCCAACCCTGTTCCGTACCGGCATCAATATTCTCAGCTTTCAGATACTGCTCCACCTGCTTATCCTTATCCTGTAGCGCCTTCAGCAGGTTTCGCTTGCTTAGCTTCACTTTCTGCACAGCGCTTCCGGGGCCTACCAAGTAATAGCTTTGGCCTGACAAAAACTCATCATAATTTCGACCAGAACTATATCCTCCTTTATAATCTGCCTTTAAGATGCTTTTTTCCGGCATGGCGATAAAACTTGTCACCTTCCCTTCAAACAGCACCACCCCAAATTGGCTCGCAAGCTTTGCATCCTGGGCAGCCAAAGCCGGTAAACGCTTAAAGGTGTAGCTGCGCTGGCCTGTAGAGTCCTGCAGCTCGAAATACTCTATCTGATCAGGGCCCAGAATATACGGAGAACCGTCCTTTCGGCGGTAAATGATGTTGTTTTCGTAGACATTGTAGTTCATGTCTATGTTATCGTATATAGTTTTCCCGGCGGCTATCTTCCCTTTGCCCCACTGCGGGAGAAAGTAAGGACTACCCTTGATACCCTCATACCTGTTGTCATAGGTCTGCACAACACCAGTTAGGTTATTAGGATCACCAATAGCCTGTAGGTTCTGTTCGGCTCTTGCACCTTGTAAAGGGCGAGAAGACTGTGCAAGGGCGGCATAAGACAGAAGCCCAAACCCGGTTAAGAGCAAAAGTTTTTTCATGTAAAACAACAATTAAGATGGATGAATGAACAAGCGTTAATTTCCAGAGAGTCAGGTTTAGACCAGCTTCTTCTTATGCAATGTAAGGTAAATACAAAATAAATACAACAGGTTGCTTATTAAGCTTTGGCAGTGCCTGTTTAGGCTTATTTAAGATTCTTTCGTTTATTGGGGCAAAAGATATTCAACTAAAAACAGAAGAAATAAATGGCACAGGACAGATGGTTACTTACAGGCAAAAAGGCCGTGGTTACGGGAGGGTCCAAAGGTATAGGAGAAGCAATTGTAAGTGAGTTTATCGCTTTGGGCGCAGAAGTTTTGGCAGTAGCCCGCAAAGCAGAAGACCTGCAGCATCTACAGGAGCAGCACCCGCAGGGGCTCCATACCCTTTCGGCCGACGTAAGCACAGCAGATGGACGAGAAGCCCTGCTATCGCAGGTACAGGAGTTGTGGGGTGGGCTCGATATCCTGGTAAACAACGTGGGCACCAACATTCGTAAACCAACGGCCAGCTATGCAGCCGAGGAGTATGATTTTGTAATGAACACCAACCTGCGCTCTGCCTTTGAGCTAAACCGCCTGCTTTACCCCATGCTGCGGAAGGCCGGACAAGGCAATATTATCCATGTAACCTCAGTGGCGGGCCTGACACATGTGCGCACCGGCAGCATTTACGGCATGACCAAAGCTGCCCTGACACAGCTGACCAGGAACCTGGCGGCAGAGTGGGCGCTGGAGGGGGTACGGGTAAATGCCGTGGCTCCCTGGTACATCAGCACGCCACTAGCCGAAACGGTGCTGCAGAACAGGGAATATTATGAGGCGGTGATCGGCCGAACCCCTATGCAGCAGATCGGAAAACCGGAGGATGTGGCCGCGGCTGTCGCCTTTCTGTGCATGCCGGCGGCAGCTTACATCACAGGCCAGACACTGGCAGTGGACGGAGGCTTCACGATAAACGGTTTTCACCCGCAATAACACGTCCTAAGTGCCGTTTTACGGCTAAAGTAAAAGGCCTGAAAGTGGTTTTTCTTAGCAAAAATGCTTACTTTTGTATGATATGGCAGAAGAGCCGCCTGCAGCAGCAGGAGCTTTTTTAACCCCTTACACATGGCAACAACCCGACTGCTTCTGTTTCTTGGATTAGCACTTGTCTCCACTACCTTAATTTCCTGTAAACCAGCATGCCCGATCACCTCTTGCCAGGTGCGGATGGTGCATGCGCACGGGGAGCATGAGTTCAGGGGGCAACCGATCTGGAAAAAGCAGAACCCGAAAATGGGAGAGAAGCTCCCGAAGGCGTCACAGGAAAAAGCGCCACGTGGCAAGGACAAGAGCAAAAATAAGAATTAAGCTATATAGGCTATAGGCTTTTTTGCCTAAATTGCCTGATCAAACACAAAGACCAATTTACAATTTAGACCTTTTAACATGACAGAAGGCGAACGAATAATACCGATCAACATTGAAGACGAGATGCGTGGTGCGTATATCGACTACTCAATGTCTGTTATCATTTCCAGAGCCTTACCCGACGTTCGTGACGGCTTAAAACCAGTGCACCGGCGTGTGCTGTACGGCATGTCCGAACTGGGGGTATCCTATAACAAGCCCTATAAGAAATCGGCCAGGATCGTAGGAGAGGTGCTGGGTAAGTACCACCCGCACGGCGACTCCTCAGTATATGAAACCATGGTGCGCATGGCCCAGGAGTGGTCTCTGCGCTACCCGCTGGTAGACGGGCAGGGTAACTACGGTTCCATCGACGGCGACTCGCCGGCTGCCATGCGTTACACGGAGGCGCGCCTCAAGCGCATCGCCGACGAAATGCTCTCTGACCTGGACAAGAACACGGTTGACTTTGTACCTAACTTCGACGACTCCCTGAAGGAGCCAAGCGTAATGCCTGCCAAGCTGCCGAACCTGTTGGTGAACGGTACTTCAGGTATCGCCGTGGGTATGGCTACCAACATGGCGCCGCACAACCTGACGGAGGTCGTAAACGGCATCATTGCCTATATCGACAACAGAGACATCACTATTGCGGAGCTGATGCAGTACATCACGGCGCCAGACTTTCCGACAGGTGGTATTATCTATGGCTATGACGGTGTAAAATCTGCCTTTGAGACTGGCCGTGGCCGCGTACTGATGCGCGGACGTGCCAATTTCGAGACTACGCCAACCGGCAAGGAGCAGATCATCGTGACGGAAATCCCTTACATGGTGAACAAGGCGTCTCTGATCGAGAAGACAGCTGCCCTGATCAACGAGAAGAAGATCGAAGGCATTGCGGACCTGCGAGACGAGTCTGACCGTGACGGTCTGCGTATCGTGTATGACCTGAAGCGTGACGCCATCCCGAACGTGGTGCTCAACAACCTGTACAAGTACACGCAGTTGCAGTCTTCGTTTGGCGTGAACAACGTGGCGCTCGTTAAAGGTCGCCCAATGACCCTCAACCTGAAGGACCTGATCCACCACTTCGTAGAGCACAGACACGAGGTGGTGATCCGCAGAACGCAGTACGAGCTAGAGGAGGCCAAGAAGCGTGCGCACATCCTGGAGGGCTTGCTGATCGCGCTTGATAACCTGGACGAGGTGATCAACCTGATCCGTTCTTCGCGCGATCCGGAAATTGCCCGCAACGGCTTGATGGAGCGCTTCCAGCTGACTGAGATACAGGCGCGTGCTATCCTGGATATGCGCCTGCAGCGCCTGACCGGCCTGGAGCGCGACAAGATCCAGCAGGAGTACCAGGAGATCATGAAACTGATCGACGACCTGAACGAGATCCTCGCCAACGAAGGCAGACGAATGGAGATCATCAAAAACGAGCTGCTGGAGATCAAGGACCGTTATGGCGATGTGCGCCGCACGAGCATCGAGGCCAGCACCGGCGACATTTCTTACGAAGACATGATCCCTGAGGAGAACATGGTGATCACCATCTCGCATGAGGGTTACATCAAGCGTACCTCCCTGAGCGAATACCGCAGCCAAAGCAGAGGCGGTGTCGGCTCAAGGGGCGTGGCAGCATCCAAGGAGAATGACTTTACCGAGCACCTGTTCATTGCCAGCACTCACCACCACATGCTGTTCTTCACAGAGTTTGGCCGTGTGTTCTGGTTAAAGGTTTACGAGATTCCGGAAGGAGGGAAGACCGCCAAAGGCCGTGCAATCCAAAACCTGATCCAGATTGAGCGTGACGACAAGGTGCGCGCCGTACTGAACGTACACGACCTGAAGAACCAGGACTTTGTGCTGAACCACAACCTGGTGTTCTGTACGGAGCAGGGTACGATCAAAAAGACAGTACTGGAGGCGTACTCGCGTCCGAGAACCAACGGTATCAACGCCATCACCATCAACGAAGGCGACCGCCTGCTGGACGTGCAGATGACCAACGGCAACAGCGAAATCGTGATCGCGCTGGAGTCGGGCAGGGCTATCCGCTTCAACGAGGAACAAGTACGTCCAATGGGACGTAACGCTGCAGGTGTGCGCGGCGTATCACTAGCCGGGCCAGACGATAAAGTAGTTGGTATGGTTTGTGTACAGAATGAGAACACAGAGCTTTTAGTTGTTTCTGAGAACGGCTTTGGTAAGCGTTCGGTACTGGAGGAGTACCGCATCACGAACCGTGGTGGCAAAGGTGTGAAAACCATGAACGTCACCGATAAAACCGGTAAACTGGTGGCTATCAAAGGTGTGGTAGACACCGATGACCTGATGATCATCAACCGCTCCGGCATTACCATCAGGCTGCGCGTTGCTGATATCCGCGTAATCGGCAGAGCTACTCAAGGCGTTCGCCTGATCAAGCTTAACGAGAACGACCAGATTTCTTCGGTTGCCAAAATCGAGATGGAGAATGAGGAAGAGGTGGTGCTGGAGCAGTCGGAGTTGAACCCGGAGGAGTCGCTGCAGCCGGATACCATGGTAGACCCGGAGACAACAGAAGAAGTATAATCTGTACTTTAATGGAATTTATTTTCACTTTATAATCGTTTAACAGGACAAACACAAACCAATTTCACAAACAAGAAATGAAAAAAGTACTTTTGACTGCATTTGCCGCTGCTACTGTTTCAGTTGCCAGTGCGCAGAACTCAGCTGTGAACAGTGCCATCCTAAATCATAAAAACGGTACACTGGACAAAGCACAGACGGAAATCGACAAGGCGATTGAGCACAAGAAAACAAAGGACAAGGCGAAAACCTGGTTCTACCGTGGTGTAATTTATCAGGACATGATCGGCAACCCGATTTATGGCCAGAACACAAACGAAAACACGCCAATGGTAGTGCTGGAGTCTTTTGACAAAACAGTTGAGCTGGACGGCAAAGATGGTCAGTACGGTAAAATGGTTCCTGAGCGCAAGGAGATGCTTTACGGTCAGGTGTTGAACCAGGCTGTAGAGTTCCACAACAACCAGGACTGGGACAATGCGATTGAGAAGTATAAGTTGGCTTCTAAAATCAACCCAACCGATACAACTGCTGTCATGTACGCGGCTTACGCTTCTACAGCAAAGCAGGATTACCCGCAGGCGATCACCTTCTACGATCAACTGCTGGACATGGGCCACAAAACAGAGGATGTATACAAGGCTAAGGTACAGCTGCAGCAAGCTACAGAGGCCAGCGACGACCAAATCATGAACACACTTTCTGCTGCCTTGAATGAGCACCCTAACAGCGTGTACCTGATGCAGGAGGAGCTGAAGTACTACCTGAAGAACGACCGTGCTGACGAGGCCATGGAGAAGCTGGACAAAGCTATCGCTGCTGACCCTCAAAACGCCAGCCTTTATGCTGTAAAAGGTAACCTGCTGGAGCGCAAGAATGACCTGGAAGGCGCTATGCAGACATATAAGAGAGCCATCGAGGTGGATCCGAACAACTTTGACGCTTACTACAACCTGGGTGTAATGGAGTACAACAGAGGTGCTGAAGTGAACAACAAAGCAGCCAAAATGGACTACAACACCTACCAGAAAAAAGGTAAGGCGTTAGAGGCGCAGGCTAAGAAGCACTACGAAACTTCTCTGCCTTATTTCGAGAAAGCGCTTGAAATTCAGCCAGATGATCAGGCTACTATGCAGAACCTTGTGAAGGTTTACACTCGCCTGAACAGAAAAGCTGACGCTGAGAGAATCAGCAAGAAGATGAGCAACTAAGTAAAAGCTTAGCATGATACGGAAAAGGGAAGCATTTAGCTTCCCTTTTTTTATGTTAAATAGGGGTTGCAGGATAGCCTGCACAGCACCTTAAAGAAGGCGAGGCTTACACGCTATGCTTTTCAGAGGGATAGCCATACAAAGTATAATGAGCAGTACAGCTAAAAAGACGCGGAGTGTGAGACTGTAGCCCACAGCAGTTTGTGCAGCGGAGTCTAACTGCAACGGTAAAAGCTGCGCAAGGATGAAACAAGGAACAGTAGGGCGCAGAGTTACAATTTAAGTGTTAAATGAGGTTCTAGAAACACATTACTTAACATAATATAAATTATAAGACTTATAATGTACGATGAATCATCATCTATTTTAAGTGTCACTCATAATGTACTTTATGTTAAATAGAGTTAATAGAATTACAGGTCTTTTTCTAAGCAGAATTTCGTTCCGCATTGATGATACCGAACGAACAACGCACCACCAGCTTCTCGTACACCTTCTTCTCATCTGCCTCAGCATTATTTTCCTCCAGCGCACGGATTCTGGCCAACGCGTACTGCTGAATGGTGATGAGCGGAAGCTCGATCCGTTGCCGCATATTAATTGATAATTCTTCCCTTGGTTTGTCAGCCATCAGCCGGTCAGCCTCCGACAGCAGGAACAGATATTTCTTCGTTCGCTCAAACTCCTCATGGATCAGCTTCCAGAGCTCCCCAAACTTGGGGTGATCCGCCAGGTATGCCGTCACCGGAAAGAATGATTTCTTCATCGCCATTTCACAGTTGTCGAGCAGTGTTTTAAAGTACAGCGAGCTTTTATAGAGCCGGCTGACCTGAGCCCAAGAGCCTTTCCCATGCATTGTCTCCAGTGCTTTGCCTACACCATAGTAGCCAGGCACGTTCTGCTTCAGTTGGCTCCAGGAACCCACGTATGGCACAGCCCGCAGGTCATTGAGGTTCAGCTTACCGGCTTTGCGCTTGGATGGGCGGCTTCCGATATTTGCCTCCCCGTAGTACCGCAGCGGACTTACCAGGTTCAGGTACTCCAGAAAATCCGGGTGATTCTTCAGCTCATTATAAGCCTCAAAGCTCACCTCCGCCAGTTCCTGCAATAACTTGTCTTCTTCCTCCGTTAAGGTAGGTTTTTGGCGGTTAAACAGTGTGTTGCTGATGCCGGCATGCAGCAGTTGCTCCAGGTTGAATTGCGCCGAGTCAATAGAGCCAAAGTTGGAGCTAACCGTTTGTCCCTGAATGGTAAGCTGGATCTCCTTATTGGCAATATTATCACCCATAGAAGCGTAAAACTGCTGGGTTTTACCGCCTCCCCGTGCCGGTGGCCCTCCTCTCCCATCAAAAAAGATCACCTCCAGACCATACTCCCGGCTAACTGCTGTCAGGGCCTCTTTGGCTTTGTAGATGCTCCAGTTAGCCATTAAATAGCCACCGTCTTTTGTTCCGTCGGAGAATCCCAGCATGATGGTCTGTATGTTGCTGCGCCGTTGCAGGTGTTCCCTGTACTGTTTGTGCTCGTACAACTCCCGCATTACGCCTGCTGCGGCCTGAAGGTCAGCTATCGTCTCAAACAGCGGCACAATGTCCACACGCACCTCTTCAGGTCGCCAGCCCCCTAACCTGAACAGCGTGTACACCTCTAGCACACTTAAAGCGCTAGTGGAGTGACTGATGATATAGCGATGGCATCCCTCCTCTCCGTTCTGCTCCTGTATAGTCCGGATAACCTTAACAGATTGGATGGCATCCTGCAGTACCTCCTCCTCAAAAACCTCTGGCTCTATACTGTCTTCTATACCTAACAAAACACTTATCTTCTCTTTATCGGGAAGCTGACTATAGTTATCAGGCAATAGATCTGTACGGGCTGCCAGCTCCTCATACAGTTGCGTGTGCACCGAGGAATCCTGGCGGATATCCAGAGAGGCGAAAAACAGGCCAAAGATCTGCACTTTGATGATCAGGGCCTCCACCTGCCCCAGAAACAAGCTGTTGTGCTCCTCTTTCAGCAAGTCAGCTATTTCCTGCAGCGCCTGCACAATGCCCTGCTGTGTCAGGTCGGGAGTATAGCCGGCTACAAACAGGTTGCTGTACAGCTTTTCCTCCAGCTGCTTTACCAGACCTTCCACCCCTTTGAAGGTCAGCCGCCGCTTGAGTCTGCGCACATCTCCATAGTAAGCTCTCAGAATAGCTCTTCGGAGTGCCTCCGCTACTTTAAGGGTGGTACCTGCCTTTACAAAAGGATTCCCATCACGGTCTCCTCCCGGCCAGAAGCCCATCCGAACCATACGTCCGGCAAACCCTGTTGCCTCTGGAAACTGCAGCGTGAGATAGGAAACAATATTGCCGGCCGCATGGTAAAATACGTTCTCCAAAAACCAGATGAGCGTAACGGCCTCTTCGTAAGGAGTCGGTTTTTCCTTCTTAAAGAAAGGTGTTTTACCTAACTGCCGCAGGTACGAATGGGCAAGCGCAGTATTATCGGTTTCCAGTGCCTGCGAAAGGTCATTGATGATGCCCAGCACATTGCTCGGGTAAAATTGGGTGGGGTGCGCCGTCAGCACCATCCTTACGGCAAAGTCCTGCAGCTTTACCCCGAGTTGATCCTGTGCTTTTGCCTGCAGCACAGCAGCACTTAGCTGCTTTAAAGTGCCAAACCCGTGCATATCGTGTGTCTCACGAAAAGCCGCCTCTTCCAGCGCATCAAAAAGTACCACTTGCCGCTCTGCATATTGCACAAACCTGAACAGCAGGTCGTGCTGTTCCTGCGCAGTGCGGTAACGCGTGTATTGCTCAAAGAAGCTTCGGATGATCTCCTGCGGACTCTGCTGCCGCTCATACCCCTCCTCACAGTGCAGCACAAACAGGGAGAGCAGCACCCCCGTTTTCTCGACGCGGTGAAAAGGCAGCGAGGAAAACAGGCTGTTATACATCTCGAAGCGGGTGCCTACCAGTATACGAAAAGCCTCCAGGTTGGAATCGGTGCGGAGCGTCGGTTGAGTTGCCATAGGATCTTGGTTATGTAAGGCTGACACGAAGGGCTGCTTTACTTAACATAATAAATTCACCCCTGATACAGATTTAGCATAATATACTAATTTAACCGGAGAACCTGTTGGTAAGCCTTCGGCGTAGTGCCTACCTCCTTCTTAAAGGCCCGGATAAAGTAATTAAGGTTCTGAAAGCCGGCCATGTAGCAGGCCTGCGTAACGGAGGTACAAGGGTCCCGCAGGAAGCTCTTTGCCAGCTCGATGCGCTCCTTCAGGATATAATCGGCAGGCGTGAAGCCAAACTCCTCCTTAAACTTACGGAAAAATGTGGCGCGGCTCATACAAGCCTTGTTACTCAGTTGCTCCACATCTATCCTTCCGGTTATGTTCTCCTTGATGTACTGCATGATAAAGGCGAAACGGTTACAGGAGGCCAGCTGTTTGTAGTTTGCCTCAAACATGCCCCTGGCCTGCGTCTGCATGAGCCGGACCAGCAGTTCCTGTAGCGCCAGCTTTGCCAGGATATCCTTTTCCCGGCTCTTGTCATCGATGCTGATGCGTATCAGCCTGCTGATGATCTCGGCCAGCTCCTGGTTATTCGCCAGGTGGAAATACTTATCGTTTACCTCCCACTGCTGCCCCGCCTCTACTTTGGGGTTGCGCTCATTCAGCAGGTTGATAGTGTTGCGTATTTCCTCGGCAGAAATAGCCAGCGCAATACACTGGGTAGGGTTTTGCCCCGAGGCCTCCGGAAAGTCGATCTTCATCTGCTCCTGCGGCGGCACGATCACCGACTCGCCCGGCAGGTAGTCGAAGCCCGGTTTATCGTAGAGGTGCATCACCTTTTTGCCGCGCAGCATGCTGGTAAGCACCCAATCATCAAAACAAAGCCTGACCCCTTCTGCTTGCTCATGTGTCTCAAAAACATTCAGCTCACAGCTTTCCAGGGTATAGGCAGTTCTGTTCTCTACCAGCGTACACAAAGAATTTGACTCCCGCACGGGTACCGACTGTACTTTATACTTTAGAGGCATTGAAAGATCCGGTTATTGATAAAGTTCTGAATATGATACGATAAGGAGATTTTTTTAGACGAAAGGAGAAGTATAAAGTCTGATATCTACAGACCTTGTCCTTATAATCGATAAACCAAAAACCCAGATAACCTATGGATACAGTAGCAATGCCAAAGCAAGAGTCGAACGTGCTGGAGCGTCCAGCTTTCAAGGAGAAGTACGAGCATTTTATCGGTGGTGAGTGGGTGGCCCCTGCCAGCGGTGAGTACTTTGATAATATCTCCCCGATTGACGGCAAACCTTTTACCAAAGCAGCCCGAGGCAACAAAGAAGATATTGAAAAAGCACTGGACGCCGCCCACAAGGCCTTCAGGTCCTGGTCCAAGGCATCGGCCGCAGCGCGCAGTAAAGTACTGCTGGATATCGCCAACGTGATTGAGCAGAACGCTGAGATGCTGGCCCGCGCCGAAACCGTGGACAACGGAAAGGCCATCCGGGAGACCCGCGCCGCCGACATTCCGCTCTGTATCGACCACTTCCGCTACTTTGCAGGTGTTATCCGCGCAGATGAGAGCACGATGTCTGAGCACGATGAGTTCACGGTGAGCATCAACCTACAGGAGCCTATCGGCGTGGTAGGTCAGATCATCCCCTGGAACTTCCCGCTGCTGATGGCTACCTGGAAAATGGCGCCGGCCCTAGCCGCAGGTTGCTGTGTGGTCATGAAACCAGCCGAACAAACGCCTACCAGCATCATGCTGCTGATGGAGCTGATCCAGGACATCGTTCCTGCCGGCGTGTTAAACGTGGTGACAGGTTTCGGTCCAGAAGCCGGGAAGCCGCTTGCCTCCTCTCCGCGCGTGGCGAAGGTTGCCTTTACCGGTGAGACCACCACGGGTCGCCTGATCATGCAGTACGCCTCCGAGAACCTGGTGCCGGTAACCATGGAGCTGGGCGGTAAGTCCCCGAACATTTTCATGCCTAGCATTGCCGACGCCGACGATGAGTTCTTCGACAAGTGCGTGGAAGGTGCGGTGATGTTTGCCCTGAACCAGGGAGAGGTCTGTACCTGTCCGTCCCGCATCCTGGTGCACGAAAAGATCTACGATCGCTTTATGGAGCGCGTAGTACAGCGCACAAAGGATATCAAGGTGGGCCACCCGCTGGCAGAGGATACCATGATGGGCGCGCAGGCCTCCAACGACCAGTTCGAAAAGATCCTCTCTTACATGGACATCGGCAAGCAGGAAGGCGCTGAGGTCTTGTGCGGTGGCGGTGTGGCCAAGCTGAACACGGGCCTGGAAAAAGGTTATTACATTCAGCCTACCATCTTCAAGGGCTCCAACAAAATGCGGGTGTTCCAGGAGGAGATCTTCGGGCCTGTTACCTCGGTTACAACCTTTAAGACTCCTGAGGAGGCAGTAGAAATGGCCAACGATACACTGTACGGCCTGGGTGCCGGCCTGTGGACCCGCGATGCGCACGAGATCTACCAGATCCCGAGAGCGATACAGGCAGGCCGTGTATGGGTGAACTGCTACCACGCTTACCCGGCGCATGCTCCGTTCGGAGGCTACAAGAAGTCTGGCTTCGGTCGGGAGACGCACAAGATGATGCTCAACCACTACCGCCAGACGAAGAACATGCTCATTTCTTATGACAAGAAGAAGTTAGGTTTCTTTTAACGTATAAGACACCATAACCCGGATCCCTGCTGCCCGTGGTGGCAGGGATCTTTTACTATCAGAAAAAGATGGAAACAAAGGTAGAGCGAGTATTGGTTACCGACGCCGCGCGGCAGGTGATCGATGAGCTGCGCGAAAAGCACGGCCCGCTGATGTTTCACCTGAGCGGCGGCTGCTGCGATGGCTCACAGCCCATGTGCTTTGAAAAAGGTGAGTTCAGGGTTGGCGACAGCGACGTACTGCTGGGCCAGGTACACGGCTGCGACTTTTACATGGCCCGTGACCAGTATGAGTACTGGAAGCACACCCAGCTGACGCTGGATGTCACCCCGGGCCGCGGCTCGAGTTTTTCACTGGAGATACCGATGGGGCTGCGCTTCCACATCAGGTCCAGGGTATTTACCGAGCAGGAAATGGAGCAACTGCCCCGGCTATAACCGCTAATAGATATTATTGCTGGCTGTAAATGACTTGAGTAGTGAGAGCGCTGCACGGTCCTCAGCGGCATCCGGGGCATTCAGCGCCTTGTGGCTGGCAGGGTCAAAGTAGCCCAACAGCTGTTTGTACTGTGCGGAAGACAGGCTCTTGAAGCCCATCGACCAATTCGGAAAGTCGCGCTGACTGATCTCTCCACTGATGAGCCTGATGATACCCCGGTGGCGATCGTCCCGCTCAATTTTTGAGTACAGGTTCATCACTTTCAGCTTCTCTCCCTCCAGCACCTGAATAATGTTGCCATCGTGGTAGAGCAGCATACCCGTCACTCCCAACTCCATATTACTTTTTCTGGACTGCTCCAGCAAAGCCCTTAACTCCTCCTCGCTCAGCAACTCAACGGTTGAGCTCAGGTAAACTAACTGATACATTATTTCTCAAATTTTATTCAAAGATAGACATAAAGGATAGTGCAGGAATAGCAAAAAAAGCACCTGTACATGTATGGGCGTACAGGTGCTTATTGCACAGGCTGCTGTAGAGGCCAGCGCCTGCTGAGAAACCCTTACAGCGCCCAGCCCACAAGGGCAATAGCCAGCGCATTGACAATGGCGATGACCAGTGCCGGCCAGAAACCGTCGACCTTAAAGTTGCTGACAAGCTTATCGACTAGCTTAATCATGAGAGCGGTCACAATCAGGTTTACAATGACCCGCAGCAGAAACAAGGTAAACAGGTTAAAGATAAAACCCAGCAGCAGGCCAATGGTTGCGTTGAAAAGCGCCACCAGGAAAGCCACCCACAGGGCCGTCCAGAAACTTTTTACATGCACCGAGGGCATCGCATAGGCCAGCAGCACAATGACACCCGCACTTACAAGTAAATTGATAATGAAGTCCATAGTTTTATGTTTGGTTATACAATCCTGTTGACTTCATCATACGGGCAGCTTTCCTTTTTTGATGGGAAAGGTACCGCCTACTGCACAAACTCGGGCTTTAGTTTGTCGCGGTAGCTATCTTCGAACTTCTGTACCTTGGGCCTTGCCACAGACACCACGTAGGGGTCGGTGGGGTTGCGCCGGTAATAGTCCTGGTGGTATTCCTCCGCCTCCCAGAACTTTTTGAAAGGCTCCACATGCGTCACAATTTCATTCTGGTAAGTGCCTGCCTCCTCCAGCTCCCGGATGTAGTCCTCAATAACCTGCTTTTCCTGTGGGGTTCGGTAAAAGGCAATAGAGCGGTACTGCTTGCCGATATCCGGCCCCTGGCGGTTCAGCGTGGTAGGGTTATGCGTGGCGAAGAACACCTCCACCAGCTCCTCAAAGCTGATCTTCTCCGGATCGTAGTATACCTGCACGGCCTCTGCATAATCCGTGTTGCCGGCACTTACCTCCTGGTAGGTTGGGTCGGGCGTAGTGCCCCCGGAATAACCTGAAACAACGGCCTCGACACCCTTCAGGCGTTCAAAATATGCCTCGGTACACCAGAAACAACCGCCAGCAAAGGTAGCTTTGGCCAGCCCGGTCGTGTCTGCTGTATCTATCGACTGCCGCACAAAACCCTCTGAATTCCCTTCAGAGCAGGATGTAAGAGCAAAAGCAAAAAACAGGAGTGTGTAGAGTACCCTCAATAACATAGCAAAGACCTTTCTTATACTTTTTAGTACGACAACAAATACCTATCCGGTCAGGTTTTAACTACTAAAAGATGCACGAGTGATATCGACAAAGCTCGGCTGTCATGAACGGTACAGTTAGTACAGGCTGTGCTTTCTGTCGGCAATCACCTTTTCGAACTCCCACTCCACCCGGTGATGGAAGGGGTGCTCCCGGTGCTGGCAATTTTCCTTTGTGCAGATGCTGCAGGAGGGTGCGATGCAGGGGTCGGTGTGGATGAACAGCTCAATACTCGGATCAATTTTCTCGCGCACCAGGCGCCCCACTGCCTCCACCTCGTCATGCGCCTCTACTACATTCAGGTACCAGGGCACTGTCAGGTGGCAGTCGATGTGCAGCGTGGAGCCGTACTTGATCACGCGCAGGTTATGGATATCGATCCAGTTTTCGCGCCGGTTCTCATTGAGCACCTGCACAATACGCTTGAGCAGTTCATAGTCGGCCTCGTCCATGATGCCGGCAATGGCGGAGCGCAGGATCCGGTAGCCGGTAAAGCAGATCAGCACCCCAAAGAGCACGGCGACCACACTATCCAGCCAGACCTGATCCGTCAGGTAGACCAGCAGCAGGCCCACCAGCAGCCCTGCGGTAGAGTAGGCATCGGTTTTCAGGTGTTTCCCACCGGCGAGCAGGGCCATCGAGCCGCTCGACCGGCCCTTACGCTCCGTCAGCAGGCCAACCCCGTAGTTCACTGCCCCGGTAACGGCGATCAGCGCTATACCCAGGTCCAGCTGCTGCAGCGTTACCGGCTCGAAAAGGTTGTAGATGGACTTGAAGATGATCGCGCCGCCGGCCACCACGATCAGAGAGCCCTCCAGCGTAGCCGCCACAAACTCAATTTTGCCGTGCCCGTAGGGGTGGTTCTCATCGCGCGGCCGCCCGGACAGCACCAGGCTGTAGAGGGTAAAGGAGCCGGCCACCACGTTGATGATGGACTCCAGGGCGTCAGTGAGGATGGCGTTGGAGTTGGTGAGGACAAAGGCCCCGAACTTGACCAACAAGAGCAATACTCCCACCAGCACTACAATCAGCTGTAATTTTACCGTTTCCTGTTGTTTCTTGATAACGCCAATCAACATGCCTGCTCTTTGTTCAACATTTGGGTATAACGAAATAAGCCGGACTGCTGATGCAACCCGGCTACAAAGGTACGGCTATAATGCAGGAAAGACCAGCTTAGCGCTGTAACTCCTGCTTTTTGGGCGCACGAATATACTTTTGCTGAGGGTTACGCCCGGGAATCTCCTCTTCAATAGCTTCGGCGGCTTCTATTGGCAGGTCGGTGGCCAGGATATCGGCCCCGTTCCGTACCAGTCGGGCAAACACATTGGCCTGCCTTGCCTGGTGGCTCCGGTCCAGGTTGCCCATCGTACCCAGCGTGCACATGATGCCTTTCTCGTGCAGCAGGCGGTATACCTCCGGTTGCGGCTCCCCTACCCCCACAAAGGCCATCATCCGTTCGTATGGTACACCTGCCTCCCGCAGACGCTGCAGGTCTTCCGCCCCCCGTACCGACACCGAGATCATGAGCTTCGGGTTTAGCTGGTGGTAGCGCTGCGCGGTGCGCATATCATAGGAGATCACCGTGCAGTAGCTTTCTGCGCGATGCCTGCGGATCAAAGCCTCGATAAGCTCCGGATTTATACTTCTCTTGATATCGATGGAAAGCACTGCCTTTCCCCTGGCCCACAGGATCGCCTCCTCAAGTGTCGGTATTTTATAGGGCGTTACCTTGCCATCCGGGTCCCTCAGGCGCAGCTGTAGCAGTTCGGCATACGTATGGTCTGTCACCATGCCTGTACCTGTAGTGGTCCTGTCAAGGCGATCGTCGTGCATGAGCACGGCTACACTGTCTTTTGTCAGCTGTGGGTCCAACTCAATGATAGCCGGTGTAAACCTGAGGGTATGCTCAAAGGTCTCGAGGCAGTTTTCAGGAAAGCCCGGCATGGGGCCCCCACGGTGCGCACTGATGAGCGGGCGGCGGTCCGGTGTGTAGCGCATAAAGCGGTACAGTTGCTCCGGCGTCTTAAGGTGGATATAATGTTGCGCAAAAGCGGGAGACTGCAGCAACAGTGCCAGCAAAACCAGCAGTAGGGACAGTTTCTTCATAAGTATGCGGAAGGATTCTTTTCTGGCGGCAAAGTAAAGGAATACGGCTGAAAAGTGCAGAATTAATAAAAAGATAACATAGCTAAGCTCTGCGGCCCACAACCTTCATGAATTTACCGGAAGGCGTAAGCGGCTTAGCGCTTAAAGTGCATAAAAAAGAGCAGCGATGAAATAACCACCACTGCTCTGAAAGCTTTTCCTGCTCATTGGCCTGTACCTAGGCCTCCAGCGTATCGCTCAGGTCCAGCCAATTGGGGTTCATGGACTCGATCAGGCTGAAAGTGGAGTCGACCCCACCCTGTTTAATTTGCCGTTCCCTTGCCAAAGCGATCTCCTCCACGTCATAATGCTCGTAATACACCAGCTTTACCTCCTGTGGGGGCCTGGCACCCTGAGATGGTGAGGTTTTGATCAGGTGCACCTGCTGCTGCAGGTCACCTGCTATCCCAATCTGTACATCCTTCCGGGGCTGATCACCGAAGATGTACACAAAATAATGTGCGTTCCTTGCCTGCATAGTCTTATCGTCTTAAATGCTTTATACGGTATTACAGCAGCTGTGTTTAGTACAATATATAGTGATTTTTGATATAACTAATTTGTGAAGCATTATAATTATAATTCAACCATCAGTGTTGCTACATAGGTAGCAGGGCCCTTAATTTAGTAGGAATACTAACCTTTAACAGTACTTTAAGTATTTACTAGGGATAGGAGAATAGGACCGTTTTTTGGATACTGATCATACGTATGTTCTATCACCATTATAAAAAAGTACTATATACTAATACAGGTTGCAATGAGAGAGGAAACGTTTGGCCACGAGCACATCAGTTCATGGCAGCTTCCCTTAAAAAGGCGTGAGAACCGCGGCAGATGCAACAAAATTTGACACAGACAAGTTAGGCGTCTTTTGGAACAAAGGACCAGTTTAGCACTCAGATTTTTAATCGTGTTCCAACTATGAAATTAAACAACTACGATAACGACGGTTTTGATATATTAAGGCACAGAAAAATAGACCATGCTGTTTTAAAGGACATTAGCGTCAGAGAAAACAGGCAAGGCAAGGCCGAGGGAAAACACCCTGCCCAAAGCCACTGGGAGGAAGCCCAGCGGTTGGCAAAACTGTGCACCTGGGAGTATCAACTAGAAAACAAGAAGTTTAGCTACACGGACTATCTTAACACCTTATTCAGCCTTCGGCAGGATGAAACCCCGGAGAACTTCTTTTGCCTGCTCTCCTGCTTTGCAGAAAACGACGAGGACCTTATCAGGGAGGGCTGGGACCGGATGCTTCAGGAGGGCGAAGAGCTCACCCTCACCTGTAAGCTGAAAAACGGGAGCACCTGGGTAGAAGTCAGGGCCAAGCCTATCTACGAGGGCACCAGGCCTGTGAAGGTGATCGGTACTGTACAGGATGTAACAGAGTGCCAGGAGCGGGAAAGGCAATTAGCCAGTGAGAAACAGAAAGCAGAGCAGGCCACAAAGTCAAAGTCGGAATTTGTGTCTTTGATGAGCCACGAGATCCGCACGCCCCTGAATGCCATCATGGGACTCACCTATTTACTGCTCCAGGACGAGGACATGGCCCCGGACCGGAAAGAGAACCTGCAGTCTATCCATTTCTCTTCCCAGAACATGCTGTCCCTGATCAACAATATCCTCGACTTCTCCAGGATCGAGGCCGGCAGGATCGAGCTGGAAAAGGTGAACTTCAAGCTCAAGGACATGATCAGGTCCATCCACCGGTCTCTGTACCTGAGGGCTGCGGAAAAGAAACTGAGCTTCGAGCTGCACATAGATAAAGCCATTCCCGATGAAGTGGCCGGAGACCCGGCCCGCTTGACGCAGATCATCAATAACCTTACCAGCAACGCCATCAAGTTTACCGACAAAGGCAGCGTGAGGCTCTCGGTAAACCTTGTGTACCAGTCGGACCAGGACCAGGTGCTGGAGTTCTCTGTTGCGGATACAGGCGTGGGGATACCGCTGGACAAGCAGCAGCTCGTGTTTGAGAGCTTTGTACAGGCCAGTGCCTCCACGCACCGGCAGTACGGCGGAAGCGGGCTGGGGCTAGCCATCACCAAAAAGATCGTGGAGCTGCATAACGGCACCCTGCACCTGGAGAGCGAGCCAGGCAAAGGCTCTGTGTTCACCGTGCGTATAAGGTTTGCAAAGCCGCAGCCTACCCTGGTAGACCTGCAGGAGGCAGAAGTAGTGGAGTTCGAGGAGCCGGAGCTGCAGAATGCCCGCATCCTGGTTATAGACGACAATGCCTTCAACAAAATGGTGGCCAGTAAGCTGCTCCTGAGCTGGCAGGCCGAGGTCGACACCGCCGATGACGGCGTGAGCGCCCTTGAAAAGATCAGGGAGAATGCGTATGACCTTGTGCTGATGGACCTGCACATGCCTAGAATGAGCGGGTTTGAGGCCATTGCAGAGATCCGGCAGCTAGGGGAACAAATGCCTATCATAGCCCTTACCGCCAACGCAAGTGAAGAAGAAAAGCACAAGACACTGGCCCTGGGGGGCAATGACTACATCTCGAAGCCGTTTGTGCCGCAAAGGCTCTACAGCAAGCTCCTGCATCACCTTAAGTACAAGCGGCAGGCAGAGGCCGCCTGATGTACACGGTCACGTGTAACCACCATCAGCACACACGGCGTTCTACACAGCGCGGAGGCAAGGCTTCACTAGCAGTATCAGGCCCTTCCTGTACCCCTGGCAGCTAAAACAAAGCAGTTGCCGTAAGGGGTATAGAAGGCGTTGTTTTCCTGATAACTACTGTGACTATGTCTGCTTTACCAAATAAGACGCGCGCAAAGATCTTTATCATGGAAGATGACCTGTGGTACTCGCAGTTTCTTGCTTACCACCTCTCCCTCAATCCGGACCATGACGTAGCCGTATTTAACCAGGTGGATGATTTTCTGCGGCACCTGCACGAGGCCCCGGACATTGTCTCCCTGGATTACCACCTGCCGGGCCACCAGGGAGAGGCGGTGCTGAAGCAGGTGCTGGAGCAGTGCCCGGGCACCCATGTGCTGGTTGTGTCTGGCCAGGAGGACATCAGCAAGGCGGTACAGCTGATGAAGCAGGGAGCCTATGACTACATCGTGAAGAACGACGAGACCAAAGAGCGCCTCTGGAGCATCGTAGAAAAGATAAAGCAGCACATTGCGCTAAGAAAAGAGCTGGAGGCCCTGCGGAAAGAGGTAGGTCAGAGGTACAGACTGGGGAAAGAGCTGACAGGCACCTCAGAGCCCATGCGGAAAGTGTTCTCCCTTGTGGAGAAGGCTGCCTCCAGCAACATCAATGTGATTATCACGGGCGAAACAGGCACCGGAAAAGAACTTGTCGCCAGGGCTATACACCACCACTCACAGCGGGCAAAGAAGCCCTTTGTCGCCCTCAACGTTTCTGCCATACCCGGCGAGCTGCTGGAAAGCGAGTTGTTCGGGCACGAGAAGGGTGCCTTCACCGGGGCTGTGACCCAACGTATAGGCAAGTTTGAGGAAGCGAATGGTGGCACTCTCTTTCTCGACGAGATCGGCGACATGCACCCGCAGCTGCAGTCTAAGCTGCTGCGGGTGCTGCAGGAAAGAGAGTTTGCCCGTGTCGGCTCCAACGTGATGCTTGGGGTTGATGTGCGTATTTTATCGGCTACCAACCGGAACCTGCTCAGGCAGGTCAGGCAGGGGAGCTTTCGGGAGGACCTTTACTACAGGCTGCTGGGTGTGCACGTTCAGTTGCCCCCCCTGCGCGACCGCGGGCAGGACCTGCTGCTGCTTGCCCACAAGTTCCTGAGAAGCTTTTGCCTGCAGAACGGCATGGAAGCGAAAGCACTATCTGCAGGGGCACAGCGAAAACTGCTCCGGCACAGGTTTCCGGGCAACGTCAGGGAGCTGAAGGCGGTGGTGGAGTTTGCCGCTGTACTGGCGGAAGGAAACACCGTGACCGCCGAGGACATACAGATACAGGAGGTGCAGGAGGAGTCTGCCGGCGAAGAAAAAACACTGGATGAGCACATCGCGGAAACCGTGCAGCGCTACCTGGACAGGTATAACTACAATGTGATTCGC
>JAJLKL010000044.1:0-4645 GCA_033838975.1 Hymenobacteraceae bacterium | reverse complement strand
GCTTTTGATTTCGATACTAGGAAAAGAATAAGTGAATTTTAATAAGAATCTGTAAAAAGCTCCCGAATAAATCATATTACTATTTGGGTATACCAGCATTGATTAAAATATGGATAGAATACCTGTGCCCAACACGACTCAGCCTTGCTCCATAACCGTTATACCAAACCTATGATCAGACCATACACCAGCAAAGACAAGCAGGAGCTTGTCTCTCTTCTGAAGCTAAACATTCCGAAATACTTTGCCGAGGCAGAGGAAAGTGACTTCAGGGAGTACCTTGAGCAGCATGTGGAGGATTATTATGTGTATGAAACGGATGGGCAGATCGTAGGCTCGGGAGGTATAAACTATTTTCCGGACGCAGGGCGGGCGCGTATTTCCTGGGACATCGTACATCCTGATTTACAGGGGAGAGGCATCGGCAAAAAACTGACGCAGCACAGGATTGACCGCATAAAAAGCAACCCGGCCATCAACCTGATCATGGTCAGGACCACGCAGATGGTCTACCCCTTCTATGAGAAAATGGGCTTTATCCTGGAAAGAACCGAGAAAGACTTCTGGGCAGAGGGCTTTGATCTGTACCAGATGGTCATGCCTTTGGGAAAAAAGTAAAGTACAGCCTCCGGTGCGACAGGGAATAGCCCACACGCAGGAGGCTGTAACTGCATGTACCTCGTTTACCCCTCCAGCCCCAGCTCTCTGGCTGAAATGGCCCGCATTTCCACTTTCCGGATCTTTCCGGTTACCGTCATCGGGAATTCTTCCACAAACTTCCAGTATTTGGGGATTTTGAAGGTGGCAATCTGGCCCTGGCAGTAGCTGGTAATTTCCTCAGCGGTCACCTGGTAGCCTTCCCGCACTTTCACCCAGGCCATTACCTCTTCGCCATACTTCGGGTCGGGTACCCCGATCACCTGTACATCCGTGATGGCTTCGTGCGCGATCAGAAATTCCTCTATCTCCCGCGGAGCAATGTTTTCACCGCCCCTGATGATGAGATCTTTGATGCGGCCCACCACCTGCACGTATCCTTCCTCGTCCATGATAGCCAGGTCACCGGTATGCATCCAGCCATTCTGTAGTACCCGGGCTGTGGCCTCGGGCATGTTCCAGTAGCCGAGCATCACGGAGTAACCCCGGGTACATAGTTCCCCCCGCTGGCCACGCGGTACCACAAGCCCCGTCTCCGGATCTACGATCTTTATCTCCAGGTGCGGGTGCACGGTGCCTACCGTAGACACGCGTTTCTGCAGCGGCGCATCGGGCAGGGTTTGGGTAGAAACAGGGGAGGTCTCTGTCATGCCGTAGCACACCGTTACCTCCTGCATGTGCATCCTGGACTGCACCAGCTTCATGGTTTCGATCGGGCAGTTGGAGCCCGCCATCACCCCCGTGCGGAGCGTCGAGAAATCGTACTTCGAAAAGCTGGGGTGCTCAAGTTCGGCTATGAACATGGTAGGTACGCCGTAAAGCGAGGTGCACTGCTCGTCCTGCACTGTTTTCATCACCTGCTCCGGTTCAAAGAACTCACCGGGTATCACCATGCACGAACCATGGGTAATGCAGGCCAGGTTGCCGATCACCATGCCGAAGCAGTGGTAAAACGGCACAGGTATACACACCCGGTCATGCTCGGTATACTTCAGCGTCTCGCCGATGAAGAAACCGTTGTTCAGGATGTTGTGGTGCGACAGCGTAGCGCCTTTGGGGGCCCCGGTAGTGCCGGAGGTATACTGTATGTTGATCGGGTCATCGAACTGCAGTGTTTGCTCGCGCTGCAGCAGCTCTTCTGTGCTTACGGCCTTACCCGCCTGGATGAAATTTTCCCAGTCACGCTCCATGATCACGGTATGGGCTGGGTAATCACAGTGCGGGCGGATGTGCTCGAGCATCTCCACATAGTTGGTCTGGCGGAAGTAATGGGAGGCGATCAGCAGGCTTATCTCGCTTTGCTGCAGGGCGTACTGCAGGTCGTTTGTCTTATATGCCGGGTTGATGTTTACCATGATGGCGCCCACGCGGGCCGTAGCGAACTGCACCAGTACCCACTCTACCCGGTTCGGCGACCAGATGCCCACCCGGTCTCCTTTGCGGATGCCGTAGGCAAGCAGGCTTTTGGCCACTTCCTCTACCTGCTCCCACAGTTCCCGGTAAGTAGCCCGGTAGCCCTGTGTAACCATGACCAGCGCCTCGCGCCCGGCGTACTTTTCTACTGTTCTTCTCAGGCTGTCGCCGATAGTTTCTCCGCGGAGGGGAGTGGCGCTGACGCCGTGGCTGTAGGAGGGAGTATGTTTCATAGAATTAGCTGCTTGTGTTGTAAACGTTACTTCAGGTACCGACAGCACAGAGGTGAGCCTGCAGCTGCCGGGTTTGAATATTTAAGATAGCGATTGCCCCCTACATTCGTGCGGGAAAAGTTGAAAATGTTGCTAATTTGCTATAGCTGCCTGACGGGGTAGTGGTGCTAAAGCAAAAAAGCAGCCCAGGGTATAGGCTGCTTCACAAAGTCAGGGTTCTGAAAGTCTACTTTACAAGCTTCTGAACCACTTTTGCCAAATCCGCGGCCAGCTCTCTTCTGGAGAAGCGGGAGTGGTTGATGTACGGCAGGTCCAGGTTAGGGTTGATCTTCCAGGCCTTGCTCCACTGGGTCATGTGGTCCAGCATTAGGTCGTAGGCGGTATAATGGAACAGGCGGCCCGCCCCGCACTCGTAAATGATGCGGTCCGTGTCGGAGTGCACCGGCCCAAGGCAGATGATCGGTTTGTTGGAGGCCAGGTACTCAAACAGCTTGCCCGGCACATTGGCGTACACATTCGGTACGTCTGCAATAGCCAGCAGCAGCACAGTGCTCTCCATCAGGTACTTGATCGCCTCCTGGTGCGGTACATAAGGTATAAACTCGCTGATGCCCAATACGCCGGCTTTCTCGATACGCTGCTTCACCCCATCCGATACCTTTCCCACAAAGCGGAGCTTGTAGTTGATCTCGTTGTGGATCGACATCAGGTGAGCCACCACCTTGAGGAACACATCAATGTTGTAGCTCTCGGTCATAGTGCCGGTGTAGGTGATCAGGAACGTATCCTTGGGCGGCTGCGTCTCAAACACAAAGTCATCCTCGTCATACCCGTTCGGAATCACATGGATCTTGTCGGCATTTACACTGGCGGGTTTGTTGAGGAAGAGGCGCTTGGTGTCCTCACTGGTTACAATCACGGCATCGGCCTGCTCCAACACCTGGCGCTCATACCGCTCATCCAGGCGCTTGGCCAGGGGCGTGTGGTACAGCTGGTCATAATAGTGAATGTTGGTCCAGGGGTCGCGTAGGTCGGCAATCCAGGGCAGGTTGTATTTTCTCTTTAGTTTCAGCCCGATAAGCTGCGTGGAGTGCGGCGGACTAGTAGTCAGGATGGCTTTGTACCTGCCGTCCTGCAGTAGCTCATCCGCCTTTTTCAGCGCGTGCTTGTTCCAGCCCACGCGGGCATCAGGTATGAAAAGATTGCCCCGCACAAACTTGAACAGCTTGTCTACCAGGGTGTCTTTAGCCTTCTGGTTGGCAAAGCCGCTGTAGGGGATCTCCTTCTTTCCAGATAGTTTTTTGTAATACTCAAAGGGCTCGGAGGTAGCCGTGCGGTATACCTGCAGCCCGGCCGGCACTTCCTTCTCAAAAGTAGGGTCGAGCAGGGGGTAGGAGGCCTGCTTTTCATCTACGGTGAGCACCGTTGGCTGCACCCCCGACTGTGGCAGGTATTTACAGAATTTCAGCCCGCGCTGTACGCCTGGTCCGCCGGAGGGGGGCCAGTAATAAGATATGTATAAAAGGTCGGTTAAGTCCGTATTTTTCAAGGTAATTTCTCTGCTAAGCTTTCGTGTCAAATATAGGAATATTATTACGGTGTGCAGCGTATGCTGTTTTAAATCGCCGCTTTACCGGCTTCCAGACCGGGGTTAACTGCACAAGCCGGCTCTGTAGTTTTTAACGTGTATCCGTGCAAAAGGAATCTTCATGTCAGTCGCACCGTTACAGGTATAGTAAAAACCGCTGATCCCATTCGTATATCATCAGTATATTACTTATTTTTGTAGGTAAATCCAGAAAAAGAGATGTTTGATAATTTAAGTAACAAGTTAGACCGCGCCTTTAAAACGCTGAAAGGCCAGGGAAGCATTACCGAAATCAACGTAGCGCAGACTATCAAAGAGGTACGCCGTGCCCTGGTGGATGCTGACGTTAACTATAAAGTTGCCAAAACTGTAACTGACAAGATCAAGGAAGAAGCCCTTGGCCGTGACGTACTGATCGCTGTGTCTCCGGGCCAGCTGATGGTAAAGATCGTGCACGAGGAGCTGACGGAGCTGATGGGTGGTGAGAAGCAGGACATCAACATCAAAGGAGATCCGGCTGTGATCCTGATCGCCGGTCTGCAGGGTTCTGGTAAAACAACCTTTACTGGTAAACTGGCCAACTACCTGAAAAAGCAGAACCGCAACGTGCTGGTGGCTGCCTGCGACGTGTACCGTCCGGCTGCGATCAACCAGCTGAAGGTGCTGGCAGAGCAGGTAGGAGTAGAGGCATACACTGAAATGGAGAACAAAAATCCGGTTCAAATTGCCTTGAACGCCATTGAGCATGCTAAGA
>JAJLKL010000043.1:0-3009 GCA_033838975.1 Hymenobacteraceae bacterium | reverse complement strand
GATTCTCTCTTAAACCAAGCTTTGTTTCAGCCATTGCTTTTCCTGTTTTACGCTTTTAAGTTTAATGCGGGAGCTTCTCCCGGATGGCTCCGTACACATAGGTGCCGGCGATAGCCCCACCTATAGCGATGAGGATGGCCCAGTAGGTGTGCCCTAGGTTTACGAAGAGTGGCCCCGGACAAGCCCCGGTCAGTGCCCAGCCCAACCCGAAAATGGTGCCCCCGATCAGGTAACGCGGAATAGACCATTCCTTTGGGTGAAACACGATCGGGTTGCCCTGGTAGTCACGCAGCTTGAACTTTTTGATCACATAAACGGCTATCACCCCGAGTACCACGGCCGTGCCGATAATGCCGTACATATGAAACGACTGGAAGCGGAACATTTCCTGGATACGGTACCAGGAAATGGCCTCCGACTTACTCATCACGATGCCGAACAAAATGCCGGCCAGTATAAATTTTAATCCTTTCACTTCTTCTTGAATTATGAATTAGAAATTTTGAATTATGAATGCTGCTGCCTGATAAGTTGCAATGCTCATAATTCAATAAGTTGCTGTCTGCTGTTAAAATATCAGGGGTAGCAGGATAAAGGTGCTGATCAGGCCGCCGATAAAGAACCCCACCACTGCGATCAGCGAAGGCAGCTGCAGGTTGGACAGCCCGCTGATGGCGTGACCGGAGGTACAGCCCCCCGCATAGCGTGAGCCAAATCCGATCATAAAGCCGCCTATTAGCAGTAACAGAAACCCGCGCACGGTTAGCAGTGCGTCCAGGCTAAAGATCTCTTCTGGCTGTAACTGGTCCGGAGCGGATATTCCCAGCTGTTGCAGGTCTTGTATCGTTGCCTGTGAGATCTGTACGGGCGCATCGCCGGCCAGAAACTCAGCTGATAGCCAGCCGCCCAGTATGGCGCCCACCAGGAAGAGCAGGTTCCAGGTCTGGGCGCGCCAGTCAAAATCAAAGAATTTTACTTTTTTACCTGCGCCACAAGCGGTACAGATCGTGCGCAGGTTGGCCGAGAAACCAAAGGACTTCCCGAAGAACAGGAGCAGGATCATCACAAAGGCGATCACGGCTCCCGACGTATACCATGGCCATGGCTGCCTTAATAACTCTAACATATCTTAATTTTTGTTGATGGTGTCTGTGTTTTGTCGTGCCCCAAAAGGGGAGAAATATGCTTACTCCCTTTTTGAACACGGAATGGGTTGGTTGAAACTATTTTGGCCAGGCACTGATGCCGCCCGCCAGGTTGTGCACTTTAAAGCCTTGGTCTGCCATCATTTTACAGGCAGACCCGCTGCGGTTACCACTGCGGCAGAACAGGAAGTATTCTCTGTCCTTGTCCAGGGTTTTCAGTGCAGCCTGAAACTGTGGAGAGGAGACATCTAGGTTCTGTGCTCCGTTGATACTACCTGTGGCAAACTCCCCGGGTGTTCTCACATCCAGCAGTGCGGCTTTAGGTGTCGATTTAAACTTTGTTTTAAATGTATTTCCGTCCAGGTCTTCGTAATTTCTGGGGGCGGATCTGAAAAAGTTAAGCATGGCTTCTATTTCCGTTTAATTTGATCATTTCAATTACACTACAAAGGTCGCATGATCGTCCGGCAAGTTCAGTGACTTTGGTCACGCAGCGGGATTTTATGGCTTGAATCTTCCTTGGTAAACAATTTACCCACCCCTAACCCCTCCCAAGAGGGGAATTATACTCGTGGATGTAATTCACCTCTTGGGAGGGGGAGGGGGTAAGGCTGGGTTTACTATTTCTGATGTGATCTTACGGACTTACGCTCTTGTCCGGAGTTGTTTATTTGTTCAAAGTGCTTGGGCAAACGTAGGCAGTTTTCGGGATAGTAGTCTGAGCAATTGCCTTGAAGCCACCTGCCACGTTCACCACGTTGTCAAAACCTCTGGCTTTCAGGATGGAGGCCGCGATCATGGAGCGGTAGCCGCCGGCACAGTGCAGGTACATCGGCTCTTCTTTTGGCAGTGCCTGCAGGTGCTCGTTCAGGTAGTCGAGCGGGGCGCTTTGCGCCGACTCCACGTGCTCGGCCTGGTACTCGCCCGGCTTACGCACGTCTATAACCTTCAGGTCTTGATCCTGCGCATAGCGTTTGGCAAGCTCTTCTGCACTAACGGACGGAATGGTATCGGCTTCTTTACCTGCCTCTTTCCAGGCTGCAAAGCCGCCTTTCAGGTACCCCAGTGTATTGTCGTAGCCCACGCGGGCCAGGCGGGTGACCACCTCTTCCTCTCGGCCTTCATCGGCAACAAACAGGATCGGCTGCCGGATGTCCGGGATCAGCGCACCGGCCCATGGCGCGAAGTTTCCGTCAATGCCTATATTGATCGAATTCGGGATAAAACCTTGTGCGAATTCATCCGGGTTGCGCGTGTCCAGCACCAAGGCTCCGGTCTCGTTGGCCGCCGCCTCAAAGGCCTGTGCCGATAGTGCCTGTAAGCCCTGGCTCAGCACGCTGTCGATGCTCTCGTAGCCCTCCCGGTTCATCTTCACGTTCATGGGGAAGTAGCCCGGAGGGGGCAGCAAGCCCTCGGTCACCTCTTTCACAAACTCCTCCCTGGTCATGTCGGCGCGCAGGGCGTAGTTCGTTTTCTTCTGGGTGCCCAGCGTGTCGGTGGTCTCCTTGCTCATGTTCTTGCCGCAGGCCGAGCCGGCGCCGTGGGCCGGGTAGACGATCACCTCATCGGCCAGGGGCATGATCCTGTGGCGCAGCGAGTCGTAGAGGTGCCCTGCCAGCTGCTCCTGTGTCAGGTCGGACTTGACGGCCAGGTCCGGGCGGCCCACATCACCTATGAAGAGCGTGTCGCCGGTGAAGATGGCGTGTTCTTTCCCGTTCTCGTCTTTCAGCAGGTAGGTGGTTGACTCCATGGTGTGGCCCGGCGTGTGGAGCACCTGGATCGTCACCTCGCCTAGCTGCAGCTCCTCGCCATCCTGGGCTATGTGCGCGGCAAAAGATGGTTGCGCATTCGGCCCGAATACGAT
>JAJLKL010000042.1:0-10569 GCA_033838975.1 Hymenobacteraceae bacterium | reverse complement strand
TTTACCCTAACCTGGAGGTTTACTCACTGGAAGGTGGTATCAAAGCCTGGAAAGAGCAGGCAGGTTAGCCATTCCTCCTCCCGCTGGGAGGAGGTTAGGAGGAGGGGTTCATTTCATAGAAACACTATGCTAAGGGTGCGCTGCCACCCACACTTCCCCGTCCTCAAAAAACTCTTTCTTCCAGATCGGAACAGTCTGCTTCAGTGTGTCAATGATGTAGCGACAGGCATCGAAGGCGGCGGCGCGATGCGCGGCAGCTACGGCAATAATCACCGGTACCTCACCCACCTGCAATACGCCGGTCCGATGGTGGACGAGGATCTTCTCCACCGGCCACTTCGCCAGAGCCTGCTCCGCAATTTTACGCATCTCCTTCAGGGCCATCTGCTCGTATGCTTCAAACTCCAGGCGCAGCACTTGTCTACCTTTGGTCGCGTTGCGAACCGTGCCGATGAACACATCAATTCCACCGCAGTGCGGCGACATCACCCAGTCTATACAGGCAGGTATAGCAAGAGGTGTTTTTGTGATTTTCAGGTCGATCATACAGCCTCGTTTTTAACCTCCGCTAACAGGTGGAATGATGGCAATCTCGTCGCGCTGCTGCAGCGTGTCACCAGCGACTGCATATTCATTGTTCACGGCTACCATATACGAAGCCAGCTGCTTTAAGCGTGGGTACTGGGCTTCCAATTCAGCCCGTAGCGCATTGACGGTAGCATCCTCGGGTAGCTCTACTTCAGTGGATGAGCCCCCGAAGATATCTTTTGCGATACCGAAGGCCAGAATATTTACTTTCATAATCAAACTAGTTAAACAGAGGCAGGTGCTTATAGAGTACCTCCAGACCTGCCACAAAAATCAATACGGCTGTTATACGTCGGATAACGACCGGGTTAAACTTAGCGATGGCAATACGGGAGCCCAACTGCCCTCCGGCCAGCACGGCTATACCTAACAGCAGGATACGGGTAAAGTCTACACTGGCTGGTAAATGGCTGAGTTGCCCCGCTATACCTGATATAGAATTCACGAGGATAAAGAAGCTGGCCGTAGCGGCAATCTTTTTCGGAGTATCCCATTTGGTCAGATTAAGCACCGGGGATAGAAAGATGCCTCCGCCAATACCGATCATACCGGAGAGCAAACCAATGCTCCCGCCCAAAAAGCCATCGCGGGTATAGCTGTGCTGTTTCGCGACCACTACGTCAGCCGGGTCAGCAGCTCTCTTCCTGATCCAGAGTAGCGTTGCAGCAAAGAGCAAGCTGATGCCCAGCAGGATAAAAAAGGTATCCTGCTCTATCCGCATGCTTGCTCCCAGAAAGGCCATCGGCACACTTAGCAGCACTAGTGGAATGATCTTCCGCCACTCCACCTGCCTGTTACGGATAAAGAGGATCGTACTGCCGGTGACCACGATGACATTGCACAGCAGCGCGATCAGGCGAAGTTCCTGGAAAGGCAGGGCATACATGGCCAGTATAGCCAGGTAACTGGAGCCGCCGCCAAACCCAACGGAAGCATACACAAAGGCGATCACGAAAAAGAAAAAGAGTAACTCCCAATGCATCATGCCGGTACGGGGTTGGAATCAAAAAGCCTTAGACTTGGCTAAGGCTTTGAGTGGTATAAAGCGGCTCTTTTCAGGCCAGCCTATTTTTTGCGCTCAGCCTTTACCTGAGCAGGCGTAACGGCCTTGGCCTTGTTACCCCAGTTGTTCTGGATATAGTTCAGCACATCAGCCACCTCCTGGTCAGAGAGGTAATTCTGGGCAGGCATATCCATGTTATACTGCTGGCCGTTTACGGTTATCGCACCCGTCACACCATGCAGCACAGAGCGGATGGCCCGCTTCTGGTCCTTCATCAGGTAATCAGACTTGGCAAGAGGCGGAAACACACCCGGCATACCCTCGCCCTCAGGCATGTGGCAGCTCTGGCAGTTGGCGGCGTAGATCTTTTCGCCGCGCTGTATGCTTTCCTTCAGAGCATCCGCCGGTTTGGCAGGAGCAGGAGTTTTAGGCGTTAGCGTATAGCCAAAGCCAGAGGTAAGTATAGTGGCAATTAATATAGTCTTGAGCATGTCTTTTCAATTTAAAGGACTAATATACGGATAATAGGCATTCGGTCTCAACCAAGCCTTGGCAGAATTAGACCATTTGACTCAAATAAGGACTTAACTTCTCCTGCCTTTTCCCTTCTTCTGTTTTTTGGCCTTATTCCGCTCTTTCCTGATCTGCTCGAACTCCTCATTCGATACCGTCACCGTGTAGTACAGCGAGGTCAGGATAGTGACATCCGCATCAAAATCATAGGCGGTGGACAGGGACAGGTATTTGTTCGGGTTTAGCTCATAGTCATCACCTGCCTTATCGTATACCTTAAACTCATACTCTCCCTCTTCCAGGTGCTTGTTATCGGTGCGGGCCAGGCAGTCGCCGGTAATGATAAGCGGGGTTTCCAGTTCATCCACATAATCGAAAGGCTGGAAAAAACGGCCGTCTTTTTTCTGGGTGATGTACTCCACTGTGCTGATGTGGACCTCGATGTCTTTGTTCCTGTTGTCCCTGCTGTGCTTTATGTTCTGAATGTTACCGATTAACCTCATGTGCTTCTAAATTTCATCTGTCTATACTTCCTGAATCCGGGTCTAAATCTTGTGCAAGGTACGAAGTTATGGAGTTTTTACCTGCCAGTCGGCAGAAGCAGACCGCTATGACTGCCTTCTTTTACATACTGTAGGCCAATGAATGGCAATTGGCAGTATAAATTAGTTACTTTAAGGTGATGAAACGACCACTCACCACAATTACCCTTATGTTGCTGTGCACGTTGTTGCACACCTTGGCGTGGGCCCAGACAGTGCCCCAGAAATTAGCCACTGCCTTTAAGCAGTTTGAAGAAGACCCGCAGTTACGCAACGGCATTGCCTCGCTGTATGTGATAGACGCCCAGACAGGGGAGGTGCTTTTTGACAAAAACGGCTTCATCGGTCTGGCACCGGCCTCTACCATGAAAGTGATCACGAGTGCCAGCGCCTATGAGCTTTTGGGCAAAGACTTCAGGTATGAAACCAGGTTCGCTTATCAAAAGGGAAAAGAAAAGCCTGCTTTACTGATACTCCCCAGCGGCGACCCTACCTTTGGCAGCTGGCGTTGGGCCGCGACAAAAGAGGGGGAGGTGCTGAAAAACCTGACACAGGCTATCCGGAAAACCGGGCAGAAGTCCTTTGGTGAGGTGATTATTGCCAACGAAGGGTGGAACGAGGAAACCATACCGGACGGCTGGATGTGGCAGGATGTCGGCAACTACTATGGAGCTGGTCCGGCCAAGCTGAACTGGCGCGAGAATCAGTACGACGTGCTCCTGAAATCGGGTAAGCGGATAGGCGACCCGGTTTCTGTTGTGAAAACAGTGCCCCGCCTGCATGGCTACACCTTGCGGTCGGAGCTTGGTTCTGCCGCTGCCGGCACAGGTGACAATGCCTATATCTATTTTCCGCTTAATGCCTCCTCGGGCGTGATCCGGGGTACGATACCGGTAAACGAAAGCAGCTTTAAAATTTCCGGGGCCTTACCGTCTGCGTCTCACCAGTTTGTGAGCAGCCTGGCCGATACGCTGAAGCTGTTGGGCATACAGCTGCCTAAAGCGGCAGTCACTAACCATACCATGAAGTTTCAGCCACAGGATTACACGGTCTTTCACACTGTCACTTCGCCGCCACTGGATAGCATCGTGTACTGGTTCAACAGAAAAAGTGTCAACCTCTATGGAGAAGCATTGCTGAAAGCCATTGCCTACCAGAAGGAGAGAAGCAGCTCATCTGATAAGGGTATAGAGCTCATCAAGCACTTCTGGAAACGGCAAGGTATACCTGAAACCGAACTGAACATGGTAGACGGATCAGGCCTGTCGCCGCTGAACAGGGTAACGACCCATGCGCAGGTAAGGGTGCTGCAGCATGCCCGGCAACAAGCCTGGTACAATGGCTTTTATGCTTCGCTGCCCCTGTACAACGGCATGAAGATGAAAAGCGGAACAATTCAGGGGGCGAAAGGCTACTGTGGCTACCATACCGGTAAGGACGGCCGTACCTATGTGTTATCTTTCCTGGTAAACAATTACAATGGCTCATCCTCCGCTTTGGTACGAAAGATGTACCAGGTGCTGGATGTGTTAAAATAGCAGTGCTAGGTATAGGTAAAGTATAACAGCAGCGGCCTCCGTTAAAGGGAGGCCGCTGCTGTTATAGGGTAACAAAACTTTCTCTATCAGCCGCCACGCTCTGGTGTGGAGCCTTTAGGCGTATCAGGGCTGGCGCTGCCTTTCCCTGGCTTGGCACCACGGCCACTGCCTTCCCGGCTGGGTTTGTTTTCACCTCGGGTATTATTTGCACTGCCTGCCACAGGGCCGGTTTTGCCCTCGCGCTGACGTGCGCCGCTGGCTTCTCCGCTTCTGTTTGCATGGCTCTTCAGTTCGTTGCTTTTATCTTTATTTTCTGCCATAACTTTCCTCCTTCAAAATTCAACTTAGTTAACTTACATACACGGACTTTTCCGCTATACTTGGTTTTACGTGCAATTCACAGATTCCGGTTAGGTGAAGGTTTATACCTTAACTTTACCTGGCTCTCAACCTGAGGTTGAACTGATACGTTATCAGATATGATAAAATAAAGTTTGATTGCCTGCATGTTACGCTGGAAAGACATTATTTACTACGCCAAATACAGCAATCCGGAGCCTTACCGTAGACTGGAGAAGTCGGAGGAGGAATGGAAGCAGCTGCTATCGCCGGCGCAGTACCATGTAGCCCGGGAAAAGGGCACCGAATCTCCTTACCGCAACGCCTACTGCCGCTCCTATGAACCGGGAATGTACACCTGCGTTGGCTGTGGCAGCCCCCTGTTCAGTTCCACCGAAAAGTACCACGCCATTTCCGGCTGGCCCAGCTTTACACAGCCTGTAGCCAAAGGGGCCATCAAATATGCGTTTGACGACAGCCATCATATGAATCGGATCGAGGCCATCTGCAACGTCTGTGACTGTCATTTGGGGCATGTTTTTCCGGATGGACCAGAACCTTGGGGCCTGCGCTATTGTATTAACTCTGAGAGTCTTATCAGGATAGGTGGTGCGGTGGATGTGACTTGAACACATGTATGCCCTGCCTGTTTATTCCATAAGGGTGAAATCATGACAAAGATCATGTATTTGTGCGACTGATGTCATTCTTTCCAGGTATAGGGTGCAGTACTTTTGTTCAGTGCAAGACATGATCCGGGGCAAGAGATTCAGTAGCCTCTTTGTTTGCAGTATAGCTTTGAAACATATAAAAGGAAACTCTCATGAAAACGTTATTAGTCCCAGTTGATTTTTCTGATAATGCCCTGCAGGCACTAAACTATGCTGTTGACTTGGCAGCTAAGTCCAGGTCCAGAGTGCTCGTGTGCCATGTTTTTGAAACAAAGGCCGTTTTGCCAGGGCTTGCGTCTTATGTTAAAGGTGAGTTCCGGCGCGATGCAGAGCAGGACATGCGCAGCTTCGTAGAGCGCATCGACATGGGGAACGTGCCTGTTGAAACGGTAGTAGTGGAAGGCGATACCGTTAGAGAAGTGACGAGGCTGATGGAGGAAAATGGGGTAACGCTGGTGGTGATGGGTACCGGCGGCGGAAAGAGCCTCGCAAAGAAGATGTTCGGTACTACAGCTGAGGCTATCGCTAAAAAAGGTTTGTGCCCGGTGCTGGTAATACCGCAAGGGGCCGCTGTCACACCGATCACAAACATCGTTTATGCCGCTGACTTTGAGAATGGCGACGAGGTAACCACTATGCAGCTCCTGCAGGTGAAGGATATCTTTAATGCCAACCTAACCTTCCTGCATATCAAGAGTAGCCGTCAGCCGGATCACATCGATGATGAGTACATCAAAGAGAACCTGAGGAGGAATTTCCCGCAGGTGGACTTCAATTTCGTTGAGATCAGGAATGATAATGTTGCGGAAGGCATAGCCGATTATGTAAAGGCTAATGACATCAGCCTGCTGGCCTTTACCATGCTGAGCCGCCATGTGCTGGAAAGGGTGACGCATATCAGCGTGACCTCCAAACTGCTGCATAACCTGAAGGTGCCGATGCTGGCCTTCCCGGAGAACGGTACACTGCTGGACCTGAAGGACGAGGAGAGAGCAGAGAATACAATTCTGTAAGTATACCTGTCAGGGTCATTTTAACCCGACATAACCCTCTGTGTATAGGTGTCCTGCCTATGCCGGAGGGTTATTTTGCTTTCCCCCCTGGTTCTGGAGACGAAAGTCATCAATGATTTTCTTGGCCACTGCTTCATCCAGGTCCAGGGCAGAGTAAACGTATTTGATAATATCCCTTTCCTTGTCCAGAAGTACGCCATCAGATAGTACTAACTGTATTGTCTGGGCAAAGAGGTTGGCCCTGTTTTCGGGGGCAACCATGTCCACGGAGTTGTCGATCATTTGCTTGCTGCCGATCTGCGTATGGGCATAGAATACCCTTCTGCTGTAGGCCAGTACATCATGTCCCTCAAACATCGCTTTGCCGGCCAGCGTGTCAGACATTTCGTCCAGCTCCTCGTCGGCCACGTCTCCGTCCACGGCTATACAGGCATGCATGATCGCTATCCAGGCCTCTTGCTCGTTCTGGGGGTAAAAACTGTGCTGGGGTGCCTGGCTGGTTGTTTTCAAACGTCCTTTCATGTACTTTATGCTTATATCTGTAGCTAGTTACTTCAGAAGCCTGCTTTTTGTTGTAACCTGTGCCGCAAATTATACCTTGTGTGTCCGTATAAGAGCATGTTTGCAATTCATCCTTTACGCTGCAAACGGACCATAAAGGAACCTGGCTTCACGTTCTGCTCGCCCCATAGCGCTGCTATAAACCTCAAAGACCGCTTCGCCAGAACCCTTCCTGATCCATTTTCGGCTGTAAAAACGAGATTTAAACAGGCTCTAAACTTTGATATTGCTTTATGGTTGGAGAGTGGAAAAGGTATGGTAACAGAAAGAAATAAATACAGGACCGGAAGGTTAACCTCCAGGCCGGGTACACCGGCCCGAAAGGCTGCACCAGTTAAAGGGCTGCAGCCACTCGGGCTGGACAGGGAAAAAGACGGCCTGCTATACATCCCGCGGGGGTATGATGGCAACCATCCAGCCGCCCTGGCGGTTATGCTGCACGGAGCAGGTGCATCCGCGGCTCAAGGGCTGTCTTTACTCAGGCCGTATGCTGATGAAAAGAACATACTGCTTGTGGCGCCGGCCTCCCGCCAACAGTCCTGGGATATTATTGCCGATCATGCCTTTGGCCGGGATGTACTTTTCACAGATCAGGCGCTAGCCCATGTTTTCCATTCCTATGCCGTAGATCCGGCCCGTGTGGCCATCGGAGGGTTTTCAGATGGCGCCTCCTACGCCCTGAGCCTTGGCCTGACGAACGGGGACCTTTTTACGCATATCATCGCTTTCTCGCCGGGCTTTGCCTATACGCTGGAAAAGAGCGGAAGGCCGGCTGTTTTTATTTCCCACGGCGTCCATGACCCGGTGCTGCCGATCGACCCCTGTGGCAGACGCATTGTGCCGCAGCTGCAGCGTCAGGGCCTGGAGGTAAGCTACACCGAGTTTGAGGGCGGGCACGAGATCCCCGCCCATATCTCCAGAACTGCCGCGGAGTGGCTGACACAGGGTCAGTAGCAAGAGGTTACTTTCTGTCGGATCTGTCGCCGGCTACATGGTCGGCGTGGTAGGCACCGCGTTGCCCCATCGGTTTCTCCTCTCCAACAGTGGTGTCTCTTGCTGTCTGATGCTCCAGCTCTGAGTTTATTTCGGCCCCCAGCAGAATGGTAAAGCTGGTCAGGTTAAACCAGAGCATCAGTATAATGACTGCCGCAACAGAGCCATAGGTCTCGTTGTAGTTGCCAAAGTTATTGACATACCATGAGAACAGCAGTGAGCCGAGCAGCCAGAGGGCGGTGGCAATAGCCGAGCCCCAGCTGACCCATCTGAACTTTGGGTTGTCTCTGTCCGGGGCTATTTTATAGATTACTGCCAGGGCAAACATGATAATGGCTGCCAATAGTAGCCATCTGCCCCATTTGATCACGGTGAGCAAGACACCGGGCAGCCCCAGGTTATCTGCGACAGCAGGGAAGGCAACGACCAGGGCAAAGCTTATGCCGCCCAGGATGATGCCGCCTACCGTAAAGAGCAGGGTGATCGCGTTCAGTTTCAGGAAGCTTCTTTCGTTCCGTTCATCGTAGGCGATGTTAACTCCCTCAAAAAGTGACTTCATGCCGCTGTTGGCACTCCACAAGCTCAGCAGGATACCCAGGGCAACGCCCCAGCCAAGTGTACTGCCGGAATCCTGTGCAATACTGCGCAGTCTTTCATTGAGCATCTGGTGTGTGTCCTGTGGCAGGTGGGCTGCTAACTGCTCCATCTGCCGCTCCACTTCCATGGGGTCCGTCACGAGGCCGTAGATGGAGATAATGGCCGCCAGCGTTGGAAACAGCGCCAGAAAGAAATAGAAGGCCACACCGGCAGCCACTATGGAGATGTTATCTTTGCCTAACTGATCTTTTACCCTCAGCATGACCTCTTTCCACCCGGACCCGGGTATCTGTGCAGGTCTATCGGCATGCCTTCCTTTTGTATTACTCATGACTCTTTTGCTTTACGTTCTTACCTGGAATTATAAAACGCAGTGCAATTCTAAGGGTTAACACCATTTACTTTCTGGCCTTCCTGGAAGGCGATGGCTGGGCCTGTATGGTTCCTGCCTTTTGACCAGGGCCTGTACAGCTCAAAGGATAAGCCTAACCGGCTAATGAGGCTAGTACCCGTGCTAGTTCTTCTTTGTACTTCGGATTCTCGTTCATGCCGTTATGCCCTTGCCCCTCCAGTACAATTACCTGGTCTGCTGGCTTCAGGTGCGCCTTTAGTTTTTCGGATGATCCGTGGTAGATGATTTCGTCCCGGTCGCCATGAAAGATCACCACCGGTGCCGCCACATTTTCTACGAAGCGGTATGTCTCGAACTTATACTTTAAAAGGAAGGTAGGGATGACAGGGTAGAGGCTCTTCATCAGGTCGCCGAGGCTGTAGTAGGGCGCCTGCAGGAGCAAGAGCCGCGGGTTGTTGTCAGCTGCCAGCCTGGCAGCGGCAGCCGTTCCGATGGAGTAGCCCGCGATGACAATCTTATGCTCAGGATACCTTTCCTTCAGCGTATTGTAGGCCGCCTGTACGTCTTCGTAAAACTCCTGCTCACTGCGGATGCTGCCTTCGCTTTTGCCGTACCCCCGGTAGTCCAGCATAAACAGGTCATACCCCAGGTCGGTATAGGTCTCCCCGATCCACCCCCAGCTGTCTACAGAGCCTGCGTTGCCGTGCAGGTAGAACACCAGCCCCTTGGGAACGATGGTCTTAAAGAGGATGCCGTGCAGCTTCACACCGTCTTTCGCGGGGATATAGATTTCTTCATAAGGCTGATCGAAGCTAAACTGGTAGTTCCCGGGCAGTTTCTGTGGGAAGAATATCATGCTTTCCTGCCGGAAGGAGAGAAGACCCATAAGGAGTAGACAAAGGATTAACAGTACACTGACGAATGATATGATTGCTTTCAAGCTCAGAGCGGGGCAAGGTATAATGCTGTATACGGATGGGCTGCGTATGGTTACTTCTGACCGTGCTGCCAATAAGGGAATACATAGAGGCATAAGGCACAGGCCAACAGGTATATATCTATTCAACAACAGGTAACGTATCTACCTAGCAAAAACAACACTATGGAAAACAAAGCTACGCATACCCTCAAAAGCCTGTTCCAGGACCCCAAACACTTAACCGGCATTATGCAGGATCCGGGGAAAAAGAGCCTTGAGTTCTACAAGGGACTTTCGGTGAAGGAACAGCAGTACATTATTTTTGCCGCCGCTGCAGGGCTGATTGCTTATGGTGTATACATAGGTGTGAAAGACAAGTAGTTACCTGCCTCATATCCTTAGTGCATCCTTTTATATGGGAAAGCGTGGCAGAGGCTGCTTAAAATGCATGCCCTGAATCTGAAATAAAGACTTAACTTCGGGGCTCATTGTATTTGTTTTACCACAAGCTCCTTTGCATGTACCCCTTTGCTGCCAAAACCGGCAACCTTACAAGCCTGAAACCTCTTCTGCTGCTGATCTTTTTCTTCCTGCTCGCAGGCAGGCAGACCGTTGCGCAGGTCATCTACAAAGGTGGCTCCAATGTGCAGCTACTTTACGGCAGTAACCTGAAGCGGTCCGGTGATCTGGCAACTATCACTGTGGAGCACTTTGGCGACTACGGCGCCCTGGAGCAATTCGGTTTTGCCGATCTTTTTAACGATGCCAGCCTGAAGGGCCCTGAGCTATACCTGGAGTGGTACCCCAAAGTGAGTCTGAGCCGTGCTGTAGGCAAAGAAATAACGCTAGGCCCGGTGAGCGATGTGCTGCTGGCGGGTGGTGTCAACGTGTTGTTCGGCGGTACCGAAGACTTTTTTGTGTACCTGGCCGGCCCGGCTTT
>JAJLKL010000041.1:0-2181 GCA_033838975.1 Hymenobacteraceae bacterium | reverse complement strand
ACCTGGAGGCCGTGAAAATGCTCGTAGAGGCGAACAAGAACCAGATAGCGGCTATCATTCTGGAGCCGGTGGCCGGTAACATGGGGCTTGTAACGCCGGCAGAAGGCTTCCTGCAAGGGCTTCGTGACCTGTGCGACCAGGAAGGTGTCGTGCTGATCTTCGATGAGGTGATGACCGGTTTCCGCTTAGCCCCAGGGGGTGCGCAGGAGCTTTACGGCGTTACCCCGGACATGAGCACGCTTGGCAAGATCATCGGTGGTGGCATGCCGGTGGGTGCTTACGGCGGCAAGAAGGAGATCATGGATTATGTAGCCCCTGCGGGTCCTGTTTACCAGGCAGGCACGCTTTCCGGCAACCCGATCGCCATGTCGGCGGGTATGGCCATGCTAACCTACCTGAAGGAGCACCCGGAGGTGTACACGCAGTTAGAGAACACGACGACCCGTATTGTGGAGGGTATGCAGCAGAACCTGCAGGAGCTGGGGCAGCGCTACACGATCAACCGCATCGGCTCTATGTTCAGCATCTTCTTTACGCAACAGCCTGTGACGGATTTCGAGAGCGCCAAAACCTCAGACACCGCGCTATTTGGCCGTTACTTTAACAGCATGCTGCAGAAGGGCGTATACCTGGCCCCTTCGCAGTACGAGGCACTGTTTGTCTCCACCGCCATCACCGACGAACTGGTGGAGGAGTACTTAAAAGCAAACCTGGAGGCCCTGCAGGAGGCGCACCAGCAGCAGTAGTATCACCTGCCACACACTTGCAGCAGGCCCCACTGTCATTGGCAGTGGGGCCTGCTGCTTTTAACCCAGCCCAATTTAATCTGGTAAATGAGCGCCATCAGTGCTCAATCTATAGCCATTTTGATTACTTTTACGGACTGATAGAGTGACCGCCATGATTTTAACTGATAAGCAGATTTTAGAAGAGATTGAGAAGGGTACTATTCTGGTAGAGCCTTTTAACCGTGCCTGCCTGGGTACCAACTCATACGATGTGCACCTGGGCCGCTACCTGGCTACCTACAAGGATGAGGTACTGGATGCGCGCAAGCACAACGAAATTGAGGTATTCGAGATTCCGGAGGAAGGCTATGTGCTTCGCCCGGGAACGCTATACCTGGGAGTAACCCTGGAGTACACAGAAACGCACGCCCACGTACCGTTCCTGGAAGGCAAGTCGAGCGTAGGCCGCCTCGGTATAGACATCCATGCCACGGCCGGCAAGGGCGATGTGGGCTTCTGCAACACCTGGACCCTGGAGATATCTGTTTCTCAGCCCGTACGCGTGTACTACGGCATGCCGATCGGGCAGCTGATCTACTTCGAAGTGAAGGGAGGCATCGAGAACTACTATAACAAGAAGCAGAACGCGAAGTACAACCACCGCACCATCACCCCGGTAGAGTCTATGATGTGGATGAACGAGTGGTAAAACGCCGCTTGCAAAGCTTATCCCGAGGCCGGCTTACAGCAGTAAGCCGGCCTTATTTTTTGCTAAAAAACCCCGTTTTGGCACAATATGTGCACTATATTACACGTAAGTAATTTGCAGGGTATCCGGAATCATTTGCTTTTCGGCTACGTTGTAAAAGAGACCAGCAAAAGGAAGAGAACAAACTAAAACGATAGAAAGGATAAGATTATGAAAAAGCTACTGGCAATGGTATGTATGGTATTCGGGTGTGCATGTGCAGCAAAAGCAAGTGGTGATACGAAGTCTGGAGAGAAGAAAACTACCATCGTAGATAAAAAAGTAGCTATGGTGGCAGAGAAAAGAGCCAACCACCTTTCCGACAAGATGATCCGCGAACTAGGCCTGAATAACTACCAGTCCCGAAAATTAAGAGAAATAAACCAGGAAGTGGTTGCGCAGAAAATGGCTGTGGAGCAAGAGTTCGCTGGCAACCAGGCCCTGATCGATCAGAAATGTAAAGAAATTTGTGAGGTTCGCGACCGTGAACTGGAGAACGTGCTAAGCACCAAGCAGTACAACACCTACTTCGGTGACCGAAAAGACTATATCCAGACGGAGCTGGAATTTATGGCAAACCTGAACAACCCTGCTAACATTAACCAGATCGCCTCCTCCAGCCAATCTGAGAGCACTGTCAGCGTTAACTAAATTGTAAGAGCGTAACCTACTGATATAATTAAAAAGCCACCTTATAAGGTGGCT
>JAJLKL010000040.1:0-12842 GCA_033838975.1 Hymenobacteraceae bacterium | reverse complement strand
TGTCACTGTCAAACCAGTCTCTGATTAACCTGTAGGAGATAGCAACCTGCGAGGGCAGACGGAAGGAACCTTCCTTCAGGCCCTCGCTTATCTCCCGCCTGGTGAACCAGCGTGCATCCTCCAGCTCACCATAATTTACCTGCAGCGTACGGTCTTTGGCCAGGGCTGTTAAGAGTGGCAGGCAATGCGTTGCAGCTGTACCCCTGTCTCTTCCATTGCCTCACGGGCCACCGCCTGTTCCAGCGTTTCGCCGGGCTCCAGAAAGCCGGCGATGATGGCATATTGCCCCTCCTGTCAGATCGACTGCCGCCCCAGCAAACAAGCGTCTCCTTCCGATATCAGCTCGATCACGGCAGTATCGGTACGTGGGAAATGAAGCTTCTGGCAGCCCCTCCCACTGCACTGGCGCACGTGCCCTGCCTCCAAGCTAAGGGTAGAACACCCGCAGTCAGAGCAGTGCAGGTGACGCAGATTCCAGTGTACCATGGTCCGTACGTAGGCAAGCAAGGCGCTGTGTTCTTTGGGCAGGCGAAGCGCTACAGCTTTCAGGTCCTGCAGCAGGTATTCTTTTCATTGCAGCAGCTCTACCTGCAGCGGTTTCTTCTCAAAGCCAAGCGCAAAGTACGGCACGTCTCCCGCTGTACCCAAATACACCTGCACCTGGGCCAGACTCGCCAGCCCCTCCACTTCCTGCCTTGCGAACATGGCAGCCTTCAGCCCCTCGCCCTGCTCCAGTAGCAGGTTCAGGCCCTCGCTTACAACGATGACCTGTGCCTTCTTGTGGCGCCAGAGCCGCTCCACCTGAACCGCATCAGCACGCAGCTCTGAGAACCTGTTCAGGGGGTTATGCGCGAAATAGTTCATCCGGTAATAAGGCTTTAAAACAACAGAAAGGTAGCAGCATGCGGGCTGCCGTGCAATACGCCAGCCACTTAAAAGGAATGCAACATCAAGGGAGGCTACATTCAGCACATCTGCGGTCTTTCAATTGCCTTCACAGCCGAGGAGACTCGTGGCCTCGGCTCATAAACAACCTAAACCAACAAAAAGCACCTTTGAGCTATAGGGAATTTTTATTATATTCAGCATTAGCTATCAATGCAGCAAAAGCCCTCCCAGATGTATGACAATAGATATGCCCTCCTACTTGATGACCCTGATTTCAGGGTTGAGATACGTGACTCCTCCTTACTGTATGTCCTGTGGAAGCATCATTTGGAGGGGGAGGCTCTCCGTGAGAAGTACCTGGCCTTGTTAAGTATAGTTCAAAAATTCAAGCCCAAGGCTTGGCTGGGGAATGCGCGGGCTATGTACTACACCACTGTACAGGATGCCAGGTGGCTCTTTGAGCACTTCTTACCGACACTGATTGAA
Source organism: Hymenobacteraceae bacterium (assembly GCA_033838975.1). Taxonomy (GTDB): domain Bacteria; phylum Bacteroidota; class Bacteroidia; order Cytophagales; family Hymenobacteraceae; genus Pontibacter. The sequence continues at coordinate 11,468 of JAJLKL010000040.1, read as the reverse complement.
TCCTCTATCGTCCGGTACGCCCGCCTTGAGTCGCCCCAGAGCCTGCTGATGCTTGACTCCATGAAGCTTCAAGACAGAATCTCTCAGTTAGCACAGGGCGCTGCAGGGCATCTTGAGTTTAAGTTTTTTACTGATGAAGGACTAGCACTCGGCTGGCTCACCGCCCGGTTCTATAGGGAATAGCTAACAGCCTACTTTGATGATATGAGGTAAAGAGACAGCTTTGGAAACGGTGCCCACAAAAGCAAAAAAGCCTCTCCAGGCAACCTGAAGAGGCTTTTTTGTGATCCCGTTTGGATTCGAACCAAAGACCTACTGCTTAGAAGGCAGTTGCTCTATCCAGCTGAGCTACGGGACCAGCGTTTACAGGAGAGCAGATGCTCTACCCTTAAACAAAAAATTTCGGAATTGCTTCCGAAATTTTTTAGTCGGGGTGGCAGGATTCGAACCTACGACCTCCACATCCCAAATGTGGCGCGATACCGGGCTACGCTACACCCCGAACTATTTGCTCTTGATCTTTCAGTGTTACCCTTTCAATCAATTGCGATGCAAAGGTAAGTGAAGTTTTTTAAGTGTCAAAATCTTTTTTTCACTTTTTTTTCATCACTTTCTTTTGCGGAGAGGGGGGGATTCGAACCCCCGGTACCCTTACGAGTACGGCAGTTTAGCAAACTGCTGGTTTAAGCCACTCACCCACCTCTCCGTGACTCTTTCTGCTAAAGAGATTGCAAACATACTACATTAGTTTTTACAACGCAATAGTCTCTACTAAAATTCACGGCACAAATCACCCACTATTTTCACCCTCTAAACATAAGTAATTGATAATATTCAGCTTGCCTCCACATCTTTTCCTGAAAATATTTTGAAAAAATTTACCCCTTACCATAAAAACACGGCCGCGCCGTTAGCAATTAAAGCGGCAGGCAACAGAATATAGCCACCCTACCGCCCTTTTGAAGCCAACTAATGTTTGGCTTTAGTATATTTGTGATTGGCAGCAAGGTCAGGTTCTGATCTTGTACTAAAATTCGCCGCTTTTTTGCGTACATGACCTGGTATCAAACTATTACCCTGCTCGAGATCCTGTTCGGCACCCTGTTCTTCGGGTTGTACGTGGGCTATTTAATGCGCGTACGCAAGGTGGCCATGTTTTTTGGGCAGCGTCCGCACGGTATCTGGTTTAAGTTTCTGCTGCGCCACTTCTATGTGGCCCTGATCATCATCGCTATTTTAGGCCCTTCTTTCGGGGCCATGAAAAAGGAGATCAAGACCATCGGCAAAGACCTGTACATTGCCGTGGACCTTTCCAGGTCGATGGATGCCACGGATGTGCAGCCTTCACGGCTGGAGAAAGCCAAGCATGAGATACAGCGCCTGATCGGCCGCTTCAACTCTGACCGCATCGGGCTCATGATCTTTTCGAACGAGGCCTATATCCAGAGCCCTCTCACCTACGACCAGAACGCCCTGCGCCTGTATACCCAGACCCTGCGCACCAGCCTGGTTCCTTACTCCGGCACCGACTACGCCCCGGTACTGCAACTGGCCCATGAAAAGCTGCAAAACACGGGCACCCCGGAGACCAGCGAGCAAAAGGCACGGCTACTCGTACTCATCAGCGACGGTGAGGACTTTGGTGGAGAGGTAGAGCGGCTGGCAGAACGGCTGCAGGAGCAAAACATCCGGGTTTATACCCTCGGCATCGGCACCACAGACGGCAGCCGGATTCCAACAGGTCGTACATTCAAGAAAGACAGCGAAGGGAACTTTGTGCTCACCAGGCTAAACCCGGAGCCCCTGATACAGCTGGCCGAGCTGACCGGCGGGCAATATTTCGAGATCAACGACCGGGTTAGTGAGGTCAGCAAGCTGATCAGCGCCATCAATAACATAGAGGGGGAGCTGCGCGAAAGCAAAACCATTGACGTTACGGCCAACAAGTACATCTACCCGCTGGCCCTGGCCTTTTTGCTCATTCTGCTGGATATGATGATCACGGTAAAGATTATCCGGATATGAAACTAACCGTTATAGCCATACTGCTTATCAGCATCCTTGGAGGCGGCCTCCGCACGATCTCCCGCATTAATGAATATGCACGGGAGGGCGCCAAAGCTTATGCGCAGCAGGACTACACCACCGCCATCTCCGCCTATGCATACCTGCTAAACGACCTGGAGGTGCAGGACGACCAGCTACGACTTAACCTGGCGCACTCCTACTACCAATCGGGGCAGCTGGCAGAGGCACAGCATGAGTACCGCCTGCTGGCTGACCACCCTACCCAGCGCATGCGCGCCATTGTGCACCTGCAGTTGGGGAACATTGCCACCAAACAACGCAAGTACAAGCAGGCACTGTCGCTTTACAAGCAGGCACTGATCGCTGACCCCGGCAGCGATGCTGCCAGGTATAACTATGAGCTGCTGAAAAAGTACCTGGACCTGCACCCGGAGAAAGCTGAGGAGGCGCCGAAGGAGAAGCTGCCCCCGCCAGCCCCCGAGCAGGAAGACAGTGTAAAGGCCCCACAGCCTGAGCAAGAGCAGGAACAACAGCCAAAGAAGAAGCCGGATTCCGAAGGCGATCAGGAGGCAGAAGTGGACCAGCCGCAGCCTGACGCGCAGGGGCAGCAGCAGGCACCGGGCGGCAGCTCACCGGAGCAGCAGAAAAACGAGCAGGCACAGGCGCGAGAAAAGGAACAGGCATCCGGTAAGGAGAAAGGCGACACTGAGGGCCTGAACCGGGAAGACCAGTTCGACCCAACCTCCAGCCAGCGCAGCGGCGGATACGAACCCATCTCGGATCAGGACCAGCGTGCCCAGACACAGCGTGCCCGCCTGCAGCAGGTAAACCTGAGCCCGGAGAAGGCCAGGATCCTGTTGGATGCCATGCGCAACGCCGAGCTGCAGTACATTCAGCAACTCCCGAAGAAAGCCACCAAGAAACCTGACCGCTCCAAACCGGATTGGTAAGTGCGGCTGGACTGGTAAGCGCAAATTATCTTTTGCTTACCCGTAAAAATTGAGTTTTCCTGTACTTCAAAGAATGCTGAGGGTGTAGAGCCTGATATCTCCCTGCGTCTTCTGACCACAGCCATCAGGCGAAGCACCTGTTGTCTTTTTTGTCGCTCTTTCAGACCTCCGGGTCCGAAAGCTCTCTGCCGGGGACTTCCTGGTCCCTATAGATGAGCCTTCCGGCCTGCTGCGAAACAAGAAGTCTGCAGCAGGGGCATAGGGCAATGCCTGCTGCTGAAGCGAGAGTATTAGCGACTTTGTCACCTCCAACACCCTTGAGGCGAGAACCGAAGAGAACCCGCGTAGCTGTGAGAGATCGCTTTACGATGCTCCTGACCTAAGCTCGCATGGATTTCTCGCGGTGCTTGAGATGACAGCGTAAGCCACAGCCTGACGGCTACGGTCTTCTGACACAACCACCTTGCAGTGCACAGGCATCCGCTCGCGCCGTAAAACAGAAAAACGAAGCAATCTATACTTGCAAATAAAAAACCGATCGGTTTATTTTGCAGACACAAGACAGCAGAACATGCAAACAGCAAGCACCAAGGCAGATCGTACCCGCCAGCTGATCATCGAGAAAGCGGCACACCTATTCAACCAGAAAGGGTATGCCGGCACTTCCTTGCAGGATATCATGGCGGCAACGGGCCTGACGAAGGGCGGTATTTACGGTCACTTCCAAAGCAAAGAGGAGATTGCCCTGGCCGCCTTTGAGCATGCCTCCGGCTACCTTACCCGCTTGCTAGCCGATAAGCTGGCGGCCCACACAAGCGCCTCTAAGAAGCTGAGCGCGCTCCTCTCCTTTTACAAAAGCTACCTGGTTGCCCCTCCTATCACAGGCGGTTGCCCGGTGCTGAACACAGCTGTGGAGGCCGATGACACCAACCCGCTGCTCCGCGCCAGTGTGGTTAAAGTGCTGAACAGGCTGCACAAGTCCATCGCCCATATTGTGCGGCAAGGTATAGCGCAGGGGGAGTTTAAGCCAGAGGCTGACGCGGAACGTTTCTCCATCCTCTTTGTGAGCATGATCGAAGGGGGCATCATGGTATCCAGGGCCTATGGCGATACAAAGTACCTGAACACGGTATTGCAGCAACTGGACCTGATGATCCGGAAAGAATTAGCCGTCTAATTTTTTTACCCTTAAATAGACCAATCGGTCTATTCTTTTAATACATTGAATAAACCTAATATGAAAGAAACTACAAAAGCTTTACCGCAACTACTCGAGAGCGAAGTGCTTATCCGCTTTGAAGACTGCGACCCGTTCGGGCATCTGAACAATGGCCGCTACATCGATTATTTTCTGAACGCGCGCGAAGACCAACTGCTGGAGAATTACAACCTGGACATTTACGCTATCATCAAAAACACGGGAAAAGCCTGGGTGGTGGCCTCGAACCAGATTGCTTACCTGCGGGAGGTAAAGTTTATGGAGCGCGTAAAAGTGCGTACCTGCCTCCGCTGGTTCACCGGCAGCGACCTGCTGATGGAGGGCCAGATGCTGGATAAAGAGACGGGCGCCATCAAATCGGTGATCTGGACACGCTTCGCCTACGTCGACATCCGGAAGGGGCAGAAGGCAGAGCACAGCGAGGAGCTGGTAAAGCTTTTCAGCGCTGTAGCCCTGGAGGGGGAAGGTAAAGCTGGTACTGTTTTTGAGGAAAGAGTCAGGCAGCTGAAGGCACTGGCTAGTACCGCTTCTTAATTCTTACCACTTCCTGTCCGGGAGTGGCTGCGGCAAAAGGGAAATTAAGATTTCTGTGCGCCATTGACGCTTGAGTTGCACCTGCTAACTTTGCGAAAAATTTAGCAGCTACTACCTAATAAGAAATTACGATACAATGAAGAACGAGCTGAAGAATGTGCTCGACGTTCTCGCACTGGCCGAGAAACTAAAGTATGAACTACGCCACAGCTGGCTGTCGAACGGCAGGCAGGAAAGTGTTGCAGAACACACCTGGCGTATGTCGCTGATGGTAGTACTCCTGGAGCCGTACCTGGACCAGGAGATCGATACTGCACGTACCCTTAAAATGGTGATCATTCATGACCTGGTAGAGGCCGAGGCTGGCGACATCCCTGCTTTTGAGGTAACCAGCGCAGAGGCAAAAGCCCTGAAGCAGGCCAGAGAGCTACAAGCCATTGAGAACCTGCGCGAAAAACTGGGCTATGGCATCGGGCAAGACGTATACGAGCTCTGGCATGAATTCGAGGAAAAGGAGACATACGAAGCCAGGGTAGCCAACGCACTGGACAAGCTGGAGGTGCAGATACAGCACAACCACGCAGACATTTCTACCTGGCTGGAAATCGAGCATGAGTTTGCCTTCATGATGGGCAAGCACGTGGAATTTGACACTTGCCTGACGCAGCTAAAAGAACTCATCGAAGAACTGGCTGTCCAAAAAATGGAAAGTGCCGGCATCTGCACGACCGCTGTGAGAGCGCGCATGGCCGCCAAGGCTGCCCCACAGCCCGTACAGTAAGAAAATCATTTGTACCATACATGCCTGTTTTTGTGCCATGCGCAGAAAGGGTGTGTATGGTATTTTTGTATCAACAAAACAGGAGGATAAGTTATGTTGAACAAAGGAAGCAAGATGTACAGCATCCTGCACTATAAATGCCCCAGATGCCACGAAGGTGAGCTTTTTGTGCACAAAGGTTGGAGCTATACCAGGTTTAGCCAGATGCACGACACCTGCCCTTACTGCAACCAGAGCTATGAGCCGGAGCCGGGCTTCTACTACGGCGCTATGTATGTGAGTTACGCCATCACCACTGCCCTTACGATCACCATATTAGTGGCTATGAGCGTGCTACTAGAGGAGATTACCCTGCTTTGGTTTTTAGGGGCGCTGGTATCGGCACTACTGCTTTTCTTCCCCTTCATTTTCAGGATGTCGCGGGCGATATGGATAAACTTCTTTGTCGGGTATAGAAAGGATGCCCCAACGGCACCGGCCCATACCTGATGCATTTCTCAGTTTTCTGACAGTTGTGAGCACGAAACGCCCCGGATCCGCACAGCCGGGGCGTTTCGTTTTTGCAGCAAGCGTACCTACAACGCTGGTTGCAGCACTTACAGCTTGATGTCCGGCATGTAGGCTACCTCCAGCACAAAGCCGTTTGGGTCACGGAAGTCCACGGTATAGTACTGCTCCGTGTAATGCGGCATGGCCTGCGGACCGCGAATGATATCGGCCCCTATACTTTGCAGCCACTCCCCCACTTCATCCACCACCTCCCAGCTCGTAGCATGGAAGCAGATGTGGCGCACGCCCAGGCTATCGTGAAGCGACACCGGCACCTCCTTGAAGTAGATCTCATGCACACCGCAGCTGTAGGAAGTGCTGGTCAGTTCATACCACCCGATCAGCGGAAAAAGCTGGCTGTAAAAAGCCAGTGATGCCTCCAGGTCCTTTACCCAGAATTCCAGGTGGCTAATGCCTGCGCCGTACTTATAACTCATACTGTTAAGGGGATTCGGTTTGCTACCTGCTAAAGTATAGAAAATTACTTTACCCGCTACACCTGCCCCCGAAAGCCTCTGCTTTACCTCTTGTGTTTGCAGTTTTATACCTATACTTGCTGCATGCAACACGAGGAACATTACCAGCGCCTGGAACGGCTCTACCATAGGGCAAAAGTGCAGGAGCTGTTTAACGGCAGCAGCATCAGCGTAAACCACAGCCGTGCCGAGATCACTTTACCGGTTCAGGAAAAATACTTTCATGGTGCAAATGCCATACACGGTGCCGTATACTTTAAACTACTTGACGATGCGGCCTACTTTGCCGTGGCCTCGGTGGTCCGGGATGTTTTCATTGTCACGTCTTCCTTTCAGCTCAACCTTATCCGCCCGGTAGCCAGTGGCACCCTGAAAGCGGTAGGCTCCCTGCGGTCACAGGGCAAGAACCTGTATGTTGCCGAGGCCACGCTTTACAACGAGCGGGGCAAAGAGGTCGCCTTCGGCACAGGGCAGTTTATGCGCACCACGCAGCCGCTGGAGCAGCTACCTGGTTACGCAGACTAAAGTCCATAAAAAACGGGAGCAGGTATACACCCGCTCCCGTTCCTGTATCAGCTCAAGTATAAATTACTCTTTTGCTTCGCCGGCAACTTCCAGCGCAGGCTCTACCAGCCCGAAACCGTAATCTTTCCCCTTCACGACCGAAGGCACCCCTTGCTCCATCCACACCGGTGCCGGAGCGCCTTTCAGGTGGTGGTCAAAGAACTGCGACATGCGCACCGACAGGTCCTTGCGGTTTTTGCGCTGCACCAGGTTGTGGTCCTCACCGTTGTACACCAGCATCCACACCGGCTTGTTGAGGCGGCGCAGGGCCATAAAGTACTCGATACCCTGGTACCAGGGCACCGCCCCGTCCTGGTCGTTGTGCATGATCAGCAACGGAGTTTTCACGCGGTCTGCAAAGAACAGCGGCGAGTTCTCGATGAACTGCATCGGTTTCTCCCAGAGCGTGCCGCCAATACGGCTCTGCGTGCGCTCGTACTGGAACTGCCGGCTCAGGCCTGTTCCCCAACGGATACCGCCGTAGGCACTCGTCATGTTTGACACCGGTGCTCCGGCCATCGCAGCCTTGAACATGTTGGTGCGGGTGATCATGTAGGCGATCTGGTAACCGCCCCAGCTCTGCCCCTGCAGCGCCATATTCTTATCATCTACAAAGCCCTGCGCTACCAGCATCTGCACACCCGGTATGATGCAATCCATGGCACTTTCCCCAGGATAGCCATCCTTGTACACGATATCCGGCACGAACACCAGGTAATCGTTGCTCACAAAAAGCGGGATGTTGATGACAGAGGCACTTGGCGCCGGCACGCGGTGGTTGTGCATACCGTCAGAGGAGCGCTCGTAGAAGTAAACCATCATCGGGTACTTCTTCTTCGGATCAAAGTTCTCCGGCTTGTACAGCAGTCCCTGCAGCGGCTCTCCGTCCGTCGACTTCCAATCCACCAGCTCTACCGTACCCCACCGGTACTCCGCCATCTGCGGGTTGGCATTGCTCAGCTTCTCCACATTGGCAAAGCTCAGGTCAGAGGTGTACAAGTCGTTGTACTCACGGAAGGAGCCGCGGCGGAAGGTTACCCTGTTGTCGTTTTTGGCCTTGCTCAGGCCCGTGTACGCGTGGTCGGAGACGATCAGCTTCTCTGGTTGCGCCTGCTTGTTCACATAGTCACGGAAGAAGCCATCCGCCTTGCTGGCATAGTTGAAGGCGCTCAGGTATAGCGTGGCGTTCTCCGGGATGAATTTTTCCTCGTTGTCCAGTTTCTCGTAGCGGAAACGCAGGTTGTGCTGGCGCCCATACCTGTCCGTCAGGTTCTCCGGCGCCTTTTTGCCGGATGGGTCCAGCTTCCAGATATCGTGCTTGTCGTACACCAGCAGGGAGTTGTCTTTCTCTACCCAGCCTGCCATACCATAGCTGCCCGGCAGCATCGGCATATCGTTGGTCTCGTCGTAGAACGGCAGCCCGATGCGCCTGGTCAGGTTGATGTCTGCGCCTCCCCTGGAAGACATCGCATGCCAGCTGCTGTCGGTCGGCTCATACCAGTACACGTAGCTGCCCATCGGCGACAGGCGCGGGTTGCCCCGCGTTTCGGACAGCACCTGCCTGGCGGTACCTTTCTTCAGGTCGATCAGGTAAGCGTCTTTGCGCGTAGGAGTGTCGTACCCGATCGTGATCTTGTACTTCTCGTCGCTCACGCCCAGCGCTACATCGCCGGTCATGTGCGCATCCAGGTACACATCCGGCACCTCCAGGGTGGCCAGCTGCTGCATTTTCTTGCCCTTCAGGTCATATAGCGCCAGGAAAGAGCGCTTCAGCTCACGGTCGTTCTGCTTTAGCTGCATCGGCTGGATCAGCGGGTCTTTGTAGGTCCACACATCCAGGTTCACCTTATCCTCCTCCAGCTTGGTGGTATCCTTCTCATACCGGACCGGGCGCGGGTAAGTACCGAAGAACAGGCGTTTGCCGTCCTCTGAGAACTTCAGGTCGCCGTGCTCGCTTACCATCCAGTTTTTAGGCATGCCTTTGGTTAGGGTATCGGCCAGGGTAGCCACTTTGCTGTCTTTCCTGTTCCAGTAGTACAGGTTAAAATAGCGCAGGTCAGCGCCAACGGTATCGGCCGTGGCGACGTAGGCAAACTGCTCTCCCGCCTTGTCCGCGCTGATGCCTTTGTAGCTCACCTTACCCGTATCGATCGGCATGGCTTTCTGGTCGGCAGTGCTGAAGGCAAACACCCCGGCCTTGTGCAGTGAGTCCAGCTCATCCTTCACAAAGTACAGCATGTTGCCCTTTTCGGAGAAGATGTAATCCGTTACCTGCGGGAAGCGGTACTCCTGCCCCGTCTGCAGGTTACGCACCACCAGCTCCGTACCTTCTGCTTTTTTGTTTTTCTTCGGAGCTGCTTTTTTAGCTGGCTCCTCCTTCTTCTCGCCTTCCGCCTTCTTCTCTTCCTTGCCGGCCGGCTGTGGCTTCTCCAGGTGGTAAGCGATCCAGTTATCGCCTTCCTTCGGCAGCTTGTACGACTTCACGCGGGGCACTTTCACCACGCTCATGTCCTCGAGCTTCACAATCGCCAGAGAGTCCTTCGGCAGGTCGTCGCCTTTCTTTTTCTTCAGCTTCAGGGCCCGCACCTTCTGGTGCTCCGGCTTGATCTGGAACACGGCATAGCGGCTGTCGTTCGTGAAGGCCGCTTTGGTGCCCCTATTATACCTGGAGGCGGCATTGTTGATGTAGCTTCGGATGATCAGCTCGCCGTCCCCCTCCTGCGGGTTCACGTTGAACAGCACATACTTGCCGTTATTGGAGAGGCGGTTGCCTTCCACGCCTTTCCAGCTGTCGTACACGTCATGCGAAAGCGGCTTCTTGGCAGTCTGCTGCCCCTGCGCCTGGGCAAACCCGGCGCCGAAGAGCACTGCCAGCAATAGAAGTTTTTTCATTGTTGGTGCAATAAGATAAGTTTAGATTAGCTTGTTAGGTATTAACACTATTGATTCTAAAGCTACTAAAAAATAGCCATAGCTCATGTTACCTTTAAACCAGGGGCCGCAAAAGACTGTTATAGTACAAACAGACATAGGCAAACAGCAATCCGCTGTACCTGCTGGTGCATCAATCGCTATCGCTTAGCCGTACATGTGCGAGGCAAAAGAAGCGTTAACCCGTCACCTGCCTGTGCCGCAGCCTCCGCTTGCCTTAACCTAACGAATGTTTGTTTTTAAACCTGAATCATCCTAACTTCACACAACCTAAATCCAATAACTTATTATGCAAACGAAAGAAGTATATATCATTTCGGCTGTCCGCACTCCGATCGGCAGCTTTGGCGGTGCTCTAGCCAGCCTGTCTGCCACCCAGCTGGGCGCGGCAGCTATCAAAGGCGCTCTGGAGAAAGCAGGCGTAGACAAGAAAGAGGTACAGGAAGTGATCATGGGCAACGTGATCTCTGCCAACCTGGGGCAGGCTCCTGCCCGACAGGCGGCTATCTTTGCCGGACTGGGCCACGAGGTAGAGTGCACCACCGTGAATAAAGTGTGTGCCTCTGGCTCCAAGGCGATCATGTTTGCGGCGCAGGCCATCATGCTGGGCCATAAAGACGTGATCGTGGCGGGCGGTATGGAGAGCATGTCTAACGTGCCTTACTACCTGGAGAAAGCCCGTTTCGGCGCTAAGCTGGGCCATGGCCAGATGACAGACGGCTTGCTGAAAGACGGCCTGTGGGATGTGTACAACGACTTCCACATGGGTAATGCCGCAGAGAATACTGCCCGCGAAATGCAGATCACACGCGAAATGCAGGACGAGTACGCCATCGGCTCTTACAAGAAAGTGGCAGAGGCTGCTGAGGCTGGCCTGCTGAAAGATGAGATCGTACCGGTAGAGGTGCCGCAGCGCGGCAAAGATCCACTGGTTATCTCAGAGGACGAGGAGTTTAAAAAGGTAAACTTCGAGAAGATCCCCGGCCTGAAACCTGTGTTCGACAAGGCTGGTACGGTAACAGCTGCCAACGCCTCTACCTTGAACGACGGTGCCGCCGCGCTGGTACTGATGAGCAAGGAGAAGGCAGAGGAGCTGGGCGTGAAGCCGATCGCCAAGATCCGTGGTTTTGCCGATGCGGAGCAGGACCCGATCTGGTTCACCACTACTCCTTCCCTGGCAATCCCGAAAGCGCTGAAGAACGCGGGTGTGGATGCCTCTGAGGTTGACTTCTATGAGATCAATGAGGCCTTCTCGGTAGTATCCATCGCCAACAACCAGAAGCTTGGCCTGGAAGGCGGTAACGTGAACGTGTTTGGCGGTGCCGTGTCACTGGGTCACCCGCTTGGAGCCTCCGGTGCCCGTATCGTAGCCACACTCTGCAACGTGCTGGATAAGAAAGGTGGCAAGATCGGTGTAACCGGTATCTGCAACGGTG
>JAJLKL010000039.1:0-6519 GCA_033838975.1 Hymenobacteraceae bacterium | reverse complement strand
GTTGAACCTGTAGAAGTAGGTTTCGCCGTCGCAGCCGATCGGCGTGATGGTGGCTGTTGTTTCCGGGTTATTGTCAATCGGTTCCGGATGAATATGGTCGTTGTGGTGCAGCACGGTCTGCCACTCGTACGTCAGGTCATCGCCGCTGTGCTCACTGTCTGTCACCTCGGCGCGCAGGGTATAGGTGACCTGGTCTGTCAGTTCGTAAAGTGTGCCCTCTGCGGGGCTCGTGATGTTTACCACCGGTGGCGTGTTGTTGAGCGAAACCGTCAGTTTAGCCGTTGAGCTTAGCCCTTCCGGGTCCGTCACCTTCAGCACCACCTCATAGTTGGCCATTTCGCCGGATGTGAAGGTATGCTCCGGATCTGCCTCGTTAGATTTTGGTGAGCCATCCCCGAAATCCCACTCATACGTCAGCTGAGCACCCTCCGGATCTGTTGACTCGCTGCCCGTGAACTGAACGGTAAGCGGGCTGTTGCCGTAGCGCTTGTCGGCCTTGGCGACGGCGGTTGGCGGCATGTTACCATCGAAGTAGGATACCTTCATGACCTTGGTCGCGTAGTCGATGTAGTAAAGGCCACCTGTTACAGGGTTGGTGGCAAAGGCCACGACCACCGCATTGTTGTTCTTGAACGGTCTTACAGACTTAGGGGCATTCGCCCCATCAAAGGTGGAGTTCTTGAACCAGCCGGCGCCGTAGTCGCCAAAGAAGTACGTGTTTTTATACTCGGCTGGGAAATCATCGCCGGTATACCAGACACCTCCTGTCGCTGAGCTGCCGTTAAACTGTGCGCCTGCCACCGGGAGCCTGGGGCGCCGATAAGCACAGTTGCGGCCTCCTCGCCGTCAAACGTACCGGTTCTGGCCACGCCGTCGGCTCCGTTCCCCCACTCTATCGCCGCACGGGCGTGCACAAACTTTCTCATATCGTCCGGCAGCTCCTGCTCCCAGTTGCAGTAGTTTCCGAAGTACGGCTGCTCGGTGCGCCGGGGCTGCAGCAACAGGTTCTGGAACGTGACGAACTCCTGATCACAGCCGTTCTGGCCATACAATGGGTTCGGGGCAGAGGTGTTGGGCATGTCTCGGGACATATAGTACTCCTGTGCCTCCAGCCCCTCGTACAGCGGCCAGCCGAAGTTCATCCCCGGCTCGGTGATCACGTTTATCTCCTCAAAGGAGTTCCAGCCGGTGTCACTGGTGTAGATCACCCCCGGCATCGTGGCGCTTCCGGTACCGGGCCTGATGGAGAAGCGGAAAGGGTTCCGGAACCCGAGGGCCCATACCTTAGAGGCCGCCGAGTTAGGGTTAGACGGCTCGTAGAAAGGGTTGTTTGGCATGCCCGGGCCGGTGGCAGGGTTCACGCGCAGGATCTTTCCGTTCAGCGACTCTAGCTGCTGCGCTTTGTAAGAGCCGATGTTCTGCTTCTGCGTGATGATGCCATCCTCCAGAGCCTGCTTGGCATAGGTATCCTTGGCCCGGTGCTCAAAATCATCGCCTTCGATGTAACCGTAGTCGAGGCCACCCGCAGAGGCGCCGTCTCCGATGGATATCAGCAGCGAGCCATCCTCCCCGAAAACAAGCGAGCCCACCCCGTGCGACTCGTACAGGATAGGCAGGCCGGTCTGCGGAGTTTCGCCGATCAGAATCTTACGGCTGCTTAGGTCCACGGAAGTGCGGTTTTCACCGGTGACCGTATAGCGGGTTACCCTGCCGATGGTGGCGCTGCGGTAATCATCTGCCGCGGGGTTGTAGCTGCCCGTGCCGTAGTGCATCAGGTGATGCCGGTCCACCACGTACAAGAGGTAAATGTAGCCGTTGCTTTCAAAGTTTGGGTCCACTTCGAAGCCCAGCAGGCCGTGGTCTCCCCAATCCCCCACTTCCTCGCTGATATCGAGCAGAGGTTCGGCCATCCTCTCCCCGTCCTCTACGATCCATACCTTACCTGCTTTTTCCCAAACATACAGCCTTTGCCCGTCGCGGGAGAATTTCAGGCCCACGGCCATGTTCCAGTCCCCCCCAACCTGCTCTTCTACAAAGCCCTCCGGCAAGCCTGCCGTGGACTGTGCCTGAGCAGGGAAACCACTGCACAGCGCAAGCAGCATCACGCATAATGCTGTAAACAATGAACGCTTAACGTTAACCGACGGAGCAGTCTGCCTCTCTTCCCGATTTGTTATATGCTCAGGGGCAGGTGACTCGCGTCTACTCCTGTAAAGTTTATCCATAGGTATAAATAATTGATTTGTAATTCCTTCAGTTTGCTTCAAAAATTGTACGCCTTAACGCTCCCGTCCAGGGGCAGGTGCCTAAAAAACTGCACAGCAGGTGGCGTAATGACATGATGTTGAACCTTCCCGATGATACGGGGCTGTGACCGGATGGTTCCTAAAAATTGTACTACACCTCAGGGCACCGGAAACACTTTCCCATAACTCATTTTGCATGAGAATATTAAAGTCCTAACATGTATCAGCTATTGGAGCGGACAAGGGCACTAATCCGCGACTACCAGCTTACGGCTCAGGGTCTTTGTGCTTGCAATCACGGTCAGGACATAGATGCCTGCGCTCATGTTGTCGGGCACGTTTACCGAGAAGAGAAGCCTGCCGTCTGCGCCTACCTGTACTTCCTCGGCCATGAGTTTTCTGCCGTTCAGGCTGGATAACATGAAGTTCACCCGCTCATCAGGTTTTAGGTTGGTTACCTCTACCTTCACCTCCCCATGCTGTATCGGGTTGGGGTATACAAAGAAAGAAGAGGAGGAGAGCCCGCCGTACGCTACCTGAATGATGTTGGAGTAGTTGGTCGCCCCACTCTCCTTCACAATCCTCAGCCGGTAAAAACCAACGCCCTCCAGAGGCTCCTGATCTGTGAAGTTATAGGTAAGGGCAGTTGAACTGGTACCGCTTGCGGGCACGGCCCCTATCTCGGAAAACTCCAAGCCATCTTCCGACCTTTCCACCACAAACTCGGCCAGTTCCAGTTCGGTCTGTGTTTCCCACTCCAGCAGCACCACGTTGTTCATGTACCTGCCCTCAAACCGCACCAGCTCCACAATGGCGTCGAAGGTGGTTCGGTAGCGCTGCCGGATCTCCGCATCGCTCAGGGCACGCCCAAAGAGCTTTACCTCGTCCAGGTCGCCCTCAAAGCGGTAACCGCCCGCACGGTTCAGGTAGCCAATGTTCACCGGCGACTGGCTCGCAAAGCTGTTCTCATAAATGTGCCTGCCCTCGGCAACCTTCTCCCCATCTACATATAGCCTGTTCACCCCGGTGCCGGCATCCCGCACCGCCACGACCTGGTGCCATTTCCCGTCTGTGATCCTCGGGCCGCTCTCGCCCACGTAGATTCCCTGCCACAGGATATCGAGCAGCATAAAGCCCGCCCGGCCACTGTCATCGGCCCCGATCCACCAGTGCATGTCCGAATCGGCCCCGTCCCGGCCAATCATTACCCTGTTTCCGGCTGTACTGGCCTCGGTGCGTGTCCAGAGCTCTATGCTGAAGCTCTCGTCGGGGCGCCAGTTAAAGTTGGAGCTGTTGCTCACATCAAGGCCTGTGCTCTTTCCGTCGAACCGCTGCCCTCCGGACACCACACCGGCAACAGGTGTGGGCTTTGCCGCAGGCTCACAGACGGCGTCGTAGGGGGTATAGTAATCCCTGTAGCGCGTGCCCGTGATCTCGTGCAGCATCCAGTGGTGCACCATGCCGGCGCTTTCGCCTATGCCTTTCTTTACCGTGATCTCAAAGGATTGCTGTACCTGCCCCTGGCTGTTCGCCGCCTTCACCGTCACGCTGTACGTGCCGGCTCCGGCGGGTGTCCAGGTTATCTCGCCCGTGGAAGCATTGATCTGCATACCGGGCGGGCTGTTTACAAGCGAATAAACGGGCGCCGGGGCCCCGATCGCCTGCACATCGTACAGGTAGGGCTGCCCGGCAACGCCAAACGTAATGGGGGCGGAGGTGATGACAGGCGGGATGTTTTCCGGGCCGCAGTAGACGCTGGCCCCCTCGCCGTAACGTGCCCGCACCTCGTTTTCCTCCAGGGCTCTGTTGTAGACAATGACCTCGTCCAGGGAGCCGGAGAAGTGGTAGCCGTTATCGAGCTGGTGGTATCCGATGGTAACCGGAGCGGCGCTGAAGAAGTTGTCCTGGTACTCATACCTGAACTCGGCCGCCTTGTAGCCGTCGATGTAGAGCCTGTTCCGCAGATGGGTGCCGTGGCGCATCACCACCAGGTGGTGCCACTTGCCGTCGTTGAGCTTCCTGCCCATCTTCTCTATCCGGAAGCCGGTGCGTTTCATGTCATAGAGCTCAAACACGGCATAGCCCTCGGGGTCCACGCCGATCCACCACGACATGCCCGACTCTTTGGCGTTACGCCCCATGATCACCCGGTTATTGGAGGATGAGCCGGAGACCTGCACCCATAGCTCTATCGTGAAGCTGTCGTAGTGCCCCCACTCAAAGTTTTCCACATCGCTGATGGTAAGGCCATCGTTGGCGCCGTCAAACTTCTGGCCGCCGGCAAACAGGCTGTTGGTCGGTGCGGGGCAATCGGTGCAGGCCGCAGCCACAGGGCTTACATAATCCTTATAGGTTCCTGCGGCTGTTTCGTCTAGCCCGAAGTGGTGGACCATCCCGGAGGGGCATTGCCCGGAGGATTGGGAGAAGGTTGGGCGGCAAAAGATCGCCAGCAGCACAGTAGCCACCAGGGCAACACTATAATGGCTTTTATCTGAATGCGCGATATACCTACAACTTTGCCGTAAAGAATGGTATAGATGTATCATAAGCAGGAAAGTCTAACAGGAACACTGGCATCCGGGAAGTACCCGTATCCTTACACAGATACGAAAGCCGGATGCCCGGGGAAGTACGCGCGCCTCTCTGCCGTAAAATTCTGTAGTGCTGAAGCTGGCTATACTTGTTATATATTGCTTTAGTTTATTAGAAACTCTTTATATTACGGCATCTGTTTCTGTTGGTTCCAAAACAAACCACTTCCCTGCAAACACCTTATTTACAGCGCATTTGCAGATCATCAGCTAAACAAGCTGAGACTTCCTGTACTATAAATATTCCTGCAGAATTAGGACTTGTTTCCTGGCTGTTACCAGAAAACAAGCTGTCTGCTCATGCCGGCACTCTTCACTGAGAAGAGGTTATACCTGATGCCTATCTCATTCGTGGCCCTGCCTATTGCGCGGGCATCCTGCACGGGATTTTCGTAGGCGTACTGAATGCTGAGCTGATGGAGCCGGATGCCTGCAGCTAAGGTATAGGCCCGGTCGTTTCTGTACCCCCCGCCAATCCAGAAGGTATTCTGGTACACGAGCTTTAGCTGCCCCTCCAGTGTGGACTCTAGGTTATCATCGTGCTGGTAAATGCCATTCAGGGTAAAGCCCAGCTCGTCGGTAAGGCTGTTCCGGTAGCCGGCCTGCGCCACATGCTTCCGGGAGAAAAAGCCCTTCAGGTAGTCGTCTCCTGTCGCGATGACTTCCCCCTCCGTGATGTCGAGCAGGGCGTAACCCAGGTAAAAGTTTGGCCCTGTCAGGGCCAGACCCAGGTTCAGGTCCACTTTGCCCATGCGGTTGTTTTGCCCCAGCACCTCCCTGTACCGCGGGTCATTCTCCTGGTCCAGCGTCAGGCTGTTGCCGTCCAGGCGCTGTGCAGTATACGTCAGGGCCGTGCCCCAGCGCATGTGCAGGGTTTCGGAAAGCCTGACGCCGGAACCATAGCTTAGCTGCAGCTGCGTCTCCCTGGCAGGGCCAAACTGATCGTGCACCACCGTTAGTCCCAGACCATGCCTGGCGCTGATGGGGCCGCTGTTCCTCTCCTTGGCACCTGGCTGGTATGCCTTCTTCTTTTGCCCAAGCCTTGCCAGGTCCAGCTCTGCGGAGGCCAGCATGGTTTTAGGCGCATCCTCAAAGCCTGTCCACTGGTTGCGGTAAAGCGTCTTCAGGACAGGCCCCTCAAAGCCGGTGAGCGAGGGGTTGTAAAACTGCTGATACTGCGAGAAGTTTGCCAGGTGCTTTCTGCTCTGCGCAAAGGCTCCACCCGCAACAGCCATGCAGCACACTAAAAGTATAAGTTTCCTCATTTCCTGTTACTTGATAACTGTAAGTACCCCTTTCTGCACCAGACCTGTCTCCTTCACCTGAATAATATAAAAGTAGGAACCCTGCTTCACCTGCCCGTCTGCGCCTCTGCCGTCCCAGCCCTGCTCCGGGTCGCGGGTATGGAAGAGGCGAATACCGGACCTGTCGAACACCTCTATTTCCACCTCGTTGTAATAGCGCAGCTCCGGCACCGTCCAGGTATCGTTAATACCGTCGCCATCCGGTGAGAATGCGTTCACCAGCTTGATCTTTCCGTTTGGCTGATAAAGCGTTTTGGTGAGGGTAAAAACAGCCTCCGCTGAATTCTGGTAAGGGTCTGTACTTCTTACCCTGATCTGTAAGGAAGTTTTACCCGACAGCCCCTGGTTCGACTTCAGGTACAGCCTGTTGCCATCGCC
>JAJLKL010000038.1:0-11299 GCA_033838975.1 Hymenobacteraceae bacterium | reverse complement strand
ATAACTACAATGTGATTCGCGTGGCAGACAAGCTAAACATCGGCAGGTCCACCATTTACCGCATGATCCGAAGAAATGAAGTGTCTGTAACTAAACGAAAATAGAGCTGACTCAGTACAGAAGGTGTGTGCAGCGGAGCCTTCTCCCTACCTGAAGCAAGCGTAAAAAAAGCCTTTAACCGAAGTTACCAGCAGCATCGAAAAGCATATGATGGAACTTACAACCCAGATCATCGCCTCCACTCCCAACCCTATCTATGTAAAAAACGCGCAGGGCCGGTTCGTGCAGGCCAACGACGCCTTTGCCAGACTGCATGGCCTGACGGTACCGCAGCTGCTCGAGGAGGGGGAAGTCCCCTTTGATTATGCCGAGGACCGGGATATTGCCGTGCTGGCCTCAGGGGAGCCCGTGGCCTTTGAGGAGTTCTACCGGCTGGAGAGCGGCGAAAAAATGTGGTATAAGACCTCCAAACAGCCTTTCACGTCTCCTGATGGCTCCCAATACCTCCTCTCCACCTCCTGCGACATCACAGCGCTGAAAAAAGCCCTGCAGAGTGCCGAAGACACGGCGCAGCGCAAAGAGGAGTTCCTCTCCAACATGAGTAGTGAGATCCGGACACCCGTGAACGCCATACTCGGCATGGCGCGGCTCCTGAAGAAAAGCATGCTCAACAAGCACCAGGAAGAGTACCTCAACACGATCATGTCTATCGCAGAGGACCTGCTGGTCATACCCAATGACATCCTGGAGTTCTCGAAGCTTGAGTCGGGCGTCATCAGCCTGGCCTCCTTTCCCTTCAGCGTTGACTCTACACTGGAAAACATCACCGATGCACTAAAAACAAAGGCAGAAGAGCACGGCATAAGGCTAAGGTACGCGGAATCCAAGGAGAGCATCCCTGTCGTGGAGGGAGACTCCTTCCGGCTCAGCCAGATACTGATCGCGCTCGTGAGCAACGCCATTAAGTACTCCTCCCAGGGAGAGATCAGCGTGACAGCCACAGTAAGAGAGAGGTCTGCGCACAAGCTTTCCATCGAATTCTGCGTGAAGAGCACAGGGCTGGGCATGATAGCGAACAAATTCACGGACTTTGATGAGGTGAACCATAACAGCAGCCTGCGGTACGGGAGCACGGGCCTGGGCTTTAACCTCTGCAAAACGCTGATCGAGATACAGGGGGGCAAAATGTGGATCGAGGGCAAAAGTGACCGCGAGAGCAGCTTTTACTTCACCCTGCCCTTCCGAATCTGCGATAAGCCCCCGGTACCGGAGGCAAGCGCTCAGGTGCTGGACCCTGAGCCCCTAAAGGGCGTAAACGTGCTGCTTGTGGAGGATAACCAGGTAAACCAACTGCTGGTCACCTCCCAGTTGCAGGCCTGGGGCACTGAGGTAGACCTGGCGTTTGACGGGGCGGAAGCTATCGCCAAAACAAAGGAGAAGAAGTACGATACCATACTGATGGACATCCAAATGCCGAGGCTGAATGGCATAGAGGCCACCTCCCGCATACGCCAGGAGGCTAACCTGAATAAAGACACCCCTATCGTGGCCTTCACTGCCAATGTGCCTCAGATCGAGATAGAGAAATTCAAGCATTACGGCTTCAGCGATTACCTGCTTAAGCCCTACCCGATCCAGAAGCTGTACGAGGTGCTCTCCCGGCATACTGACTGCAGCCACGGGGCAAAGCAACTGGCCCCGCAGCACGAGCTGGAGCAGGAAGCGGAGGAGGATGTGCCCCTGTTCGACTTCTCCGGGCTGGGGGACTTAGCGCAGGACACCGTCTTCATCCATAAGATGCAGAAACTGTTTGTGGAGACTGTGCCGGATCAGTTACTGGAGTTATCTGAAGCAGTGAAGGACCAGGAGTGGGAGAAAACCGTACAGCTTGCGCACCGCCTCAAATCCACCTTCGGCAACATCAAAATAAGGCAGGCAACGGAGCTGATGAAGGCAATAGAAGAAACTGCTACCAAGAAGCCTGACAAAGCCAGGGTCGCCTCCCTGCTGGAGAGAGCCGGTAAGATCATAGATGAGGTGCTGGCGGAGTTTTCAGAGCAGCTCAAGGCGTTCTCTTAAGACACGGGAGTAACTGCCGGAGAATTTAATTGCCCCGCCCTGTCGCAGCATGTGCGTGCGTGCAGGCGCAGCGGGTGCTCCTGCAGCAACCCTGCATGCACTCAGGCTCTTACACAGGCCCAGATTAAGCCACCCTTTACCTTCCCGCAATTAAGTTTCCGAATAAATCCCCCTGGAGGGCACCCGAACAATTGTGCCATTTTGAAACAAAATGGTTCAGAATGAGAATAAGCCTCTGGAAGTTCGGAGCGGGTATTACAGCCTAGTTCCCCTCTCTCTGCCCACTTTACAGCCTGCACTTTATAAATAAGGCTGAACACTAAAAAGTATCCAATACCCGCCGTTGATGGCATCATAATGTCTGATGAGAAACAAAGGACTGGGTAAGGTAAATCAAGCTTTTTGAAGCAGGAGGCACCGCGGGGTTATATAAGCAAAATACAATTAATTCTTAGTATGACTTGTACTCTTTTTTGAACCGTACTCGTAACTCAGGAACATAACATGAAGCAAGCGCGA
This sequence comes from Hymenobacteraceae bacterium, assembly GCA_033838975.1. Classification (GTDB taxonomy): domain Bacteria; phylum Bacteroidota; class Bacteroidia; order Cytophagales; family Hymenobacteraceae; genus Pontibacter. Next base: position 8,701 of record JAJLKL010000038.1, on the reverse strand, counting down.
GTTTTTTAATACCATTTTACATTTTTTATGAAGAAGAAATTACTAATCGTAGATGACGAGCCATCCATAGGACTAATTCTGGAGCATTACTTTTCAAAAGAATATGAGGTAGTTGTAAAGATGAATGGCCTCGAGGCCATGAACTGGCTTCAGGACGGGCATTCGGCGGATGGCATTGTGGCAGACCTGGACATGCCACACATGAACGGCCTGGAATTCATTAAGCAACTCAGGGCCAACACCTTGTACAGAAACATCCCGCTGGTTATGCTGTCGGGCAAGGACGAATCGAGCAAGAAGATCATGTGCCTGAAGAACGGGGCAGACGATTACATGGTCAAGCCATTCAATCCGGAGGAGCTCGACATCCGGATCAAAAATACCTTTAAGCGGATAAGGGTATAGTACTCCCCAGGCAGGGCCGCCTACTGCCCCTGACCTTCACGCCCTGTACGCCACCGCTCCACGGGAAAATGAATAAACATATATACCCAAACCAAATATAGGCGTACAGGTACATGAGTTCTGGCAAGAGAAGTTAAACAAATTGCACCTGCAGCCAGACACTGAAAATGCAGGAGCGTCATAAAATAACAAATCATATGAAATGAAAAAGCTACTACTGACAAGCTTGAATGCCTTCTCAAGACCTGGCACAGAGACTTTTTCAGACAATGCTCCACGGTACAGAATCCCGCTGAGCAAGCGCATCTTCGACATTGTGTTCTCCGCAACCGCGTTGCTGTGCCTGCTCCCCTTGTTTCTGCTGGTAGCTATCCTGATCAAGCTCGAGTCCAGGGGACCGGTGTTTTACTATTCCTACCGGGTAGGCACGGGCTATAAGATCTTTAAGTTCTGGAAGTTCCGCTCCATGCGCCAGGATGCAGACCAGCTGCTGGAGTCCATGAAGGACAGAAACCAGTACAAGAGCGCCCAGGAGGCCGCCCCGGTGACGGAGTTTAAGAACTGTGGAGAGTGTGCTGCCGGGGGAACAGCGTGCAAAGGCAAGCTGATCGATGAGAGAGGGCAGGAAATATGCGAGAAGCTATACCTGCAGGCGAAAACAACGAAAAACGGCTCTGCCTTCATTAAAATAGCCAACGACCCGCGCATCACCCGCGTTGGCATGTTTATCCGCAACACCAGCATTGATGAGCTGCCGCAGCTCTACAACGTCCTGCGCGGAGACATGTCCATCATTGGCAACAGGCCGCTTCCCCTCTACGAGGCCGAAAAAATTACCACGGATAAGTTTGCCAAGCGCTTCATCGCGCCGGCAGGCATCACAGGGCTCTGGCAGGTGAGCAAGCGGGGTAAGAAAGACATGTCAGAGGAAGAGCGGAAGGCCCTTGACCTGGAGTATGCAGGTAACCACTCCTTTAAAAGAGATATACAAATTTTATTCAAAACGATCCCGGCTCTATTTCAAAAAGAAAACGTTTAATGAGAAAGACATTCTTTATCCTTTTGATGGCTATGCACGTACAGCTAGTCTTTGGGCAGGAAACGCCCGGACAGGATGAAAACTGGCAGGAAGTATTCTTCAATTCACCCGATGTAGCCCTCCCCCTCCTGATTGATGCCGCCGCCAGAAACTCTGCAGAGGTAGAGGTACTGGAGGCATCCAACCAAATAGCGCAGGATCAACTAAGCCTTGAAAAGAAAGAACTGCTGAGGGGGGTCAGGCTGCACTCTGCCTATAGCTATGGCAGTATGGTCAACGTGTTTGACCGCGAAGCGCTCAACAACCTGAATGCTTTCTCGCAGGACGCCCGCTCCATGTACACCGTGGGCGTGAGCATCGGCTACAGCCTGGAACAGCTCTTTGGCGGTCGCCGGCTTAGGGTACACCAGCGGGAAATGCAGCTGAAACAAGTGGAGGCCCAACGTAGAATAGGAGAAAGAGACCTGCGGAAGGAGATCATCGCCCTGTATCAGGAGCTTAAACTGGCCAGAAAGGTACTTGAGCACTCCCAGGAAGCCATGCAGTCGGCCAACGTGAGTAAAAACCTGGCCGAAAGGCAGTTTAGGAGCGGGCAGATAAAAGTGGATGAGCAAATGGCTGTGAACGAGCTTTACAGCAACGCCTTTCTAGCGCATGAGCAGGCCAAAAGCAAGTACCAGACAGCTTTGCTTTACCTGGAGGAGGCGATTGGAATGACTATTGAAAACTTAATGAGCAGAAAATGACACTAAAAGAACTAAAGCGGCTAATGCTCCAAAAATGGCGGTGGTTATTGATAATTCCTGCAGTAACTGCTGTTTCTGTTCTTTTCTTCGCCAGCTTGAAGGAAGATGAATATGTTTCGGACACAACCATTTTTACAGGGATTGCATCCGGATACCGCATTGCCGGCGACAACAACGAAGCCAACAACATTGGGGCGGAGAATGCCTTCGGCAACCTGATGGGCCTGCTGAAGGCCAGGGACACGCAGGCGGAGGTGATCATCCGCTTACTGGCCCGCCACCTGATGCTGAAGGAGCCGGACCCGAAAGTGCTGAGCGAGGAGAACTACGAGCGACTGAACGAGCTCCTGCCGGAAGACCTTCGTAAAAAGCTTACAGGCAACACGCTGGAGCAGACCATCGCTAACATTACGGCTTACCATAAGGCGAACAACGAGAACGAGATAGCCAGGCTGCTCATCTCCAATGATCCTGTTTACTCCTATGACGCACTCTCGAACCTGTCTGCCTACCGTGAGGGGCAGAGCGAGATGGTCCGGCTGGAGTATAGCTCCAACGACCCGGCCGTGAGCCAGCACACCCTGGCCATCCTGACGGATGTGTTTGTCAGAAAGCACAAGAATTTATTTGATGGCCGCACCGAGACGGTGATCGCCTTCTTTGATGAAGCCACCAGAGAGGCACAGGACAGGCTGAAGGCGGCGGAGCAGAAGCTACTCGAGTTTAACAAGGCAAACCGCATTGTGGATTACGAGGAGGCCATTGCCACCACTTCGGCGGAGAAGAACACCATTTTCGAAAGCCTGAACAACCTGGAGATGGAGTACGCCGGTGCTTTTGCCACACAGAAGGCAGCAGAGCAAAACCTGAAGAAGCGTGGTATCTCCAACCTGCAAAGCCAGGAAATCCTCAGGCTGAAGAACAGGCTAGCCGATGTGAGCAACCAGATTTCCGAGCTGGAGATGCTTCATAAGACCGAAGGGAAGGATAACACGGCGAAGATCGCTGAATTGAAGCGGCAGGAAGCACAGATTTCAGAGAACCTGCGCAGCACGATCGATATCTACTACTCCAACACCACCTCTGCCAACGGCATCCCAATCGACAACATGCTGGATGAGTATGTACGCAGCACCATTCTGGTAGAGCAGCTCAAGAGCCAGCTGAACCAGATGCGCAAGCAGAAGGCAGCCTTCGTGGCAGAGTACGAAAAACTGGTGCCGCTGGGGGCTGATGTGCGCACGATCAGAAGAGAAATCGAGGTGGCAGAGCAGGAGTACCTGTCGCAGCTGGACGGCTTAAAGCAAAGCCTGCTGACCAAGCAGAACCTGGAGTTGGCCTCCCAGGTAAAAGTGCTGGACCCGCCGAACTATCCTACCAGCTCCAGCAGTAGCCGCATGCTGCCGCTGCTGGTCCTGTTCGGGTTTTTCGGCTCCATGTTCTTAACCGGTATGGGCATTGTGGCCAAAGACATGCTGGACTCCTCTCTCCGATCGCCGTCGCTGGCAGCCAAGATCACGAAGTACCCGGTACTGGGCGTGATGCCGAAACTAGACAACCTGTCGAAGAAGCAGTTGGCGGAGGCTAAAAGGGTGGAAGATCACCTGGCCCGCCAGCTGTTGCTCAAGTTCCACCAGAAGCAAGGGAAGACGCCATTTATAGTTGGCGTACTCAGTGCCCACAGCGGAGAAGGGAAAAGCACGGTAAGCACGGCGCTGGCAGATAACCTGAACAGCCTGGGGATTGAGGCGCTCGCCCTGTTCCCGGAGAGTCACGCGAAAAAACTGACCACCAGCAGCAACACCAAACTGTACGCCCCCTCACAGGGGATAGCGCCGAGCGTTACGTTCGCCGACCTGACCGGCACCAAGATATCCACCCACTCCATTGTGCTGGTAGAGTTCCCGGCCGTACTGGACCACGCCTACCCGGTCTCCTTGCTGCAGCACCTGGACCTGATCATGCTGACTGTACGGGCCAACCGCAGTTGGCAGCAGGCCGATAAGAATGTGTTTGAAAGCATTCAGCAGCTGACAGCCGCTCCTATAGAAGTAGTGCTGAACGGCGTGGCGATGGACTACCTGGAAGACTTTGTGGGAACGCAGCACGTCAAGCCAGTCAGCGAGAACGAGGCTGTGCGTACGACCTCCAAGGCACCACAGACAGAGGTACAGGACCAGTGGGAAGGCGGAGCCGTTTTAACACCTGACAGAACCTGATGCAGGTGCTGGTATAGCAGCACCTCTGGCTGAATAACACTGTATACACAGGATAGCCCCTACCCGCTACGAAGCTGTAGCGGGCAAGGCGGCTAATGCCCGAGCAAAAAAGAAAAGAACACCGAAACCAAGCGCATGTGTAGTTGCAGCACCTACATCATCAAACAAAACCATGAGTCAGACCAGCTTTAACTTTGAATCAGGGTCACGTTTTTACCTTTATCCGTTAGCGGTCATCCTGGCCATTTTTGTAGGCTGGCTGATTGCCATCTTTGGCTTTGCCGTACCTGTTATTCTGTTTGCCCTGGCGCTGGTCATTCCTTTTGTGATCACGGTATTTAACCACCCCAAGGTAGGCCTCCTCACCCTGATCGGGCTCAGCTTTATGCTGTTCTTTGTTTTGCGGGAGATCGCAAACCTGCCACTGAGCTTTGCCTTTGAGGGGCTGCTGATCCTCACTTGGGCGGCGGCTGTGCTCCATAACTCCAAGCAGTACGACTGGTCGCTGCTCAAGAACGACCTTACCCTGCTGGGGCTGGTGTGGTTCGGGATTACCTTGCTGCAGCTGTTTAACCCGGAGGCCCGCAGCGTACTGGCCTGGGTGGTGGACTCACGGTACCCGCTCATGTGGCTCCTGCTTGTGCCCTTGTGCCTGGTCATGTTCAACAAGAACAGGGACCTGAACCTGTTTCTGTGGCTGATCATTGGCTTTTCGGTGCTTGCCGCCCTGAACGGTATCAAGCAGCTGGAGATCGGCCTCTTCCCGGGGGAGCAAAGGTTCCTCTCCTCGGGCGGTCACCGCACGCACCTGCTGTTCGGCCGGCTCCGTGTGTTCTCCTTCTACAGCGACGCCGGCCAGTTTGGGGCCTCGCAGGCGCATATCGCCCTGATCGCCCTTATCCTGGCGCTGGGGCCTTTTAAGATGTGGAAGAAGGTGGTGTTTGCCGGCGCTGCCGCCCTGCTGCTCTACGGCATGCTCATTTCCGGTACCAGGGGTGCCCTGTTCACGCTTTTGGTGGGGATATTCATTGCCCTGCTCATCAACAAGAACATCAAGCTGCTGGTTATCGGCTCCTTTTTCGCCCTGTCGGCCGTGCTCTTTCTCAAGTACACCTACATCGGGCACGACATCTACCAGATCAGGAGAATGCGCACGGCCCTTAACCCGGAGGATGCCTCTTTCCAGGTCCGGCTCATTAACCAGGCCCGTTTGGCAGACTACCTCAGCTCGAGGCCCTTTGGCGGTGGGATTGGCTCCATCGGCCACGCAGCCAAAAACTACAGCAACCATACCTTCCTGTCCAGCATCCCACCCGATAGCTATTGGGTGAAGATCTGGGCCATGTACGGCATTGTGGGGATGTGCATCTGGTTTGGGATCATGATGTACATTCTGGGCAAATGCTGCGGCATTGTCTGGAACACGCAGGACAAGGCGCTCAAATCCAAGCTGACGGCACTTACCGCCGGTGCAGCAGGTATCTTTTTCAGCAGCTACGGCAACGAGATCATGAACAACGTGCCCTCCTCTATTATTGTCTACATCTCCTGGGCCTTTGTGTTCCTGGGGCCAAAGCTGGACAAGGAAGCTAAAACACCTGACACTTATGCGTAAGCCATTAATATCCATCATATCCGTAAACTATAACCAGGCACAGGTAACCTGCGAGATGATTGCCTCGCTGCGGCGTGTGACCTACCCCAGCATCGAGATCATTGTGGTAGACAACGCCTCCCCCTCCGATAACCCGGACATTATCAAGGAGCAATACCCCGAGGTAAAGCTGATCAAGGCGGCCTCGAATCTGGGTTTTGCGGGAGGGAACAACCTGGGTATAGCCCATGCCGAGGGCGAGTACCTGCTCTTCCTGAACAACGACACCGAGGTGGCCCCCGATTTCCTGGAGCCCCTGGTAAAGCTTTTTGAGAGCAACCCAGAAGCAGGCGTGGCCTCTCCCAAGATCATTTACCACGGCACGGACAACATCATCCAGTACGCGGGTTCTAAAGGCATCAACACCTGGACAGGCAGAAGCATCACCATCGGCCAGTTTGAGCAGGACCAGGGGCAGCATAACTTGTCCGGGCAGACGGAGTTGGCGGACGGCGCGGCCATGATGGTGCCGAGACGCGTTGTGCAGCAGGTGGGGCTAATGCCCGAAATGTACTTCCTGTACTACGAGGAGCTGGACTGGTGCGAGATGATCAAGCGGGCGGGCTATACCTGCCATTACGTGGCCGACGCCACCATCTACCACAAAGAGTCCATTTCAGTGGGAAAAGCCTCCGTGCTGAAGACCTATTACATGAACCGCAACCGCCTGCTGTTTATCCGCAGGAACACCAAAGGCTGGCCTTTGTGGACGAGTTCAACGGTTTTTCTGCTGGCCGCCATCCCTAAAAAGGCACTGGGTTTTGTACTCAAACTAGAGTGGAAGCACCTGAGGGCCTTAGGGAAAGGGCTATGGTGGAACCTGACCCACAGCAACATTCACCGCAACAGGTACCTGGCCCACCGGCAAACGGGTGCATCCCCAGACCTGGTTTTACGTTGATAAAAGAGCCCCCGGAAGCGACAGGCTTCAACAGACGATGAATTTTTAGAAGAAACAACAAGGTATGCCCGTCATTACTACTATACTAGATCTTATACTTTATACCATAGGAATTTACTTGCTGCTCAACTGCTGCTACCTGCTATTTTTTGCACTGGCCGGCCATCGGAAAGTTGCGCCGCTCCCAAAAGTACAGGACAGCAGTCGTAAGCGGAACATTTGCGTGCTGATCCCGGCTTACAAGGAAAATGTGGTGGTGCTCGAGTCGAGCAAGGCGGCACTGCAGCATACCTACGGCGGCAACTGTGATGTACACGTGATCGCCGATAGCCTGCAGCCGGAGACGATCCAGAAGCTAAAGCAGCAGGGCGCCGGTGTGATAGAGGTCAGCTTTGAGAAAAGCACGAAGGGCAAAGCGCTGCTTACCGCGCTAGATGCACTCCCTCCGGACAAGTATGACGTAGCGGTAGTACTGGACGTCGACAACATCATGGGCAGGAACTTCCTGGAGGAGGTAAACAATGCCTTTGAGGCCGGTTTCCGGGTTGTGCAGGCACACCGCACGGCCAAAAACCTCGATACCTCCTTTGCCTTCCTGGACGCCTGCAACGAGGAGATAAACAACCACATTTACCGCAAAGGGCACTTTGCCGTGGGCATGTCCTCTGCACTGATCGGCTCCGGTATGGCCTTCGAATACGGCTACCTGAAGAAGCTTTTAGCAGGTATAGGCGAAACCGTGGGCGAAGATAAAGAGCTCGACTTCCGGATCGCCAAGGACCAGGTCAGGATATGTTACCTTAACGAGGTGTATGTGTACGACGAGAAGGTGGAGAATGCCAAGGTTTTCACCCAGCAGCGCACCCGTTGGATTGCAGCCCAGCTGGAGTTCCTGAAAAAGTACGCCGGAGAGGGCTTTGTCAGGCTCTTCAGGCACGGCAACCTGGAGTTCTTCAACAAGGTGCTGCAGGCGTTCCTGGTGCCGCGCATGGTGCTGATCGGAACCTTAGGGCTCCTCTTCCTGCTCTCACTCCTGATCCCGTTCGGCCCTCCGGTGGCCTTCTGGGCGGCCCTGCTGGTGCTGCTGAGCGCCGCCTTGCTGACCTCGCTGCCCGCCCGGCTGTACAGGGACAGGCGGCTGCCGGAGGCTGTGCTCCGGCTACCCTACGCGGTGCTGTGCATGGGGGCTGCCCTGCTTCGGATCAACAAGGCCAAGGCTTCCTTTTTGCCGACACCACATAAGACCAAAACCGTTTCATCCCATGTAAATGATTAACAGCTAACGCCTATGCCTTTTGAAATACTAGTTATACCCGGGCTGATCGGCCTCTTCTTCGGCGTAGTAAGGGGCCTGAACGCCGCTAAAAAATAATCTTACCCTTATGATGATACAATTACTGGAAATACTCTTTTGGGTGGCGCTTGCCATTGTGCTTTATACCTATATCGGCTACGGCATCGTGGCCTGGGTGTGGGCCAGGTGGACAGCCGCTACAAAAGGTAAAGCACAACTTAAAGCTTTTCAGCCACCGGTTACCGTGGTCGTGCCCGCCTACAATGAGGCGAGTATCCTGCGGGAGAAAATAGACAACTGCTTTGCCCTGGATTACCCCAAGGACAGGCTGCAGATCATGTTCATCACCGATGGCTCTACAGACGAATCGGCAAAGATCCTGGCGGAGTACCCGCAGGTGCAGCATCTGCACTCTCCTGTACGAGGGGGGAAATCGATGGCTG
>JAJLKL010000037.1:0-14943 GCA_033838975.1 Hymenobacteraceae bacterium | reverse complement strand
ATGTCCTCTACCGGGAAATCAGAACCCAGCGGAATGTAGCCGTTTTGCTCCATCAGCTCTTTGAACGGGTAAGCGTGCCTGATGCGCTCGTTGCCCAGTCTGTCGCCGGCCCAGTACATATCCGAAGTGGCGTGCGTTGGCTGCACAGACGGGATGATGCTGTACTTGCCGAACTTGTCCATATCAGCAGGGTTCACGATCTGGGAGTGCTCAATGCGCCAGCGCTTATCGTTTTTGCCCCCTAGTACATTGCCGTAGATATCCAGCAGCAGGCGGTTCGCGGAGTCGCCGATGGCGTGCGTGTTCATCTGGAAACCATGCTCGTTCAGTAGCCTGGCCATATCACGGAACTCCTGCTCCGACGCCAGCAAAAAGCCATGGTTGCCTGCATCGTCATGGTAAGGCTCTATCAGGTTCGCACCTCTGGAGCCCAGCGCACCATCCGCATAGATCTTAAAGGAGCGTACGTTCAGGCGGTCTGTCTTGTAATGCCCGTTTTTAAGGTAGTGATCCTGATTTTCCTTGCTTGGGTTCAGCATAGCGTACACGCGCATCTGCAATTCCCCTTTCTGGTGCATGTCATCCATCAGGTCGATGGTGGACTTATCCAGGCCGGCATCGTCTACCGAGGTCAAGCCCACGGCAAAGCAGTTGACTTCGGCGTTTTTCAGGGCCTGGCGCTTGTCCGCCTCGTCAGCCTCAGGTATTTTGGAGGTAACCAAGTCCACCGCGTTGTCGATCAGAATACCGGTCATGCGGCCGTTCTTCACCTCTACCAGGCCACCTACCAATTTAGTCTGTGGGGTTACACCGGCCAGGTCAAGTGCTTTCTGGTTAGCCAGTGCGGCATGGCCGTCTATGCGGGTAAGGATGACCGGTGTGTTAGGGAAGAGCTCATCCAGCTTATCCTTTGTCGGGAACTGCTTTACCGCCCAGTCGTTCTGGTCCCAGCCACGGCCCGTAATCCACTCGGCATCCGGGTATTTCTCCCGCTGCTCCACTACCTTCTGCACTACCGCCTCAAACGACTCAGTGTCTACCAGGTTGGCAGACTGCAGCCCCAGACCGTAGCGGTAAAAGTGGGCGTGGGCATCGATCAGGCCCGGGTAGACGGTCTTCCCCTCAGCGTCCAGTTCTTCGGTGGCTGTGTACTTGCTGCGGATATCGGCTGTCGTGCCTACCTCAATGATCTTTCCATCCTTCACGGCAAAGGCCTCCGCCTTGTCGAAACTCTCGTTTACCGTATAGATGTTGCCGTTATACACGATCATGTCGGCTTGCTGAGCATTCTGCTGGGTGCTGGTGCAGCTGCTCAAAAGGGCGCCGCCCAACAGCAGGGCAGCGGCAAAGGTGCGTATGGTTTTGTTCATGTTTTAGGGTTATTCAAAGCGCATGTGTTTCACTGATTCACCGGAGTTGATCAGCTCAAGCAGAGAGTCTATCCCGATGCTCAGGTGTTTCTCCACGAAGGTAGAGGTAACCTGCTTATCGCTTTCCGACGTTTTCACCCCCTCCGGGATCATTGGGTTGTCGGAAACCAGCAGCAGGGCCCCGTGCGGAATTTCGTTTATGAAGCCAACGGTAAAGATGGTGGCTGTCTCCATGTCGATGCCCATGGCGCGGATCTGGCGCAGGTACTCTTTAAAGTCCTCGTCGTGCTCCCAAACGCGGCGGTTGGTGGTGTACACTGTGCCGGTCCAGTAGTCCATCTCATGTTTTTTGATCATGGAGGAAACAGAGCGCTGCAGGCGGAACGACGGCAGGGCAGGGATCTCTGGCGGCAGGTAATCGTCGGAGGTACCCTCGCCGCGGATGGCCGCGATTGGCAGGATCAGGTCGCCGATCTGTGTTTTTTTCTTCAAACCGCCGCACTTGCCCAGAAAAAGGGCCGCTCTCGGTTTGATGGCCGATAACAGGTCCATCACGGTGGCGGCCATGGCACTGCCCATACCAAAGTTGATGATGGTAATGTTGTTGGCCGTAGCCGTTTGCATCGGTTTGTCTAAGCCTCTTATTTCTACACCGAAACGATCGGCGAACATACGTACATAGTTAATAAAGTTAGTGAGCAGAATATACTCCCCAAACTCATCGAGTGGCACCCCTGTGTACCGAGGCAACCAGTCGTTTACGATTTCTTCTTTGGTCTTCATGGTTTTAATGTAATTAAGATATAAAAAAGCCGCCTTTATAGCCATAGCTACGAGGGCGGAGCAGCTAAAAAAGTATAAATTAGCAGCATGGAAAGCCTGAATCTGCCGCCGTTTGATTACAAAATTAAAAAAAATGAGGCTAATCCCCTGATTTTTGACATCCTGCGAAAGAAGTACATCCAACTCACCCCGGAAGAGTGGGTCAGGCAGCATTTCCTTCATTACCTCATTAATACGTTAGGCTATCCCAAGAGTCTGATCAGCGTAGAGCGTGGCCTGAGCTACAACAGGCTCCAAAAGCGCACGGACCTGTGCGTGTACAGTGCCGAGGGGAGGCCACACCTGCTGGTGGAATGCAAAGCCTCCTACGTGCCTATTACGCAGGAAGTGGTGAAGCAGGTTTCTGTCTACAACCAAACCCTCAGGGCCAGGTACCTGGTCATCACCAACGGCATTCAGCACTTTTGCTGGGAGGTAGACTTTGAAAAAAAGCAGTTCACCCCGCTGCAGGAGATTCCTGCTCATTAAGCCGTATGCCTTCAGGTAGGGAGGAGGGGAAGCCCTCTGCCCCCTCATGCTGTCATTCTCTCATTCCCTCCAGAAGTAGAGCCTGTTGCCGATCATGGCATTCCGGAAGTACTGCACGTATGCCTTTAGCTGTTGCTCCTGTTCAGCTGCGGCTGCTGCGGGAGCAAGGTCTGCAAAGGTGTAGAAACGCACCTGATCGTCCGGGGTAAGCTCTGTTACCTTGTCCTGCTGCACCAGAAAGTAGGAGTTGCCGTTGTAGAGGATGGCACGACCTGTACTTGTGCTATCGAGCAGAGAGGCCCCGAACGGGACGATTTTGTCTGTGCTTAGGTTCAGGTAATCTACCACGGTTGGCAAAACATCGGCGTGCTGGGCAACTTTATTCGGGTTTATACCTGCCAGATCTTTATTAGGGTGAAAAAGCAGGAGCGGCACCCGGTAATAGCCCAGTTCATTCTGATAGGCCGGATCCGCACTCTTCTGGGTATGATCTGCCGTCAGGATAAACAGTGTGTTCTCATACCAGGGCTGTTTAGCGGCAGTTTTGAAGAACGCTCTCAGCGCATGGTCCGCATAACCAATGGACTCATGAATTTCCAGTTCCCCTTTTGGGAATTGGCCTTCATATTTAGCCGGTATTGTGTAAGGTTGGTGTGAACTTAGCGTGAACAAAGTAGCCATAAACGGTTTTTCAAAGCCTGTAAGCATTTGCGCTACGTACTGCAGGTATGGCTCGTCAAAAATGCCCCACTGCCCGTCGAAATCGGTTGCACGCAGCTCCGAGGGGTATTCATCCAGTCCATAGTACTCCTGCAGGCCTGCCAGTTTTGAGAAGTTGTTGAAGCCCATGGTACCGTTTGCCGCGCCGTGGAAGAAGGCGGTGCGGTAGCCTGCCTCCTGCAGTACCGTGCCTAAACCGTAAATGGTATTGGACTGGTAAGGAGAGGTGATGTAAGGTTCCTGCATGAGTGAGGGCAGACCTGCCAGTACAGACGGAAGGGCCTCGATGGACTTTCTGCCGTTGGCAAAGGCGTTGTGGTAAAATGCCCCCTGTGCTGAAAGCGAGTCCAGGAAAGGAGTATAGCCCTTGCCTTGGTTCAGGGCGCCCACATACTCCGCGGCAAAACTTTCCAGGATGATGATGACCACGTTCTCCTTCGCAGGCTGCCCTGATTGCTGCTTATACTTAGACGGGTCGAACTGCATGGCGGCCAGCAGGGCGGCATCATTCGGGAAATAGCTTTTGGCTTCCAGTTGCGGTTTGCCCACGCTTTTGATGAAGGTAAAGGGGCTGTTGAGCGATAGGTGACCCAAGGCGGCAGGCTCTGTTACAAAGGCGTGGCTTACGCGCAACGGCTTCAGCTGCATGCCTCCCCGGATGGCCACCACCACCAGGGCTGCCACTAGCAGCAGACGCAGGTAACGGTACAGCACGTTAGGCTGCTTTACCTGTGTCTTTTTTAGTTTAGGATATACCTTCGCCAGCAGAGCCACGAGAGCGGCAAAGCCCAGCACCAAGTACCAGTAGTAGCCCACCAACTGGCTGAGCTGGTTACCGATATCTCCTGTAATGGTAAGTATCTCGTTGCCGGAGCGCTTGCCGATGAACTTGAAGAACTCTACATCGGCAACAGCCAGGGCTATGAAGGGTACATTGACCAGTATGAACAGGGCCTGCAGTACCCGCTGAAAGGTTTTATGGGACGTATTCCCATGCGGGAAAAGCGACAGTAGGATAAAAGGGGCATTGATGATGGCGATCGCTGCCAAATCAAAGCGCAGGCCGTGCAAAAAGGCAAAGAAAGTTTCCCCTGCGTCGGCGCTGGCGAAGGTGCTGTAGTTGAAAGCGTAAAACGTTAGCCGTAGCAGCATGTAGAGCAGCAGGAGCAGGCCCAGTCGGCGCAGCAGCAGCTTTAGTGTGGTGTCGAACATATAATCTTCCTTATCAGAGGAAACAGCGGATGGGTTCTTCTGATTCCTTTTGCAAAGATAAAGCTAAAATCCGGCCTAAAAGCAGAGCGCCTTCCCGACGTGGTCAGAAAGGCGCTCCGTTATCTAAAAGCTTATCGCTTACAGTACGTTCTCAACCGGTACATACTCCAGGCCAAAGGCCTCAGAAACGCCTTTGTAGACTACTTTGCCTTGTACTACGTTCAGGCCAAGCTTCAGCTCGTTGCTGTCGGCGCAGGCTTTCTTCCAGCCTTTGTTCGCCAGTTGGATCGCGTAAGGCAGGGTAGCGTTGGTAAGGGCAAGGGTAGAAGTATAAGGTACAGCACCCGGCATGTTCGCCACGCAGTAGTGAACCACATCGTCGATGATGTACGTCGGGTTCTCGTGCGTAGTTGGCGTACACGTTTCGATACAGCCACCCTGGTCAACGGCCACGTCAACCACAACCGTACCCGGACGCATTTCCTTCAGCATGTCTCTGGTGATCAGGTGAGGAGCTTTCGCACCTGGGATCAGCACAGCACCGATGATCAGGTCGTGCGTAGGAAGCAGTTCGCGGATGTTATACTCATTCGACATGAATGTGTTCACGTTAGCAGGCATGATGTCATCCAGGTAGCGCAGACGCTGCAGGTTGTTGTCCATGATGGTCACGTCAGCGCCCATACCGGCAGCCATTTTAGCAGCGTTTGTACCCACTACACCACCACCAATGATCAGCACCTTGGCAGGACGAACGCCCGGTACGCCTCCTAACAGGATACCACGGCCCTTCAGTGGCTTCTCCAGGTACTTAGCACCTTCCTGAACCGACATACGGCCGGCAACCTCAGACATTGGTACCAGGAGCGGAAGGCTTCTATCCGGCTTCTCTACCGTCTCGTACGCCAAACAAACAGCCTTCTGCTTGATCATAGCGTGCGTAAGCGGCTCGTAAGAAGCGAAGTGGAAGTACGTGAACAGCAAGTGGTCTTCTCTGATCAGGCTGTACTCAGACTCGATTGGTTCTTTTACCTTGATGATCATTTCAGCGATACCGTATACTTCCTCAATGCTGGGAAGGATAGAGGCACCTGCTGTCACATAATCATCATCCATGAATCCGCTGCCTTCACCGGCAGTAGACTGCACATAAACTGTATGGCCATTGCGCACCAGTTCGATTACACCGGCAGGTGTAACGCCTACGCGGTTCTCGTTATTCTTGATTTCCTTCGGAACACCAATAATCATGTCGTTCTTAAATTATAGTGGTTTGGTAAAGCTGCGCAAATATACCACAAGTTACCTGAAATAAAAGGCTTAAGGCCCGAAGCTTATTTGAAGCGTATTTTGTGCACGGTTCAGGTGGGGCAATCAGGGGAAAAGTGTGCAAAAAGGGCAGGGGGGAAGTGCCGCAACCGGGCAGGTATAAAATGAAAAAAGGCAGCGACAAAATCACTGCCATTAGTACAAAATAAAACTATGAAAAAAACTATCTGAAAGGTACCGGCTATTTGCCCTCCCTTAACATATTTTGTGATGCCAGGCTCTCTACTACATTCGCCTTCAGCGTTAGCTTGAGGTTTGGCATGATGATATCATTCGAAATTACGGTTACTACCTCGTTTTGGTCCTTTAACATCATTGGAACGTATGTTAGTTCCAAAGTTGCCGTTTGTCCTGGTTTTAGGGCCGGCACCGAAACCCGGTAGCTGACACAGTTGCAGGAAGACCTTACTCCCTGTATGACAAGCGGCTGACGACCTGTGTTCTTGATCGTGAATTTAGCTACAGCTTTTTGTCCTTTTTCAAGTTTTCCAAAGTTGTAGTTGGTGCTTCCAAGTGCCAAACGCGGAGACATTGCCTTTTGTTCCTGGGTGTAGTTGTTTTTTAAATCTTTTGCTCCAACCTCACCTTTTATGTACAATACCTGTGTTTCCGTTACGGCGGTGGAAGTTACCGTGATCGCCTTATGGAACGGCCCCGGACGTCCTGTGCTGTTGTAAAGGGCCTTGATCACCCCCGTCTTCCCCGGCAGGATCGGCTCTTTTGTCCAGTCCGGGGTAGTGCACCCGCAGGATGGCTGAACCGCAGTAATTATTACCGGCTTATCGCCGACGTTTTTTACCCTGAACTCGTAAGAAGCTTGCGTGCCCTCGGCTATGGAGCCAAAGTCATGCGTTTCTTTCTCAAACTTGAGCTCGCCTTGCGCTTTAGCCGTATAGGCTGCAAATATAAGGCAAAGCAACATTAGCAAGTAAAGCTTTCTGCTCATAAAGGAAGCGAATGTTATAAAAGTATGCGCTGTTTTTTTCAGAGCAAAACAAATATACAAAAATCTTTTTTCAAAAATAGTGGTTCCAATATTATGCCAAATTTACGCCTGGGCGGCTCAGATTTGAATTTAGGGGAATCTTCTGTACTTTTGATGGGAAAAATTACTTTTGGTTTAAAAGAGATAACATGCAAACTGCTGAAGCATCAATAACTCAAAAACTAACTACTGAAGAAATACTCAACGATTACCGCATCGGGTGGGAGAGCCGCCAGGCCAGCCTTACGGGGCGTAAGGAAGTATTCATGGGTAAGGCCAAGTTTGGTATCTTCGGCGATGGAAAGGAAGTGGCGCAACTGGCTATGGCTAAGTTCTTTCAGAACGGCGATTTCCGCTCCGGCTATTACCGCGACCAGACCTTTATGTTTGCCATAGGCGAACTGACGCTGCAGCAATACTTTGCACAACTATACGCGCACACCGATGTGGAGGCGGAGCCTTCTACGGCTGGCCGCGCCATGAACGGTCACTTCGGAACCCGCCTGCTGGACGATGAGGGCAAATGGAAGAACCTGACGGAGATGAAAAACTCCAGCTCCGATATTTCTCCAACCGCCTCACAAATGCCGCGCCTGGTTGGCTTGGCCTACGCCTCCAAACTGTACCGCCAGAACCCCGGACTCCAAAATCTGAAAAACTTTTCCGTAAATGGGAATGAGATAGCCTTCGGCACGATCGGTAACGCCTCTACCTCAGAGGGAATGTTCTTCGAGGCCATCAACGCAGGTGGCGTGCTGCAGGTGCCTATGCTGGTGTCAGTTTGGGACGATGCCTATGGTATTTCGGTGCCTGCTGAGTACCAGACCACAAAGGGCAGCATTTCCGAGATCCTGGCCGGCTTCCAGCGCAATGGCGAAGGCGAGCAGGGCTATGAAATATTTAAGGTAAAAGGCTGGGACTATGCGGCACTATGCGAGGCCTACGAGGCAGCCACACGCGTATGCCGTGAGCAGCACGTGCCGGTACTGGTGCACGTAGAGGAGCTGACGCAGCCGCAAGGTCACTCTACTTCCGGCTCTCATGAGCGCTATAAGTCCAAAGAGCGCCTGGAGTGGGAAGCGGAGTACGACTGCCTGAAGAAAATGCGTGAGTGGATTCTGGAAAATGAGATCGCCACGGCAGCGCAGCTGGATCAGATTGAGGCAGAAGCTAAGGAAACCGTACGAGTAGCCCGTGGCAACGCCTGGAACGCCTTTGCTGGCTCCATAAAAGATGATTACGAGGAGGCACTGCAGCTGCTGGATAACTTGGCAAGTGCAAGCGAGCATATCACAGAGGTTGCCACGATCGCAGAGGAGCTACGCAAAGTGTCTACACCAATCCGCTCTGATGCAGTTAGGGCTGTGCGTAAGGCGCTGCGCTACGTGCGCGACGAGCGTAACCAGGCCAAGCGTGAGCTGGTAGAGTGGCTGGAGCAGGCAATGGGCGAGAATGCCGATCGCTTCAATTCCTACCTGTTCAGCCAGTCCGATGAGTCTGCGCTGCTAGTAGAGGAGGTAAAGCCGGAGTTTGATGAAAATTCTCCGGTAGTGGATGGGCGCGAGGTGCTGCAGGCCTGCTTTGACTCGATTCTTTCCCGTGACCCGCGCGTGTTTGCCATCGGTGAGGACGTAGGCTTTATCGGGGACGTAAACCAGGCCTTTGCCGGCCTGCAGGAGAAGCATGGCGAGCTGCGCGTTACCGATACCGGTATCCGGGAGTGTACCATCATTGGGCAGGGGATAGGCGCCGCACTGCGCGGCCTTCGCCCAATCACGGAGATTCAGTACCTGGATTACCTGCTGTATGCGATCCAGATCCTGTCTGACGACGTGGCCTGCTTGCAGTACCGCACCAAAGGCGGGCAGAAAGCCCCGTTGATCGTGCGTACGCGTGGGCACCGCCTGGAGGGAATCTGGCACTCAGGCTCTCCGATCGGGATGATCCTGCACAGCATCCGCGGTATGCACGTGCTGGTGCCGCGCGACATGACGCAGGCGGCAGGTTTCTACAACACCTTGCTCAAGTCTGATGAGCCGGCCCTGATCATCGAGTGCCTGAACGGCTATCGCCTGAAAGAGCGTATTCCGAATAACATCGCTGAGTTCACGGTGCCGCTTGGCAAGCCGGAGATCCTGAAGCAGGGTACAGATATCACCATCGTGACGTATGGCTCCATGTGCCGCATTGTGCTGGAGGCAGCCAAGCAACTGGAGGAGTTCGGTATCTCTGCCGAGGTGATTGACGTGCAAACGCTGCTGCCGTTCGATATCGACCATGTGATCACAGACTCTATCCGTAAAACGAACCGCGTGCTGTTTGCCGACGAGGACGTGCCGGGTGGTGCAAGTGCCTACATGATGCAGCAGGTGGTGGACGGTCAGGGAGCCTGGAGATGGTTGGACTCCAAACCGCAGTGCTTATCGGCACAGGCGCATCGTCCTGCTTACTCTTCGGATGGGGATTATTTCTCTAAGCCGAATGCAGAGGATGTGTTTGAGACAGTGTACGAGATCCTGAACGAGGCTGACCCGCAGGCTTACCCAACGATCTACTAAATTGCTTTAGCACATTAAGTATAAAAAATCCCCGGTTGCCAGGTGCAGCCGGGGATTTTCTTTTCTGATGAATAAAATCTGATTTTTATTGCGTAAAGAGCTTGATAGGGGTTGTCTCCACAATGTTGCTCTTGTTGGGTATCGGGGTGGTGCGGTCGTAGATAAATATCTGGAACTTGATCACATCGCCTGGCCGGAAAATATCCGAGGTCATGTTCAGGCTGTACCTGATCTCACCCTCCAGCGTTTCTGCCCGTTCATCTGACGAGAGCCGAGGGAAACGGCCGCTAAAGTCAAACCCTTCTACCGGAAACTGGTACTTTACAAACGTGGAGTCGCTCGGGTTGCCGGGCACAGGGCGCTTGATGTAAAGGTCTGTGATAAAATTGTTGTAGTACGGCGACCCCGGGTTAAACGGGGGCTGCTTGTCGGCTTCGTCGGTGCGGGAGAGGCCAAGGTTGCCGTCACCGTCCTCGAAACCGATCACCAGGATCAGAGAGTCGCGCTTAATGCCAAACTCCTCAAAATGATATTGCTCTACTCGTCTGAATTCGATGGAGGGCTCGTCAGGGTAGTTTGGCTCCTCGCGGCAGGAGCTGAAAACAAGCATTGGCAGCAACAGTGCTGCGCTATACTTTAGCAGATATTTCATGTGGGATATCAGAAAATGAAGCTAAATTTACTCAATAAAACGCAGAGAATATAGGAATTGTTGTAACTTTCTTTGAATGGATTTTAAGGCACAATTTATACAGCAGCTGCATCAGAAGCAGCAGTTCGACTATACTTCTACGGCTCTGGAGTTGTTCCGTTACCAGGCGGAAAACAACCCCGTTTATAAACTGTACCTGCAGTACCTGGGTATACAACCGCAGGAGGTGCAGCAGCTGGAACACATCCCTTTCCTGCCAATAGAGTTCTTTAAGACCCACGAAGTAAAAACCGGCGATTTTGAGCCGGAAGCCATATTCTACAGCAGCGGCACCACCAAACAAGCCCGCAGCAGGCATTATGTCTCCAGCCTGAGCTGGTATACCCACAACACAGAGCTGATATTCGAGCAGTTTTACGGCCCCTTGCAGGACTATGTAGTGCTGGCGCTGCTGCCGTCTTACCTG
The DNA here is from genome assembly GCA_033838975.1 of Hymenobacteraceae bacterium. Classification (GTDB taxonomy): domain Bacteria; phylum Bacteroidota; class Bacteroidia; order Cytophagales; family Hymenobacteraceae; genus Pontibacter. Next base: position 4,340 of record JAJLKL010000037.1, on the reverse strand, counting down.
GAGCAGGGCGGCTCTTCGCTGGTGGCCATGGTAGATTACTTTGTAAAGCGGACCGGGCAGCAGGAGGAGGGTTTTTACCTGCACGAGCACGACAAACTATTGCAGGCTGTAAAGCAGGTACAGCAGCAGGGGAAGAAGGTGCTCCTGATCGGGGTATCGTATGCGCTGCTGGACTGGGCGGAGAAGCTGCAGGGGCAGGAGGACTTCAGTCAGGTGATCATTATGGAGACCGGAGGGATGAAGGGCCGCCGCCGCGAGCTGATCCGGGATGAACTGCATGCCCGCCTGAAAAAGGGTTTTGGCGTGAGTGCTATCCATTCTGAGTACGGCATGACAGAGTTGCTCTCACAGGGCTACTCCAAAGGGGATGGCATTTTCTGGCCCGGCTATACCATGCGCATCCTGCTCCGCGACCTGAACGACCCGTTCGATGTTGGCCCCAGCCACCGCTCCGGCGGTATCAATGTCATTGACCTGGCTAACGTAGACTCCTGTGCTTTTATCGAGACAAAGGATATCGGCAGGGTGCACCATGATGGCAGCTTTGAGGTGCTGGGCCGCTTCGACAACTCCGATATCAGGGGGTGTAATTTACTCGTTTCCTGATACCCTTTCTCTATTAGCGCGTTTAAGACAGGCATGGGTTATATCGCATTTTTTATAGTAGTAACTATCATTTGCCTGATCTTCTACAGATGGGCCACCCGCAAGAAGCGCAGGCGCAGAAAGGTGCTGGCACAGGATTTTCCGGCGGAGTGGCGCAAGATACTGAGAGACAGGGTGGGCTTTTACCATACCCTGAAATCGGAGGAGGACAAGCGCCGTTTCGAGAAGATGCTGCAGTTGTTTTTGTCTGAGAAGCGCATTACGGGTATAGATGTAGAAGTAGACGACCTGACGAAGGTGCTGGTAGCCTCCAGCGCGATCATTCCTATCTTCGGCTTCCGCGATTGGGAGTATCATAACCTGGGGGAGGTGCTGGTCTTTCCGGGCAGCATCAAGAAGTACAAAGACAATAAGAGTGAGGCCGTATCCGAGATACTGGGGCGGGTTAACCCATTCCAGAACGACCACTACGTGACGCTCTCCAAACCTGCCCTGGAGCGGGGGTTCAACGACATGGCTGACCGCAAGAACGTAGGGATACACGAGTTCGCCCACATGCTTGACCAGGCCGACGGGGAGATAGACGGTACGCCCAAAGCCTACCTGCCCGATGACTTGGTGCAGCCGTGGCAGGAGCTGATGTACCGTAAGATCCAGAAGATCCGAAAGGGTAAGTCAGACATTGACAGCTACGGCGCCACAAGCGAGGCAGAGTTCTTCGCCGTTGTCACCGAATATTTTTTCGAGAAGCCGGACCAATTGGCCGAGAAGCACCCCGAGCTGTACAAGTTGCTGACAGAGGTATTTGATCAGAACCCCAAACGCCGCTTCCGCCTCAACTTTAAAGAGCTGTTGAACCCTTACGGCAAACGCGTTGGCCGCAACGAACCCTGTCCCTGCGGTAGCGGAGAGAAGTATAAGAAGTGCTGCCTAAAGAAAAAGACTAGCGTGTAGCACTAGTCTTTGTTCTGTTCTTTGTGAAGGTACATACTGACGCCCAGGCTTCCGCCATGGTCTGTGAAATCCAGGCAAACCTGCTTTAGGTGGTGTCTCTTCAGAATGGCAAACACCTTCGTCATGTCATAGTTGTTCATTTGCATAAGCGGAGTATCAGCTGGCTTGCCCCTTAGCACGTTCACCGCTTTGCGAAACAGGAGGCTTTTTGACTTCAGCTGGTTTATCCTGTATACAAACGGTTTCTGTGTGTTGGCATACGTAAGCTGAATCATGCCGTACCCTCCTGCGGCAATGGCAGAGATTAACTTATCCAGAATGCGGTAACCCTGCTCGAGCGGGATGTGTTGCAGCACGATGAAGGTATGCACCAGGTCGAACGGCTTAGAAAAGTTAACCTTGGTGACGTCACCAGTTTGTATCAGCGACACATTGTCGACGTTCTTTGCTTGCAGGTTCCGCCTGGCCTCCTGTAGCATGCCTTCTGCTATATCCACACCAACCACTTCCTCAAACCGGTCAGCGAAGGGAATGATCAACCGGCCTGTGCCGCACCCAAAGTCAAGTACCCGCTTAAAGGAACTAGGAGGATCTGCATGAAAATACGTTTGGAGCTTGCTGAGCACTTCGGACACATGAGCCTCGCCGGTCTGAAAAAAGTCCTGCAGGGCATGCTCATCTAGGTGCTCCGGCTTAAAGCGTTCTTCGGTAAGAACTGCAAAGTAAGGCTCCTTTTTAGCGTAGTCTTCCCACGATTTGTCTTTCATCAACGTCTTCGTTTAGGTGTGCAACAGACTGGTGTAGGTGATAACTATCTATAAAATATATACTCAGGTAACCACCGGGCGGGCATAGGCCTTGGCATCCTCCAGCGTTATTTCCTGTCCGCTCATGATCACGAGGCGCTCCACCACGTTGCGCAGTTCCCGCACATTTCCGCGCCAGTCCAGCCCCTGCAGGTACTCAACGGCATCCGGAGTGATGGTTTTGGGCTTGTTTCCGTAATCGTTGGCAATATCATTGAGGAACTTAATAACCAGGTCCGGAATGTCCTCGCGGCGCTCGTTCAGCGGCGGCACGTGGATCAGGATCACCCCCAGGCGGTGGTATAAGTCTTCCCGGAAGTTCTTGGCCTCGATTTCCTCCAGCAGGTTTTTGTTGGTGGCCGCGATCACGCGTACATCCACCTGAATGTCCTTGTCGCCGCCTACTCGGGTAATCTTGTGCTCCTGCAGGGCACGCAGCACCTTCGCCTGTGCCGACAGGCTCATGTCGCCTACCTCGTCCAGAAACAGGGTGCCGCCGTTGGCCTGTTCAAACTTGCCGATGCGTTGCTTCACAGCCGAGGTAAAGGAGCCTTTTTCGTGGCCAAACAGCTCGCTTTCGATCAGTTCGCTTGGGATGGCGGCGCAGTTTACCTCTATCAACGGGCCATGGCTGCGGTTGCTGTGCTCATGGATGGCGCGCGCCACGAGTTCTTTACCGGAGCCGTTCGGTCCGGTGATCAGCACGCGGGCATCGGTAGGGGCTACTTTCTCGATCGCCTGCTTTACGCGTGAAAGGGCAGGAGAGGAACCCACCATTTCATAGGTTTTGGAGATCTTCTTTTTCAGGATCTTCGTCTCCGTTACCAGGTTCGACTTGTCCAGCGCGTTGCGTACCGTTACCAGCAGGCGGTTCAGGTCCGGTGGCTTCTGCAGAAAGTCGTAGGCTCCTTTTTTAGTGGCTTCCACGGCAGTGTCTATCGTACCGTGGGCGGATATCATGATGAAAGGCGTGTCCGGCACCATTTCCATGGCTTTCTCCAGCACCTCAATGCCATCCATGCCAGGCATTTTGATGTCGCAGAGCACCACGTCATACTTGGTCTTGCCTAGCTGCTGCAGCCCTTTTTCACCATCCTCGGCTTCGTCTACGCTGTAGCTCTCAAACTCCAGGATTTCCTTTAAGGTGCTGCGGATAGCCCGCTCATCATCTATTATCAGAATTTTGGGCATAAGTTATTTTAATGTCTGCTTAAGTATAAAAAATAAAGCACCGCTTGTCAAGGTAGCTGCCGCTATGTACGATAAATATTCTGTTTTAGCTGATTTCTGTACAGATGTCTTTTAAAGTGAATGCTAAATATTTTAGCTTTATATATAGCTTTTGCTAATATTATTCGTAAACTAGCGCTATGGAAGCAAAAGTAATAGAGATGACGCCCTGGAAGGAGACAGTGTATCGGGTTAGCAGCGAGACGGCACACAGGCTCTTGCTGTTTTCCACGGCGGTGCGGGCCGGTTTTCCGAGCCCTGCGGCAGATTACTCGGCAGAGCCGCTGGACCTGAACACCTACCTGACCCAAAACCCGACCTCCACTTTTTTTGTGCGCATTGAGGGGGACTCGATGATCGGTGCGCACATAGAGCCCGGTGATCTGGCCGTAGTGGATCGTTCCGTGCGGCCTGAAAGTGGTAAGATCGTGCTTGCCTTTGTTGCAGGGGAGTTCACGATCAAGCGGCTGATGAAAAAGCCTGACGGTGCTTACCTGGAGCCGGAGAACCCCAGGTATAAAAGCATCAAAGTAAATGCCCCGGACATGGGGGAAATTTGGGGGGTAGTGGTTGGTGTGGTGAAAAAACTCTGAAGGCCCCAGGTGCTCCTGACAAGGAACGCAGTACGGAACATGACCCAACTTTGTGCTCTGGTAGACTGCAACAGCTTTTATGTGTCCTGTGAGCGGGTGTTTGACCCTTCGCTGGAGGGGAGGCCGGTGGTAGTGCTCAGCAACAACGACG
>JAJLKL010000036.1:0-2178 GCA_033838975.1 Hymenobacteraceae bacterium | reverse complement strand
CGCATCATCGTGTCCTGGAACTGCTTGATCATGAAGTTGATCTCGTCATACTCCTGCTCCAGCGCATACATGTAGATCAAAGCCACGTTGGCACCTGCCGAGAAGTTGGCTGCGTCGTTACCGACCACCATGCCTCTGAATTCCTTCTCCGCGATTTCAACGCCTTTGTTCAGACCTGCCACCACATCACCACCGATGGTGTTCATCTTCGTGTGGAACTCCACGTTCAGGATGCCGTCGCCGATATCAGTAAGCGTTACGCCGCTGTTCTTCCACACTGTTTTGCTGCCGCGCAGGTTGTTCAGGATGATGAAGTTTTCAGCGCCCGGTATGGCTTTGTACTCTTTGCTTTGGATGTCGTAGTAGCGGCGGGTACCGTTCTCCACAATATAGAAAGACTCTTTGCCGTGGTTCAGCATTTCCTCTACCCACGGGGCCGGCTCATAGCCTGCCTCAATCATGCGCTGCACACCTTCGCGCGCGCCGATGGCATCCCAGTACTCAAACGGACCAAGCTCCCACCCGAAACCGGCACGCAGGGCGTCGTCTATTCTGTAAAGCTCATCCGAGATTTCCGGAATGCGGTTAGACACGTACTGGAACAGGCCGAACAGTGTCTCGTTGAAGAACTGCGCCGCCTTGTCCTTTTGCTGAGAGAAAGCCTTGATACGCTTCTTCAGGTCATCTATCGGCTTGAGCGCCTCCAGGCTCTGGAACTTCACCTTCTGCTTCGGCCCGTACTCCATAGTGTTCAGGTCCAGCGTCAGGATTTCGGTTTTGCCTTTGGCGTCTTTCGTTTTCTTGTAGAAGCCCTGGCCAGTCTTATCGCCCAGCCACTTGTTCTCCACCATCTGCTGCACATACCCCGGGATCTTGAACAGGTCTCTGGACTCGTCCTTCTCCCCTGCCTGGTACAGGCCGTTGGCAACGTTTACAGTGGTATCGAGGCCAACCACGTCCAGCGTGCGGAACGTGGCTGACTTCGGACGGCCGACAATCGGGCCGGTAATTTTATCTACCTCATCTATCGTCAGGCCAGTTTTCTCCATGGCCTTCAGCGTCTGCATGATGCCGTAGATGCCCACACGGTTTGCGATGAAGGCAGGTGTGTCTTTGGCCAGCACAGTGGTTTTGCCCAGGTATAAATCGCCGTAGTGCATCAGGAAATCCACCACCTCTTTACTCGTCTCCGGTGTCGGGATGATCTCCAGAAGCTTGAGGTAGCGCGGCGGGTTAAAGAAGTGCGTGCCGCAGAAGTGCTTTTTAAAGTCGTCGGAGCGGCCCTCCAGCATCAGGTGGATCGGAATGCCCGAGGTGTTAGAGGTGATGAGCGTGCCCGGCTTACGGTGCTGCTCCACCTGGTCATACACCAGTTTCTTTATCTTCAGGTTCTCCACTACCACCTCAATGGTCCAGTCGGCAGTGGCGATATCTTTCATGTTGTCTTCAAAGTTGCCCGTTTTGATCAGGCTTGCATCGGACTTGCGGTACAGCGGAGAAGGATTGGAATTGACAGCCGCCTTCAGGGAGCTATCCACAATGCGGTTACGCACGGCTTTGCTCTCCAGCGACAGACCCTTTTTCTCTTCCTCAGGCGTCAACTCTTTCGGTACGATGTCGAGCAGCAGCACCTGCACCCCAATGTTGGCAAAGTGGCAGGCTATGCGGGAGCCCATCACCCCGGAGCCAAGCACGGCTACTTTCTTAATTATTCTTTTCATAGAATGGCGATAGTTGTCTATGGGTTAAAATATTTCTTTGTCCTCGATCATGCCAAGTATGCGGTTGCAGACATTAAAGAACACCTCCAGGTCCTGCTGTGGCACCTCGTCGTGCACCTTCTTGTTAAAGTGCTTCACAGTGTTGCGGGCCACCTCTTTCTTCTGTAGCCCTTTCTCTGTCAGAAAGATGCGCACCAGCCGCTTATCGTTAGGGTCAGACACTTTATATATAAAGTCCTTCTCTTCCATACTCTTCAAAATGCGGGTGAGGCTACGGGCCTCCAGCCCCAGAAGCGGCGCAATCTTGGTGGCGGGTGTCCCTTGCTGCTGATCTATGTTGAGCAATACAAATCCTATGGATGTAGTCATGTCGTTCTGCACAGCCTCGGCATTATACATACGCGAGATGGCGTGCCAACATACTTTAAAGTGATAATCTACTGTTTCTTCCGGCTTC
>JAJLKL010000035.1:0-3378 GCA_033838975.1 Hymenobacteraceae bacterium | reverse complement strand
CATCCAGCCCTGCAGGAAGAAGAGGTGAAGCTTGGAGGCAAGTATAACCACGCCTACCGCTATCAGCAGCAGGCCTGCCATTACTTTGCCGCTGGAGCCGCCGCGGTGCTCCGGCCAGTTATCGCCGTAGTGGCCGTTCGGGGTTTGATTCTGTTTTCCATAGTTCTGTTCCTTTAAGTTTCTGTTGTAAAGGTACTATAAGCAGGCCCGCGCGTCTAGCAGTATTAGGCAGGGACGGGGGAGAAGTCGGTAAGCTGCGGATTTGCGTCGGTAAGCTACGAAGGTTGCGGTGGTTCTGCAATTCACCTATCGTTTTGAGTGGTTATGCTGCTGCAGTTTATACTTTTAGAGCTGCTGTTTCTTCTTAATTACACTCTGCCGCAAGCGTCCGCTTGTGCCTTTATACTTGCTTCTGTTTAGATTTTCTTAGCCGCTGATTGCAACTTGACACAAGCTATACTTTCTAGCCACTGTTCATCCTCGGCTTTACAACCTCCTCGTTTCATGTCTGGCTTTGGCTCGCTCAAGCCCGCGAGGGCTCGTCCTCGGGCATCGCGCTGCCTACATTTCCTTTGCTCCTAACGTCGCAATTTCGCTAAAGCGAAACCGTAAATCTAGAAGGCGCTCAACCCAAGGACTGGGATCAGTTTTCGATAGCCACGGCTTCCTGCATAGTCCCCTTTGAAGGGGGGCAGGGGGATGACAATCGTTCCCTTGTAATTCCCCTCCTTGGAAGGGCAGGGGTGGTTGGACCCGACACAACAAAAAAGCCGCTGCATTCATACTTGCAGCGGCTTCTTATAATCCTGTACTTCTTTTACAGCTTGTCCCTCAGGAACCTGGCTGTATGGTTATCCTCCAGTTTCGCCATCTCCTCAGGGGTGCCCTCGAACAGCAGGTGGCCTCCGTTTATACCTCCCTCCGGACCAAGGTCTATGATCCAGTCAGCAGATTTGATGATGTCCATGTTGTGTTCGATAATCACCACCGTATTGCCGTTCTCAATCAAGGCATTGATGGAGGTGAGCAGTTTGCTAATATCGTGGAAGTGCAGGCCAGTGCTGGGCTCATCAAAGATGAAGAGGATATTCTCCTGGTGTGGCTGAGCACCTTTGGTCAGGAACGACGCCAGCTTCACGCGCTGTGCTTCTCCACCTGATAGGGTATTGCTCGACTGCCCCAGTCGGATATAGCCTAAACCCACGTCATTCAGCGGCCGTAGTTTCTCGATGATCTTCGACTGATCAGCAAAGAACTCAATGCTGTCGGCAATGGTCATGTCCAGCACATCAGAAATACTCTTCTCTTTATACTTTACGTCGAGCACATCCTGCTTAAAGCGCTGGCCGTGGCAGCTCTCGCAGGTCAGGTAGATATCAGCCATGAACTGCATCTCGATCTTCACCTGCCCCTCGCCCTGGCATACTTCGCAACGCCCACCCTCGATGTTAAAAGAGAAGTGCGACGGCTTGAACCCACGTGACTTCGCCAGCGGCTGGTCGGCGTATAGCGTACGTATGGCATCATAAGCCTTCACATAGGTTACCGGGTTAGAGCGCGAGGATTTACCAATTGGGTTTTGATCCACGAACTCAACGTGCTCAATATTGCCGTAGTCGCCGGCCAGTTTATCGAACTTGCCCGTAGCCTCGGCGGTAGCGCCGTGCAGCTTCTGCATGGCCGGTGCCAGTATTTTCTTGATCAGGGTTGATTTACCGGAGCCGCTCACGCCTGTCACCACCGTCATCACCCCCAGCGGAATCTTCACGTTCAGGTTTTTGAGGTTATTCTCCCGCGCTCCGATCAGCTCGATGGCATTGCGCCACTTGCGGCGCTGCTGCGGCACCGGCACTTCCATGCGGCCACTCAGGTATTTAGCGGTATAAGTATGAGCTTCTTTTGTCAGCTCATCCAGCGTTCCCTGGAACATCAGGTTACCGCCTCCCGAGCCAGCCTCCGGCCCGATGTCGATCAGTTGGTCTGCCGCACGCATCATCTCTTCCTCGTGCTCCACCACAATAACGGTATTGCCTAGCTGCTGCAACGAGCGCAGCACCCCTATCAGTTGCTCAGAGTCTTTCGGGTGCAGGCCAATACTTGGCTCATCCAGAATATACATAGACCCCACCAAAGCACTACCCAGCGAGGTGGCCAGGTTAATACGCTGACTCTCGCCGCCAGAGAGCGTGTTGGAGAGGCGGTTTAGCGTCAGATAGCCCAAGCCCACGCGCTCCAGATAGCTCAGGCGGTTGGTTACCTCCGTCACCAGGCGTTCGGCCACATTCTGCTCATGCTGCGTCAGCTCCAGGTCACGAAAAAACGGTAGCACCTGCGTTATCGGCATCAGCACCAGGTCAGTGATACTTTTGCCGCCCACTTTCACGTAGCTGGCATCTTTGCGCAGGCGTGAGCCCTTGCAGTCGGGGCAGGTGGTACGGCCACGGTAGCGCGAGAGCATCACGCGGTACTGTATCTTGTGCGTTTGCGACTGTATCTCTTTAAAGAAAGCATTGAGCCCGGAGAAGTACTTGTTGCCTGTCCAGAGCAGCTCCTGCTCCGCCTCCGTCAGCTCGTTGTAAGGCCGGTGGATCGGGAAGTCGAAGCGGATGCCGTTTTTGAGCAGCGGCTGCAGCCACTCGTTCATCTTATCGCTTCGCCACGGCGCAATGGCCCCCTCGTATACCGTCAGGCTTTTGTCAGGGATCACAAGGTCAGGGTCGATGCCAAGCACACTGCCGAAGCCTTCACAGGTTTGGCAGGCGCCGTAAGGGTTGTTAAAGCTGAAGAAGTTTACCGAGGGTTCCTCGAACACCATCCCGTCCAGCTCAAACCTGTCGGAGAACACACGCTCCTCTCCATTGCCATACTTCACGCGGCACTCGCCGTGGCCTTCGAAGAATGCCGTCTGCACCGAGTCTGCAATACGAAAAGCAAGGTCTTCATCAGACTTATAAATGACAGCGCGATCTATCAGTATAAAAATCTCTTTGCCCAGGTTCGGCTTCTTTTGCTCCAGCAGCTCTTCAATAAAGTATACCTGATCGTTTGCATAAATACGGGAGTAGCCCTTCTGTAGCAATAGGTCCAGTTCTTTGGCCAGCGTCCGCTCCTTGTGCTGCTGCAGTGGTGCCAGTATCATTACCCGGGCCTCATCCTCCAATGAAAAGATAAAGTCCACCACATCGGCCACAGTATCCTTCTGCACCACCTCGCCCGAAATGGGAGAATAGGTTTTGCCGATGCGGGCGTAAAGCAGCTTCAGGTAATCGTAGATCTCGGTACTGGTGCCCACGGTAGAGCGATTGTTCTTGATGCTTACCTTCTGTTCGATGGCAATGGCCGGGCTGATGCCTTTGATGTAGTCCACATCCGGTTTAT
>JAJLKL010000034.1:0-34923 GCA_033838975.1 Hymenobacteraceae bacterium | reverse complement strand
GAAACCTACAGCGCGATATCATTAGGTATAAGTTATGAGCATTTCACTTCTACCCACGACCATGAAGCAACAAGCAAAGAATGGCTACCAGCTTATCATGTAACGGGTATTGGAGTAAGAACTAAAGCTAAAACTGCTTTCGCTGCAGAACTTGGGTACGGGTATAAAGGAATTCTGAATCTGGGAATAAGCAGACGCATAAATTAAACCGCGGAAAGACATAGTAGCTACCTTAGCGTAAGGGTAAACGGGTTTAGCTAAAGCGCTTTCATGACCGCATAGAACAAAGCGCCCCAGCCAATAATAAAAAGCGTACCTCCGATAGGTGTGATGGCCCCCAGCCAGGTGATACCAGTTACACAAAGGGTATAAAGTGAGCCGGAAAAAATCAGGATACCGATAAAGAAACACCAGGCGGCCACCTGTAGGGCTGGCTGTTCTACTCTAAAAAGAACCAGTCCCACTGCCAGTAAGGCTAGTGTATGGTACATCTGGTACTTTACAGCGGTTTCAAAGGTATCCACCCGGTTAGAAGCTTGCAGCATAGGCGCCAAAGCATGCGCCCCGAAAGCTCCGATAGCTACCGTTAGGGCTCCCAGGGCACTGGCAATAAGAAGTATGGCTTTTTGCGTCACGGTAATCGTTTAGTTATGAATAAGAGGTTAAAGATAGTGTCTCAACAAAGGTAAAACACAAAGCATTAAATCACCCTTATTCATAACTTAATTTTGAGCTTTATGCCCGGGCCGGTGTTATTCTTCCTCGCCTTCCAGCGCCTCTATCACCTGCTCTTCAAACTCCTCCTGACTGTCGTACTGGGTAAATTCCAGCGTCTTACCTTTCTCCTTGAGTTTATTCACTACATCCAGGGCAATTTCCAGCGGCTCCACCTCTTTGCCCGTCAGGTCGGCATCCCAGTTAACGCCAACCAGCATCGCGTCGCTGTACATGCCTACGCACCAGTTCTCTAAAAATTCGACCAGGGAGATAGACTCAGGCTCGTACGCTTCCCAGTCGTCCTCGGCACAGGCGGCGGCACCGCTTTCCTCAGACCAGAACAGAATGACCTCGGTCTCCTCATACTCCGCTGAGCTGGAGGTTGCCCAGGTATCATCTTTCGTCAGGCCCCAGACCATTTCAGATTCAACAACATGGTCTATAAATTCCTGATAACGTTTCTCAATTGTTGCTGCACTCTGCGTCATGGGTCTGTTATTTTAAGTAGTTTTTGAAAGATGCTGCTTTCTGCAGCTTTTTCCCCAAAGATACTACTTACTACGTAACCAGGCCTATGGTTGGGGGATAAGGGTTTTACTTATTCCGTAAACAAGTTAGGGTAATCCGTAATAATGCCATCAACCCCCATCTGCTTCAGCCGCGCGAGCTCATCTGCGGAGTTCACCGTCCAGGGAATGACTTTCATACCCTGGTTCTTGGCCTTCTTTAAGAGGGACGGTGTAACCAGCTTATAGTAAGGGCTATATATGGTAGGCGTGTAGCCCAGCCTTTGCAGGTTCTTCTCCATACTATGTAAGTTCTCTACCAACAGGGCAGTTTTAACGTGCGGATACTTCTCCTGCATTACCTGTAGCGTACGCACGTCAAAAGACTGAACGATCACCCATGGGGCAATTCCCTTCTCCTCGATCACTTCCATCAACCTGGCGACAAACTCTTCCGGGGCTGGATGCAGCTTTCCGTCCTGCTCCGGCTTGGATTTGGTTTCAATGTTATAAAACACCTGGGGCAGGTTGTGTGCCTTGATATAGGCCTGCGCAGAGTCAATCACTTCTGAAAGCAGGGGCTTATATGTCTTCAGCTTCTCCTGCTGCGGAAACTTTGGGTAGAACTTAGATCCTACATCAAACTTGCGGATATCGCTGTAGTCCATCTCGTAGAGCACGTACTTCTTCCTATCGCTTTCCGGGATTTCCTCCCCATCAGGAAGCAGCACGTACTCCGGGTTAATGTACGGGTCGTGGGAGAGGACCACCTTACCATCCTTACTGATATGCGTGTCCATCTCCAGGGTGGTTACCCCCAGCTCCAGCGCCTTCCGCATGGCAGGAACCGTGTTTTCAGGCATCAGGCCGCGGGCTCCCCGGTGGCCCTCCTTGTCGAAGGCAGGAAGCGCTGCGCCTTTATCAGTAGTGGAAGCAGCTGGAGTCATATTGGAGTTACAACCGGTAGAGAACAGTAGAAACGCAGTAAAAGAAGCTATAAGGGCACGCATGAAGTTAAGTTTTGATGAAGCGCAAAGATCATCTTCCTGTCCTCAATACGAAACCGCTTTGCTAAAACTTAACAATAACTTCATAGTGAATCAGCAATCTTAGCCTCAAACGCTCCAGAAAAGAAGGCTCCTTCACCCGTCAGAACAGCTTACTTATTATAGTTACGGCTACCGAAGATACCGCTCCCCACGCGGATCATCGTGCTGCCTTCCTCCACGGCCAATTGCCAGTCAGAGGTCATGCCCATGGAGATCTCCCTGAAGTCATCGTTGGCGAAGAAGAAGGTTTCCTTTAAGCGGTTAAAGCACTCGCGCAGGTAGCGAAACTCCTGCCGCAGCTTTTGCTCATCGTCCGTATTCGTGGCAATGCCCATCACCCCGTTCAGCCGGATATACTTCATGTTGCGGTACTCCTCTGACTGCAGCAGGGCTACTGCCTCCTCGTAGCTCATACCAAATTTGGTTTCCTCGTCGGCAATGGAGAGCTGCAGCATGCAGTTGATCGGGTAGGTGCGGCCGTACATTTCGGCGCGCTTGTTTATCTCTTTCAGTAACTTCAGGCTGTCCACCGACTGGATGGTGTCGATGAACTCTGCGATGTACTTTACCTTATTGGTCTGCAGGTGGCCGATCAGGTGCCAGGCAATATCGTGCGGCAGCTGCGCATACTTCTCCACCAGTTCCTGTACCTTATTTTCTCCAAACAACCGATGACCGGCATCATAGGCCTCCTTTATTTTTTCCGGAGGATGGGTCTTGGAAACAGCCACAAGGCGGCAGCGGGTGTTTTTGAGTTGTTCGTCGAAGTATAAAATGTTTTCCTTGATAGTAGACATTATGTGTTTGGTTTAGCAGTGTCGGATGATGTGAAGTTAACATGAGCAGCAACTCTAACAACTGCCCCTTAATCTTCCAGTACATTAGTGACAAAAGTATTCTTTAAAAGCATCCAGAGCAGGAGTAGTAACAGCGCCCATTTCAGGTATACCTGATAGTAGTCTTTCGTATCGCGGAAGCGCAATTCTGTTACTTCGGTTTTCTCTAATTGGTTTATGTTGCGGAATATTTCCTGCAGCGCATCTTTGCTGTCAGCCCTGAAAAACCGGCCTTCGCCAGTCTGCGCTATTTTCCTTAGGGTGGTTTCATCCATCTTGGCGTCTACGACCAAAGGGTTGCCGTTATCATCCACAGCGTAAACCACTTGCCCGTCTTTCCCTATTCCGATGGTATAAAGCCTGATACCGTACCCGAAGGCCATCTGAGCGGCCAGTTCCGGGTCCAGGCTACCGGCAGTGTTCTCGCCGTCGCTGATGAGAATGACCACTTTACTCTGTGCGTCTGAATCGCGCATACGGTTAATGGCCACGGCCAGTGCACTGCCTATAGCGGTGCCATCGTTCGGAATCATGCCAAAGCTGATGGAGCTGATGCTTTCGCGCAGCAACTGGTAGTCTGTGGTGAGCGGAGCCAGTGAGTAGGCATCGCCCGCAAAAACGACCATCCCGATCCGGTCCTGCACGCGGCCGGATATAAAATCGAGTGCCACCTCCTTAGCCGCCGTCAGCCTGTTAGGTTGGATGTCTTCCAACTCCATGGAGCCGGACACGTCCAGTGCCAGCACAATATCAATGCCTTCGGAGGTTTGCTCCACCTGCTCGTTCACCCGCTGGGGCCTTGCCAAAGCGAGCAGCACAAGCATCGTGAACAGGATGAACAGCACAGTAGGTATGAATCGCAGGAGTGAAGTCCACTGCCAGCGCACCTTGCCCTCAAACAGCGCCAGGTTAAGCTTGTTGCGGGAGTTCAGCGTGAAGACCCACCTCAAGAAAAACAGGACAGGAATCACGGGCAATGCATAGAGCACAACCGGGTATACCCAGTCGAAGGAGCGGAGGGTGCTGTAGCTAAACCATTCCGGGCTTAACCATTCCCAGAAATCATCGCTGAGTCTTAGCATTGCTGATCAGTTCTCGTTGGGTTTTATAACGGTTTTTGGCAAAACGGCGGAGCATGCCCAGGGCCTGGCTTGTTTCAGTGTCCGCCTCTGTCACCAGGTTGCCGTATATGGCTCTGTCGCACAGGCGCAAGGCCGTGTTAACGCCTTCGTCGTCGTGGTAGTACTCCACGATCTCCTTTGTAGTGAAAGAGTTGATGGCGCTCTTTTCAAGCTTGGTCAGGTAGTTCTTCCACAGCGACACGGCCTTCTCTATACTCTGCGGGGAGCCGGACTTCACAAAGCGGTCCACATGGGAGTTATAGCGGGAGGCAAAGTAAGCGTGGTCCTTGCGCAGCCGGTAAAGCCTGTACTTACGTTTGATCGCCTGCCCAAACAGCAGCCAGACCAGACTCAGGAAAACCGCGGCGGCCACCATGTACAACAGCAGCACAGGCCAGTTAAAACGTTCCTCCACCGGCGCAAGCGCTGTCTCGGATCTAATGACCAGGGGCTCTACCAATTGCTGCACCAATTGATTTAACATCACCGTATCGGCCTCTGCATACACCCGCATCGTGTCCTGTTCGTGCAGCACATACACAGGCATCGCCAGGTACTGTGCCGCATCGGTTTCGAAGGTGCGGAGCGTATACACCGCGCTGTCGGTACTGATTCCCCCGCGGGTAACGGTTGGGAAGTATTGTTTACTTACAAACTCAAATGGGGTGAAGTTATACTTTAACCCAGGCAGGATAACTTCCTGTGAGGCAGCATGGTGGTGCACAAGCGTGTACTGCAGCAATTCTCCTACGTGCACGGTGTCACGGTTAAAGATGCCTAGGGGCTTGGGTACCTGCTGCCCCCACGCCAGCCCGTACAGCAGGCACAGGGCGATTGAGAAAATGAACTTACGCACTCTTTTTGGTAGACTTATTTCTGATCCTGAACAGATTCACCAGCTGCGGGACATAGTCCTCATTCGTCTGAATAGCCAGGTAATTTGCCTGGTATTTCTGACAAATGCGCACCACACGCTCCTGGTTCTCGGCATACTGCGCCAGGTAGCGCTTCTGAAACTCCTCCCCGGAGGTATTCAACCAGATAGTTTTACCGGACTCCTTATCCAGTACAGGTACAATGCCCATGCCAGGCATCTTCTTTTCGCGCACGTCCAGCAGCTGCATCACGATCAGGTCGTGCCGCCTGGCTAGCATCGCCAGCTCCTTCTCATAGTTTACGTCTATAAAATCGGAGATGAGCAGGATGATACTGCGACGCTTGATGATGTCGAGTGTCAGTTTGATGCCGGCGGCCAGGTTCGTCCTGGCGGATTTTGGCTGAAGTTCATGCAAGGCCTTGATGATCGTATAGGCCTGCTGGACCCCTTTGGCTGGTTTGATGTATTTCTCCTTTTGGTCCGAGATGCAGATGATCCCGATCTGACTCTGCTGACGGGCAGCAGAGAGGGCCAGTACACCGCAGATCTCTTTCCCCACATCCAGTTTCTGCTGCTTACCGGTGCCAATGGTTTGGGAGGCACTCACGTCCAGCATCAAAAACACGGACTGCTCTTTCTCCTCCCGGTACGTCTTTACAAAGGTGCCATGCCCCTTGGCCGACACGTTCCAGTCAATGGAACGCACGTCATCGCCATACTGGTAGGCCCGCACATCATCAAACTCCAGGCCTGTTCCCTTGAAAACAGACTGGAAATCACCCTGCATCTGGGTGGTGATAGCCTTGCGGATCCGGATCTCGTACTTTCTTAGCTTCTGAACAAGCTCTTTCATGAAAGGGTATAGTAGCCTCAGATTTTAAAATTATGACATAATATCGTAATTTTCATCCGTGAAAAGACTTTTCTACATACTTTTTTGCCTAAGCCTGCTGAGCTGCGGGAGGCAAGAGCCCCAAAAACCGGAGAACATGATCGAGAAGGAGCGGATGGTGCGCATCCTGGCCGATGTGCATATGGCCGAGGCACAGGTAGAGCATGCCCTCGTGTACCCGGACACCGCCCTGATGACCTTCAACCACCAGCAGCAGCTGATCCTGGACAAGCACGGTGTTTCGCAGGAGGAATTCCGCGACACCTACCGCTACTACCTGGTAAATGTGAAGGAGATGGATGCGCTCTACGAAACGATCATCGACACACTGAGCGTGCGCGAAGCAAAAATCAGGGCATCCAAAGGCCTGCCCGCCGCTGAGCAGCGAGACCAGCCAGCGGAAGCCGAGGCCTACCAGTAGAGCAGCGGCTGCTACATTAGTTTACTCCCGTTCGGGACCTTGCCGGCGGGCTGGGCCAGTACGATATCCCCGTTTTCATCGGCAAAGCCTGTTACCAGAACCTCTGACATGAACTTACCGATCTGCTTGTTGCCCAGGTTGGTGACGCAAAGCACCTGCCGGCCCACCAGCTCTTCTTTCGCGTAGTGCTTTGTGATCTGGGCACTTGTCTTTTTGATCCCGAGAGGCCCCAGGTCAACCTGCAGCTTGTAGGCAGGGCGACGAGCCTCCGGAAAATCAAGAGCTTCCAGGATCGTGCCTACCCGAATATCGGTCTGCTCAAACTGTTGCCAGCTAATGGTTTCCATCGTTTCTGAAGGTGCGTACATAAGTGTATGGTTGGTTTGCAGTATGTTTTTCTCAACCCTGAAGGTATCATTTTATTTGCTGCCTGTAAAGCCCAAACACGTTCTGCCCGGTAGAAAGCTACCACGCTGCCGGCTCCATGCCAGGGCCTAAATATAGCGCCAGCAACATTAACTTTTTCGGCTCCGTAATCTTAATCTGTGGTCATGGCTTGTACAGACCAAAGAACAATTGTTTTAAAAAGATAAAACTATGAAAAGAGAATCCGGAGCGAGCCTACCTGTTTGGCCTGAAAATATAAAAATGCCCGCCACTGAAAAACTCTTAGACAACATCACCTGCGATGTGTGCGTGGTGGGGGCAGGGCTGGCAGGCCTTACCACTGCTTACCTGCTGGCGAAAGAGGGAAAGCGCGTGGTAGTGCTGGAGGCCAAGCAAATAGGCGGTGGCGAGACAAGCCGCACCACAGCACACCTCTCCAACGCGCTCGACGACCGCTACTCTCACCTGATCAAGCTTTTCGGGAAAGACGGTGCCCGGCTTGCCTGCCAGAGCCACGCCAGGGCCATCGATAAAATAGAGGAGATCGCCAGGGAAGAGAACATAAACTGTGAGTTTGTGCGGGTAGACGGCTACCTGTTTGCCAACAACCGGCAGCAGGAAGAGCAGCTGATGCAGGAGCTCGAGGCGGTACAGCAGATTGGCTGGCCGGAGGTAGTGCTGCGCAAGCACAGCCCGGTCGAAACACTTACAGCCCTGCCTTGCCTGCACTTCCCGAACCAGGGCCACTTCCATGTGCTCAAGTACCTCTCCGGCCTCAGCCAGGCCATCCAGGACAGGGGCGGCAGGATATACACCGAGACCAAAGTGGTGGACTTCAAGACCGGCCCGGTAAACACCATCAAGGCCGAAGACGGGCACGCCGTGTCGGCCAATCATCTGGTGGTCGCCACCAACACCCCGATCAACGACAAGTTGACCATGCACACCAAGCAGGCGCCTTACCGTACGTATGCCATTGCCGCGCAGGTACCCAAAGGCTCTGTACCGGACGCCTTGTACTGGGACATGGACGACCCTTACCACTACGTGCGCCTTATGAAAGGAAAAGCCGGTGAAGAGGACACAGGCAGTGATGTTGACTTGCTTATTGTAGGAGGCGAGGATCATAAGACAGGGCAGGACCAACACCTGACAAAGCATTTCCACGAGCTGGAGAACTGGACCAGGCTCAAGTTTCCGATGGCAGGCGAGGTGCGCTACCGCTGGTCGGGTCAGGTATTTGAGCCCATTGATGGACTTGCCTTTATCGGCAGAAACCCGGGGGATGCCGACAACGTGTACATCGCCACCGGAGACTCCGGCCACGGCATGACGCATGCCACCATTGCCGGCATGCTGATCACGGACCTGATCATGGGGCGCAGAAATGAGTGGGCGAAACTGTACGACCCGGCACGCACGAACATGGGAGCAGCAGGAGAGTTCTTGAAAGAGAACCTGAATGTAGCCGCACAGTTCAAAGATTATGTTACCCCCGGCGAAGTGGACGACCCTATGCAGGTTATGCCCGGAACCGGCAGCATCATGCGGAAGGGCACCAGTAAAATTGCCGTTTACTGCGATCAGGACGGCGTGCGACATCAGTGCTCAGCTGTGTGCACCCACATGGGCTGCGTGGTGAGCTGGAACAACGTGGAAAGCTCCTGGGACTGCCCCTGCCACGGCTCAAGGTTCGATCCTTACGGAAAAGTGATAACGGGTCCGGCTATCAAAGACCTGGATAAAAATATCGGTTAAAGACTTAATAGAAATTGGAGCAGGCCCCTGTGCAGCTTAGAAACAAGGCACAGGGGCTTCATTTATAAAGATAGTTCAACAGAGCTTTGTCGCATTTAATTATATATGTTATATTTATAATATAACCTGTTTAAATACAGCAAAGCGATGAAACAACTTAAACTGCGGCACTTCACACTCGGTATAGCCGCAACTTTCCTGTTCCCCCTTACAACACTGGCGCAGGAAGCGGCCACAGTCAGAGGCAAAGTGCAGGAATCAGCCCAGCAGGAACCCGTGGCCTATGCAACGGTTGCCCTGTTAACTGCCCGCGACTCCGCAGTAGTGAGTGCTACAGTAGCCGACACCCTCGGCCTTTACTCTTTACAGGCCCCCAAAGCCGCACAGTACCTGCTCCGCGTGAACTTTGTAGGGTACCGCACCTATCAATCCCAGCCATTTTCACTGGAAACAGGGGAGACGCTGGAGCACCCGATAATCCAACTGTTGCAGGACACAAAGTTGCTGACGGAGGTAGAGGTAAGCGCTCAGAAGCCTATGCTGGACATGCTGCCGGGTAAACTGATCTACCATATCTCCGAAAACACCTCATTAGTCGGCATGAACGCAAACGAGATACTGGAAACAGCCCCGGGCGTGACTGCGGACCGGGGGCAGCTGAAGCTTAATGGCAGGCCCAACGTGGAGATCTGGATCAACGGGCGCCGGCGCGGCGGAGACACTAAAAGTTTGTTATCCGGTATCCCTTACGCTTCCATTGAGAAGGTGGAGCTTATCAGCAACCCCTCTGCACACTACGATGCCTCAGGCTCCGGCGGCATCATCAACATCATTCTGAAGAAAAACACGGACGAGGGCTTTAACGGAGAAATGTCGGGAAGCCTGACGCAGGGGCACTTCCTGCAAAACTACTCGGCCTTTGTGTGGAACTTCAAGAAAGGAAACTTAAACCTCTATGGCGATGCGAGGTATAACCGATACCGGAGCTACAACAAGCAAAGCAATGAGTCCAATTACACGACAGGGCCGTTCAAGAGGCAAGTCGCATCTTCCACAACCGAACTCGATTCCAAAACGCCATCGGGGCTGCTGGGCTTTGACCTGCAGCTAACGCCGAAGCACCGCCTGGGGGGTGAATGGTGGGGCATGGCCGGCAACAGCCACTCCATGCGCAACAGCAGCACAACCAGCAGGAGCAAAGAGGGGAACCTGCTGTTGAACCGACAGGACAACAGCAACCAAAACGACCTGAACTACCTGACGTTTAACCTCAACTACGAATACAGCATAGACAGCACCGGGAAGAAATTGCGGCTGGACGGCAATTACATCAGGTATGACTTCACGTCAGCGGGTACCTTCGAGAATGATTTCCTGAACAGGTTCGGGCAGCATGACAGGCCGCCCTACACGCTGTACAGCCATGTGCCAACCATTTCCGATCTCTATACCGCCCAGGCAGATTATGTGTGGCCTCTGAAGCAACAGGGGGCGCAACTGGACGCAGGACTGAAGTTCAGCAGCAACAGGACGGGCAACAACGTGTCGTATGAAATACTGCGGGAAAACGTACGAAGCTACAGCGACAGCCTGAGCAGCCACAACCAATACCTGGAAAATATTGCCGCAGCGTACCTCAACTTTACACGCCCTCTAGGTAAATGGAGCATGCAGGCAGGCCTGCGGGCTGAATACACGGCCTATACACTCGACTTCATTTCAGATCAGGAGCAGGTGCAGGATAGCTACCTGAGCCTGTTCCCCAATATCAGCCTGAGCAGGCAAGTGGGGGAGGCCCATACCTTCAGCTACTCCGCCAGCCGACGCATACAGCGCCAGCTGTATGAGTACATGAACCCTTATGTGCAGTTTCAGGGGGAGTACCAGGTCACGCAGGGGAATCCCTATGCCAGGCCCTCTTACGCCTACCATTTTGAGGTACAGCATGCTTACAACTACAAGTATTTTACATCCGTAGCCTATACCTACACAGATGATATCCTGGTGATGGCCAGTGAGCTACTGCCAGGGACCAATATCACCAAAATAAGCATGGACAACCTGGCGCGCATGCACAATTACAGCCTCACCATGAGCGTACCAGTGTCGGTAAAGCCCTGGTGGAGCATCGCAAACAACCTCAGTGGCTTTGCAAGCAAGTATAGCTCAGGATCTGAGCTGCCGCTATACAACAGCAACTTCAACTACAGCTACTCCTTCTCAAGCCGGAACTCATTCAAACTCCCTGCGGACTGGAATGTAAACCTGAGTGGCTTCATAACCGGGCCATCTGTTACGGGGGCTTTGCGCTACGATACCAACTGGCGCATTAACAGCAGTATCAGCAAAAAGTTCTGGGACGGAAAAGGTTCTGTTTCTATCTCAGCACAGGATATCTTTAATACGCAGGAATACGCCTGGCACACCCTGCTTAAGGGTGGCGAGACCTATACCACGCAAAAGCCGGACTCACGACGGGTGAGCCTGAACCTGAGTTATAAATTCGGGAACACCAAGATCAGGCGCAAGTACGTCCAGAAGTCCAGTGCGGAGGACCAGACCAGAATAGGCAGCAGGTCGCAGTAAAGTGGTTACCGGTAAGCTTCCAGCTCCAGCAGGCGCTGGGCAACGTTTGCGGCCCAGGCCTTTTCCTCTTCCTTGTTCAAGCCATGGCTGCAGGACTTATCGAACAGGCGCTGCTCTTCTTTCCAGGCTTTGAAGGCATTGCTCACCGTAAGGTTCAGGTCTTGCTTTAAGGCAGAGCAGTTAGTACCTAACGCTTTCAGGCTCTTACGGAGTTGTCTGGCGTGCACTTCCGTCAGGTCAAAGTGCAATTGCTCGTGAAACAGCAGCTTTTCGGATTTCTTGTTCTTAGACCAGGATTCGTTCGGCAGGAATACACATTTTACCTCATAGGAGAAAGTGTTTTTAGTGCATTTGGCATCAACCGCCAAATTAGCCGCTGTTACGGCATGGTGCGGATTGGCATCATCAGGAACTGCTCTAAAGTCTTCCCAGGTCAGTTTTCGGGAGGTAGACCAGGTAATAGCCTCTATGCTAGAGGTTGATTCTGAAGCGGTTGCAGGGTTAGTCCCCGGCAGTGGAGAGGGGCTTGTAACCAGGGATGGGGCTACCAGGCCCAACCACAGCGACAGAAAAAGGGTGAAGGTAAACATTGGCTTTGGCTAAAAGTATGTAGTTCATCTGCACGGAATAACACAATTCTTCAGCGAATGGTGCCGACTCCGGTAGCAAACATAGCCATTATTTTTTTAATACTTGAGACTGAGACGTTTACTCAGCAACCTAAAGCGCATAAAGAGCAACAGGGCTGCTACAGACAGGCCCACTAAAAGTCCGGTCCAGACGCCGCTGACTCCCAGGTTCAGCTTAAAGCAAAGCAGGTAACCCACCGGCAGGCCGATTACCCAGTAAGCTAATAACGAAATAAGGCTCGGAATTCGTACATCTTCCAGCCCTCTTAAAGCCCCCAGGCCCACCACCTGCACCCCGTCCGAGATCTGGAAAAGCGCCGCAATGATCAGCAGGGAAGAGGCGATCTGAATGACCTGTGGGTCATCGATGTAAAGCATCGGGATGAGCCTGTTCCCCAGCACCATCAGCAGGCCGCTGCCGAGCATAAACAGGGCGCCCATGGCAAAGCTGCTGAGGCCGGCGACCTCCATGGCGCGGATGTTGCCGAGTCCTTTCTGGTTGCCTACCCGTATGGTGGCAGCCGCTGCAATACCACTGGCCATCATATAGGTAACAGAGGCTACGTTGATGGCGATCTGATGGGCAGCCAGTTCTTTGGCACCCAGCCAGCCGATCATTACCGCTGAGAAACTGAAGGCTCCCATCTCAAAGATCATCTGACCGGATATAGGCAATCCCAGTTTAAAGATGCGGTACATGTGCAGGAAGGAGAGGTGGCGCAACCTGAGGAAGCGCCGGAAGACCTCGAAGCGCCTGGCATACAGCACATAGGCTGCCATCATCATGGCCATCACCACCCTGGAGATAAACGTTGCCCATCCAGCGCCCACAAGACCCATCGGCTCAAAGCCCAGCTTTCCGAAGATGAGAATGTAGTTGAGGACAATGTTCAGGCTGTTTGCCACAATGGAGATGTACATGGACTGCTTCGTCAGCGAAAGCCCCTCAGCAAACTGCCGGAAGGCCTGGAACACCATGAGCGGCACCATAGACAGGAACAGGATGTTGATGTAAGGGACGGCCAGCTCCACTACCTTCGGCGGCTGGTCCAGCAGCGTGATGAAAGGCGAAAGATAGTACCCCGCAATAAAAAGCAGGATACCCAGCAGCACGTTTGACACCAGGCCGTTAAGAAGCAGCAGCGAAATGCGGGTATAGTTGCGGCGCCCTTCGGCAGCGGCAATGAGGGGGGTGATGCTATAAGAAACACCCAGGCCGAACACCAGCGTGATCGTGAATATACTGTTGCCCAGAGAGGCGGCTGCAAGCGGCAGGGTACCGATCTGCCCCACCATCAGGCTATCGAACACACTTACCATGATATGACCCAACTGGCTGAGCACCACCGGATAGGCCAGGGTGAAATTCTTGGAAAAGTGTTCTTTGTATTCTACAGTATTCATAACGGAGCCTTTTTCTAAAAGCCCGCAAAATTAGTCTTTTTATAATTAAGAGCCTGTTTAAATTCATCCTTTAGGCTGCAAACGGCCAGAAAGAGATTTTAGACATGCTCCAGGGCACGGCCACCCGACCAGCTTACCTCTTTGTTAAGCCCGCAGAAGCTTCAGGCCCGCTGCAAGGCGCTGCAAAGCCTGCGCTAACCTTGGCCTTTCCACGGCAAATGACATGCGTACATGGCCCGCTCCTCCAAAATAATCGCCGGGCACCAGTTCTAGGTTAAAGTGCTGCCGCAGGTAACGGCACAGTCCTTCCGCTGTGGAAGGCTCTTTTCCTGTTGCCGTATCAGAAGTTAGGTAGTGGCTAAGGTCAGGGAAGAAATAATAGGCGCCGTCCGGAAGGTAGTAGCGCACCTCAGCCATACCATCCAGCGCCTGTTTCATGAGCTGCCGGTTGTCCTGCAGCACATCCAGCATAGGAGCCAGTGCTGTTTCCCGGGCCTGCAGGGTGGCCAGGGCCGCCTCCTGCAGGAACACACTCACGCCCGACAGGGTGCTCCCCTGGAAAGCTGTGCTCTTTTGGATGCAGGCCTCGGGCCCCACCATGTACCCCAGCCGCCAGCCAGACATGGCGAAAGACTTTGAGAAGCCGTTCAGGAGGATAGTTCTTTCCCTCGGCGCCCCTTCGCAGGAAAAGATAGGAGTAAAAGACCCGCTGTAAGTAATATGGTCATATATTTCATCTGAGATCAGGTAGAGGTTTGGATATTCGTTCACCACCTCCAGGATCGCCTCAAGCTCCGCCTTGCTGTACACGCGGCCCGTGGGATTCCCGGGGTTCGTCAGTAGGAGTATACGGCTACGGTTGTTAAGCGTCTTGCGCAGCGCCTCGGGTGTGATGGCATACTCTTCGGAAAGGCTAGTCTCCAGGGGCACCAGCATTCCACTGCTGTACTTCATGAGTTCGTGAAAACCGAACCAGGCGGGGGTGGGCACCACTACCTCATCGCCTTGCCGCAAAAGCACCGAAAACAAGTTGAACAGCGCTTGCTTGGTACCCGGCGTTACCAGTACCTGTTCCGGAGATACAGGGAAGTGAGGCGTACTGTACTTGTCGCTGATAGCCTGCCGCAGCTCCCATGTGCCCTCGGTGGGGCCATACTGTGTTTTACCTGCTTGCAAGGCTGCAATGGCAGCATCCGTGGCAGCATCCGGGCTGCTAAAATAACTTGACCCTGAGGCCAGGGAGATATGGTCCATTTTCCATTTTCTTTGTCCGGACCAAAAGTTAAGCTTTTTAGGCAGCGCAGCCAAAGTAAAATAGCCAGTAATGCTACCGGGTCACCTCAAACAGCACGTCGGCAAAGCAGTTAGCTTCGTCCTGAAAAACAGTTTCCAGTTTAAAGCCGCAGGCATTCCCCATTTCCTCCACCTGCTCTAAGGTATACTTATGGGAGTTCTCTGTGTGGATCGTCTCCCAGGCCGAAAAGCGATAGGTCTGGCTTGTTTCCCGGATATAGACTTCCTGCTCCACCTTACTGACCAGGTAGCTGCGCATTACGCCCTCCTGCGGGTTGTACAGCGCATAGTGCCGGAACTGATCAATGTCAAACTCACCCCCCAGTTCGTTATTAATGCGCAGCAGCAGGTTCAGGTTAAAGGCTGCCGTTACCCCGGAGTCATCGTTATAGGCGCTCAGGATCGTATCCGGGTCTTTACGCAGGTCTACACCCATCAGCAGCTTGTCGCCGGGCTCCAGGTAGCTGCGAACGGTGCGCAGAAAAGTCAGGCTCTCCTCTTGCTCAAAATTGCCGATATTAGAGCCCAGGAACAACACTACTTTGCGCTCCTCCTTGTTTGCGTGCAGCCACTCCAAAGACTTAAAGTACTCCCCAACAACAGCCTGCACATTCACCTCGGGCATGTCCTGGTGCAGACTGTTTATGAGCTGCAGCATGGCGTCACCGGAGATGTCCACGGGTACATAATCAAAGGCACTTTGCTGTCTTGTCAGCTCCTGCAGCAGGATCTTCGTCTTTAAGGCATCTCCTGCCCCCAGGTCTATCAGGTGGAAGCGCCCCTGCCGGGAGAAGTGCCGGGCAATGGCGCTTTTGTTGTTGGCCAGTACCTCGAACTCGCAGCGGGTAAGGTAGTACTCGGGTAGCTCCATGATGCGCTGAAACAGCTTACTGCCGTTCCCATCGTAGAAATACCGGGAGGGAAGCGTCTTGGGAAAACCGGCCAGGCCTGCAGCCACATCCTTGGCGAAAGCGGCTATATCATGGCTGCCGTCCTCCTTGCGGCCCAAATGAATGATAGGTACTAAAGTTGAGCTTAAAGTCATAAAAATTATTTATTGGCCAGCCTGATGCCGTTATACTGCCAGCGCTTGTCAGGGTGGAAAAAATTACGGTATGTGGTGCGGATATGGTTGGCAGGCGTGGCACAGGAGCCGCCCCGCAGCACCATCTGATTGATCATGAACTTGCCATTGTACTCCCCGATGGCTCCGGGTGCCTTGTAAAAGCGGGAATAAGGATGATAGGCGCTGTACGTCCATTCCCACACGTCGCCGTACAGTTGCTGCAAACCTTTAGCCGCAGGATCAGCAGGTAGAGGCTCAAATACGCCTGTGTCTGCGAAATTCCCCTGCACCGGCGGGTATACCTGCGAAGCCGCCTCCCACTCAAACTCGGTGAGCAGGCGCTTGCCGGCCCAATTGGCATACGCATCCGCCTCATAGAAGCTCAGGTGGCATACAGGGTCGTTGGGATTCACTTTCTCCAGCCCCTGCATGGTAAAACGGTGCCACTCGCCTTCGTGCCGCAGCCAGTAAAGCGGGGCTTCCAGGTGCTGCGCCCGCACCATGGCCAGGCCCTCGTCCAGCCAGTGCCTGAAGTCTGAGTAGCCACCATCCTGCATGAACTCCAGGTATTCACCGTTCGTGACCAGCCGATTCATGATCCCAAAGTCCTCTAGCTGCACCTCGTGCACGCCCAGCTCGTTGTCAAAACAGAAACCGTCGCCCTGGTAGCCAATTGTATACTTGCCGCCAGGCACCTCTAGAAAGGAGGCAGCCACCACAGCCCCCTGCCTTTCCTGTTGCTTTTGTGCGGGCTGATAGGAGGGCAGTAGCGGATTGGTGCTGAGAATATACTTGATGTCGGTCACAAGCAGCTCCTGGTGCTGCTGCTCGTGCTGCAGGCCCAGCTGCAGTACCGGCAATAGTTCCTGTAGCTTTTCGTCGTCTGCCTGCTGCAAAAGCTGCTCCATGTGCGCATCCACATGCTTACGGTAGGCATAGATCTCACGCAATGGAGGGCGGGTAAGGGTGCTGCGCTGGTCGCGCTGAACGCGGCTGCCGACGCTGTTGTAATAGGAGTTGAACAGGTAGCCGTACCTGGGGTGAAAAAGCCTGTAACCCGGCAGGTGGGGCTTCAGCACGAAAGTCTCAAAAAACCAGGTGGTATGCGCCATGTGCCACTTGGGTGGGCTCACGTCCACGACAGGCTGCACCACCGTGTCCTCCGGCTCCAGCGGCTTACAGATGTTCACCGTCTGTGCCCGCGTCTGCTCGTATTGCTGCTGAATGGCCAGCTTCGGGGTAGTGGTGCTAATCGTCATAGGATCGGGGTCAGGTATAAGAATAATAGTTTAACAAGGAACAGAAAAAGCGGACAGTTGTTTGCGCTTCTTGCATAGCACCTGCCATACCGTCAATTTTCCTTCAAATCATGGTGGCTGCCACAGGGCTATACCTGCGGGAAACGTACTACATTTTGTATCGAATGGTTATACATCGTACTTCATGTACGACAGAATTGGCTCAGATGGTTTAAATTGCCACTTTAACAGATATTCGATATATGAAACTCAACCTTAGCTACTACCCGCATACCCTGCAGTTCAAGTTTGATGCCCGTACCTCGAGGGGAGCCATATCAGAGCACAAAGTCTATTATGTGAAGCTCTGGAGAGACGACGAGCCGGAGGTAACAGGTGTAGGGGAGTGCGCTCCACTGGCGGGACTGAGCATTGATTACCGCCCCGACCTGGAGCAGAAGCTGGAGGAGCTAACCCGGCTTTTCAGGCGTGAGGTGATTGACATACAACCAGGCGAGCCACTGCCGGGCAGGCTACAGCTGCAGGAGTGGCCTGCCCTTCGTTTTGCACTCGAGACGGCGCTGCTCGACCTGCAGCACGGCGGCACAAGGCTTATCTGCCAAAATGATTTCAGCCAGGGCAAAAAGGGTATTCCAATCAACGGCCTTATCTGGATGGGGGACAGCGCCTTTATGCAGCAGCAGATAAAGCAGAAGTTAAAGGAGGGCTATACCTGCCTGAAACTCAAGATAGGGGGGCTTGACTTTGCCAAGGAACTGGAGATCCTACAAAGCATCCGGGAAACCGCTGATGCCGGTCAGCTCACCATTCGCGTTGACGCCAACGGGGCTTTTCGTGCACCGGAAGCCTACAAGAAACTGGAGCGCCTGGCCAGGTACGATATCCATTCCATTGAGCAGCCCATCCGGCAGGGGCAACCCCAGGAAATGGCCGAGCTCTGCGCCTATACCCCTGTACCGATCGCACTGGATGAGGAACTGATCGGGGTACAGGAAACGGAAGAAAAAGAAGCGTTACTCGATACCATCAGGCCGCAGTACATTATCCTGAAGCCAACGCTGGCAGGAGGCCTTAGCGCCAGCCAGGAGTGGATCAGACTGGCAGAGGAGCGCAGCATCGGCTGGTGGATGACGTCGGCACTGGAGTCCAACATAGGCCTTAACGCCATCAGCCAGTTTACTGCAGAGTATGCGATTGGCATGCCACAGGGCCTGGGCACCGGGCAGCTGTACCACAACAACATTCCTTCACCGCTGCAGATAGAGCAGGGGCAGCTGTGGTATAAGCCCGAAGAGCCGTGGGGCATGTAGGTAAAGAAATTTGAGCTTTCATTAGCAGTATACTTAGTGCAGGGCGGTCAGAAATATGTAGTCGCCACTAACTTTGTACCCGTCAAGGCGTTAGCAAGAAAAGGAACAAGAAAAGAAGCTATGCCTACGGAACAATACCATGAGCCGCCACAGGAGCTATCGCAGAAGACAAGAACCTTTGCCCGCATGATCACCTCGCTGATAGAGGAGGCGGAGGCGATCAACTGGTACGAGCAACGCATTTCGGTTGAACAGGACGAGGAGGCGAAAGCCATTATGCGGAACGCCCAAAACGAGGAGTTCAAGCACTTTGGCATGAACCTGGAGTTTTTACTGCGCAAGAAACCCAAGTGGCGAGAAATGATGCGGATCATCCTTTTCACCGAAAGTGACATAGTGGACAAAGGGGAGGAGGCCGAAGACTAAAGCGCCACCTCCTGGTCCACCTGGCTGGCAAAGAACCTTAAGGGGAGCCACTGTAGGTCTCTCATACACTAAAATGTCCGTTCCCTGGTGGCCATGGCGCGGTCAATGCTCAATTGGCCGGCACCACCCACGGTTAGGCCCCAGGCCATACCGATCACCAGCAGGTGGAACTCATAGCCTTCCCCGGCCTTATCACCGGTCCAGTTCATAAAAAAGCCGTACTGCAGGTGCACGATCAGAAAAATACCGGTAAAAAGGCATAGCACACAAAAAGCCCACAACCGGGTCCAAAGCCCCAGGATGAGACAAAGTGCCCCAAAAAACTCTATGATGATCACGAGCCAGGCCAGAAAGCCAGGCAAGCCGGACATTTGCTCAAACGCCCCCATAAACCCGGCTGGACCGTGCCCGCCAAACCAGCCAAGCAGCTTTTGCGCACCGTGCGGAAAGATGACCAGGCCCAGGAAGATGCGCACGATGGTCAGGCTCCAGGTGTCGGGGGTTGCGTAAAGTCTTTGCTTCAAATCCATAGCATGTATACCTTTTTGTGGACATTAGGTCATACGCAATATATAGACCTATGGTAATAATGCAGTCGCTCAAGCCGCTATACTTACCTCATCCGCTTGAATTTTGGGAGGCTCAGGTTATACTTTACTGCAACAATCCTGACGATGAAAATAAAGGCTGCAGACAGGAGAAAATTGGTGTTGCGCTCCAGCCCGGCAGTTTGCAACAAGATGTAGAGCGTGGCACCGGCCAGGCAGGCGCTGGCATATACCTCCTTCCGGAACAGCACCGGCGTTTCATTGGTGAGCGTATCGCGGATCACACCACCCATCACAGCGGTGAACATGCCCATCATGGCGGCTATCTCCGGGCGGGCGCCCAAACTGAGTGCTTTCTCTGTACCTACAATGGTGAAAAGCGAGATACCCAGGGAGTCGAAGAGCAGGAGGGTGCGGCGCAGTCTCTCCAAGTACCTGTAAAAAAGCCCTGTGCATACTATCCCGACGATAATGATGTACAGCAAGCGCACGTCCTGTATCCAGACGAGCGGGTAACTCCCCAGCATGATATCACGCAGGCTACCGCCACCAATGGCGGTAACAAAGCCCGTGAAACCGGCCCCCAGCCAATCCTGCTCCTGATCCTTCTCGCTCACTGCCAGCGCCCCGGACATGGCAAACACGAAAGTGCCGAGTAACTCGAGTATGTATTGTATTCCCACGCGTTATTTTTTAGTAGCAGGCAAGATAAGAGCCTGCAGGAAGCACACCCTCCAGGCCTATTAAAGACTAAGCATATTTTTCACGCAGCAGCTGGGCAACCTTTTGCATGCCAGTGCTGGCCTTCTCTTCAAATAAATGGAGGTTATGGCGCTGACGCATGGAGGGGAGCTTCGGGTCGATGACAAAGACAGGTACATCACCGGACACCATGTCCACCAGGCCAGCTGCAGGGTATACCAGGAGCGAGGTGCCTACCACCAGAAAGATATCTGCGGCTAACGTTTCTTCTAAGGCTTTCTCCATCATGGGCACCGCCTCTCCAAACCACACAATGTTTGGCCGTAGCTGCGACCCCCGCTCGCATTTGTCACCTATCTT
The DNA here is from genome assembly GCA_033838975.1 of Hymenobacteraceae bacterium. Lineage (GTDB taxonomy): Bacteria > Bacteroidota > Bacteroidia > Cytophagales > Hymenobacteraceae > Pontibacter. The sequence goes on along the minus strand of JAJLKL010000034.1, from coordinate 14,776 downwards.
CAGCTCCCAGCCCTCCATCTGGTACACCAGCTTCGGGTCGAGCGTGCTGCGGCTTTCAAACAACTTGCCATGCAGGTGTATCACGTTGGTGCTGCCAGCCCGCTCGTGCAGGTTATCCACGTTTTGCGTGATGATGCGCACATCGAATTCCTTCTCGAGTGCTGCCAGCGCCGCATGACCAGCATTGGGCTGGGCGCTGAAAGCGTTTTTGCGGCGCTGGTTGTAAAAATCCAGCACCAGTTCGGGGTTTTTGCGCCAGCCCTGCGGCGAGGCCACTTCCATTACATCATGCCCTTCCCAAAGCCCATTGGCATCCCGAAACGTGGCAATGCCACTTTCCGCACTGATACCCGCGCCGGTTAGTACCACAAGTTTTTTCTTCATAGCTCTTATCAGATTAGCTTCTGTCTCCCAAGTTAACAAATCCACTCTTGTATATGGTAAAGTAACCGTAAAGTTGTAACTCCTGGTACTGCCGGAACTTTATCCGCCCTTGTACCTTATACAGGCTAAAACACGACGACGGATGCAGGCGATCATTTTCTGTGGCATACAGGGGAGTGGCAAGTCCACCTTTTACAAAGAACGTTTCTTCCATGCGCACCTGCGCATCAGTCTGGACCTGCTCAGGACGCGCCACCGGGAGCAGCTGTTTCTAGAGGCCTGCCTCAGCACTCAGCTTCGGTTTGTAGTGGACAACACCAACCCGACCAAAGCGGAACGGCAGAAGTATATTGAGATGGCTAGAGCAAACCGGTATGAGGTGATCGGGTATTTCTTTGAAACAGGGGTGCAGGAAGCCGTTACCCGGAACAACACCCGGACCGGACGATTCAAAGTGCCGGAGAAAGGAATCTACGGCACGCTCAAAAGACTACAGGTGCCTACCATGGAAGAAGGCTTCGATCGACTATACCGGGTACGGCTGTTGCCCACCGGCGACTATTACACACAACTGATCGAACAGGCGGCAGAGGACTGATGGCAGAATTGCCCCATCCGTAACAGAGACAAAAAAGGGCCTAACCGGCTTGTGCACTATCGTTCCCACTGTTGTATATTCGCCAAATTTTCTGTGTATGATCAAGAGAAGTGAGCGACTCAACAGTGTGTCGTATGACCTGTGCGGCCCCATCTATGAAAAGGCAAAGGAACTGGAGCAACAGGGGCACCGGGTAACGAAGCTAAACATCGGCAATCCTGCTCCCTTTGGGTTTGATGCACCCAGGGAGGTGACGGAGCAAATCGTCCTGAACCTGCAGCACGCCCAGGGCTACTCCGACCACAAGGGACTGCTCAGTGCGCGGGAGGCCGTAAAGCGCTACTACGAGGGCAAGGGCATAGGCAATATACATACCGAGGATATTTACCTGGGCAACGGCCTGAGTGAGTTGATCATACAGGCTGTGCAAGGGCTGCTGAACGACGGGGACGAAGTGCTTGTCCCTTCACCGGATTATCCGCTCTGGACGGCAGCCGTGCGTTTCGCTGGAGGTAATGCCGTGCACTACACTTGCGATGAGGAAGCTGAGTGGTTTCCGGACGTAGCGGATATCAAAAGCAAGCTGACCAGCCGCACGCGGGCACTCGTGATCATTAACCCGAATAACCCAACCGGGGCCGTTTACTCGAAGGAGCTGCTGCAGGAACTGGTAAAGCTGGCCGAGGAGCACAACCTGGTAATCTTCTCTGATGAGATCTATGATAAGATCCTGTACGACAACACGCCCTACACCTCAGTGGCCACCCTCTCGGATAAGGTGCTGTTTGTAACCTTCAGCGGGTTGTCCAAAAACACCCTGGCCGCTGGCTTTAGGGCCGGCTGGATGCTGGTAAGCGGCGCCAAGAGCAAAGCAAGCAGTTACATGGACGGGCTGAACACGCTGGCCAGCCTGCGGGTGTGCAGCAACGTGCCGGCACAGTATGCCATAGAGGTGGCACTGGAGGGCCCACAGACGATCTATGACCTTACCAAACCTACGGGTAGACTGGGGCAGCAGCGGATGATCAGCTATGAAAAACTGACCGCTATACCTGGTATTACCTGTGTTAAACCCAAAGGAGCCTTTTACATGTTCCCGAAACTCGATGTAAAGCAGTTTAACATCCACGACGACCAGCAGTTTGCGCTGGACCTGCTTACTGAGCAGCATGTGCTGCTGGTGCAGGGCAGCGGCTTTAACTGGCACAAACCGGACCATTTCAGGGTAGTGTACCTTCCGGAGGCAGAGGTGCTTACAAAAACACTGGATAAACTCACCCTGTTTCTGCAGACGTATCGGCAGCACGACCAGGTGCTGGTGTAACAGGCAGGCCAAATGAGTCCCTGTTTGAGTACACTGCTCATGGATATCTTTAAGGGGCATGCCTTATGTTTTGGTATGCCAAAGTATTAGCGGAAAGTAAAGGAGATAAAAAGGAGGAAAACAGAAGGCTCTCTTTACCTTTTTCATCTCCTCCTTACGCTGGCATATACAGGGGGCTTGAAAGGAGTTTTCTATTCCAGGAAGTCTACAATACCGGTTTCCATATCATAGAAGGCCCCAACAATTTTGATCTCATTCTTATCAGCCATTTCCCTGAGTATAGGACTTTGTTTTTTGATGTTCTCCACGGTATTCAGGACATTCACCTGGGAGACATGGCTTACAAACTCTTTATTCTTACTTGATCTTTCCCCTTTATAATCCTGTGACATTTGTACAGCCGGACGTATATTCTGCAGCATCGCGGTTATGTTGCCCAGTTCTACATCGTCTATAGCAGCCACTACGGCACCACAGTTTTCATGCCCCATCACCACGATCAGCTTAGAGCCGGCCACCTTGCAACCAAACTCCATGCTGCCCAGGATGTCCTGATTCACAAAGTTACCAGCCACACGGGCCACAAACACATCGCCTATGCCTTTATCGAAAACATCCTCTACAGGTATTCTGCTGTCCAGGCAGGATAGCACGACGGCTTTAGGATATTGCCCGATAGCACTGGCCCTGACCTGTGCCGAGTGATTGCGCCGGGTCAGGTCGTTATTGCGGAAGCGTTGGTTGCCTTCCTTAAAGCTTTGGAGGACTTCATCTGGCGTGAGTGCTGCCTGCTCCTCTGCTGTCAGCACTTGTTCTATCAGCCCCTCCTGTTGGTTTACCCCGGCAGTACGCCCGGAAGCCTGTTCGCCTGTTCGGCATGAGGCAAGCGCCAGGCAGCAGCCATATATGGCAAAGTAGATAAGAACTCTCTTTTTCATGATTTCAGTCTTTAATGAATGGGATATTGTTAAAAAGCACAACCTGCACCTGTTCCCGGTGCCCGTTTTCAAGTAGCTGCGACATAAAACCGACTTCTGCCCTTAAATACTTGTTGATGGTATAACCCAGCGCTCCGTACAGGCGGTTTCTGTCGTAGAGGGGAGAGGTGTTGTGAATGAAGATCTCGTTGTAAACCGACAGGTAGACAGTGTTGGGCACCATTTCCCTGTTCGTTAGCGGGAGGTTAAGGGACAGAAAATACCTGTACCGCATCCTAAAGTCTGTGTCTTCTATGAATCTTTGTTCCAGACGGTAGCGGTGCTGCAGGTAAAAGCGGCTGAATTGCTGCCGGGTAATCAGCTGCTGGAAGATACGGTGCTCCGAAACGCTTCCTTTGCTTTCCGTTCCGGCAGTGTAAGGCTCAGAGTAGATGTAGGCATAACCGAGCAGCAGATTGTTGTTACCGGGCGTCAGGTTGTACCCTAGCCCTGTCCGGAGGAGCAGTTGTTCAAGGTCGCCGACTGCATTGAAATTCCGGTACTGTACTTCATTGTGCCAGCTCCATCTCTTGCTCAGCTGCTGATTGCCAAAGTAGATATACCAACTGCCTATGCTGCTACGCTGTGCCCACGCGCAGGAAGCAGCCAGGATAAAATAAGCAATGGCACAAAACCGTAACATACTCTGCAGACTACGAAATAATTAGCCTCTTCCCGTTCAACCGGACACTATCCAGATAGCGCACCAGAATCACAACCGTGGCAGTAACCAAAAGTTTTAAAACGAGACTAAAAAAATAACCCAATCAAACTTCAGCCTATGGAGGTAATTTCGATTGCTATAGGGTATTGTAACTCTGCTATTGTGTGGGGCTATAAATAAACATCCTGACTGCCTGAACACTTACATGACACAGCACCCAAACAAAAGCCGCAGCGAATTATCACGACGGCTCTTGTTATACAGCATGCCATTAGGCACTCTTGAAGATGTCTACTACTGAGTTAGAGTGTGTACTTACGCCCTTTGTTCTGTTCTTTCAAATAGTCCATCAGTGGCTGAAAATAGGCTACCATGGCACGGGCACTGAGTTCCTCACCCGTTTTCTCCTGAAGCATCTGGCGCCAGTCGGCAGAGGCACCGGGGTACATGATATCCCGCAGAAAACTGCCGACTTCTTCGCTGCCATAGTAGTTGGTGGCGCGCGGGTTCTGCTTCAGGATGTTGTTGGCAATGTGGTCGTGCAGCTGAAACAGGATCACGTACGACAGGGCATAGTCGTAATACTGGGCGGCGTCATCGTTGATGTGCGTCTTGGTGGCAGCGTCCGTAAACTCCTCGCCCCGCTCAGTAGGCGGCACAATTCCCTGGTACTTCCTGACCAGCTCCCACCACCGCTTGTTCAGCTGATCGGCAGGCAGGTTACGGGCGTAAAAATCATGCTCCCACTCGCTCATCACACCGGCAGAGAAGGGGATAAAGGTCACGTAACTGAGGGCCTCCTTCAGGAGAGACTGAACCTCATCGGTCTGAGTATTCGGTTCAATCAGGTTTAGCTCCGCCAGAAACGGTTTTTGCATGGCGGCAAGCCCCATCAGACTGCCGATGGCTTCATGGTAGGCACGGTTGGCACCGCCCCGCAGCAAAGGCGGCACGTCGGGGTTGGTGTAGGTCAGGTAATAGTAAATATGCCCCAGCTCATGGTGCGTTGTTTCATACCAGTCTGCGTTGGGTTCCACACTCATCAGGCAGCGCACGTCATTTTCCAGGTTCATGTGCCAGGCAGAGGCGTGGTTATTCTTCTTATAGCCTGCATTGGGCGGCAGCGGGTACAGACTTGACTTTTCATAAAAGGAGGTGGGCAGGTTTGCGAAGCCCAGGCTCACATAAAAACGCTCCGCCTGCTCAATTTGCCACTTGGCACCCTTTGGTTTCAGCGCCGCGTCCAGGTCTATGCCCTGCACTTCTACCATGGCGCTCCAGTCCTGGCCCCAGCGGTTTGGCAACCAGTGTGCCGGAAGGAAATCGGGCACCTCTTTGACGCCATACTTCTTGGCCAGTTCATAGCGGGCGTAGGTATGCAGCTCACGGTACAAGGGGCGAAGCTCTTCGTTAAGCTGCTGCATCAGTGCCATCATTTCCTCACGGGTCATGTCGTAATCCGAGGCCTGGTAGCTAAAATAGTCGTTGTAGCCCAGGTCCTGTACCGTCTGGTTTCGCAACTCCCGAAGGTTCAGCAAGCCCTTCCGCAGGCCTTTGCCTACTTCTTTACTCGCTTCCCAGGCAGCAAGCCGACGCTTCAGATCATTCTCGTTGCGGAGCATGTTGTCGATGTCGTTGGTGCTTACCTCTTTTTCAAAGACGCGGTAATTGAAGCCATACAGCCGCTCGGTTTGCTCTGTCTCGGCTTTGATGCGTGCCTTTACAATATCAGGAATGGTTTGCGGGTTGTTAGCGCCGGTATACAGGATGGCCTCGAACTGCTTTACCTGCAGCGGCGTCAGTTCCTCGCGCCTTGCCAGCATGGCCCTGGCTGTCTCAATATTCTCTACACTGCCGGTAAAGGCTGCAAAGGCTTCGTTGGCACGTCGGGTAGCCGCCGCATTCAGTGTGTCGCCCTCTACGATGCGTGTGTTGGAGGTCCATTCTGCCTCAGCCGAGGCGGCATACAGTTTTTTATACAGGTCGGTATACTGATCCAGGAAAGCCTGCGCCTCCTGCTGCACCTGCGTCATTTCGGCTGTGGCCCCAACTGCGGCAGTCTCTGTTTTCTGGCTAGAGCAGGCGGAGAGAAGTAGGGCTGCGGTTAAGCCGGTGAAGATTAGCTTTTTCATAAGGGTTGAGTTTAAGGTGGTTATACTAAATACAAGCTCCTTAGGATACAGAAGCAACCTTGAGGCAGCTCCTCCTCATTTATCCTAAACCACATCCTTTATACCTTTTAGCCGCCGGCAACCTGCAGGCCCCTGCTGACTGACGACAAACAGGAGCCTAGGCTTCTTCCTCCCTGGCCTCCTCTAAACTCTCGGTCAAATGCGCCTCCTGCAGCAGGTTGTCGTCAATAGACTTACTGGTCTTGGCCCCTAGTTCCCGCAGGATCTCCACGCGGCGGATGAGGTTTCCTTTACCTTCTGTCAATTTATTCATGGCAGCGTTGTAGGAGCTCTGACTGTTTTCCAGGTGCTTGCCAATCGTCTTGAGGTCATCCACGAAGCCTACGAACTTGTCATAGAGCTTGCCGCTTTCTTCTGCGATCTTCAGCACATTGCGCTTCTGGTCCTCCTGGCGCCAGACACCAGCCACGGTGCGAAGGGTAGCCAGAAGGGTAGAGGTGGTAACCAGCACAATGTTCTTGTCAAAAGCATCTGTGAACAGGTCGTGGTCGTGCTGCACGGCAAGGTTAAAAGCCGGCTCTATCGGGATGTACATGAGCACAAAATCAGGAGAGTTGATGCCGTTGAGGCGGTGGTAACTCTTGCGCCCTAAGTCGGAGAAGTGCGTGCGCACCGAATTGATGTGCCCGCGCAGGTACACTTCCTGCTGGTGCTCATCCTCACAGCTGCAGTAGGCCTCGTAAGCAACAAGCGACATCTTGGAGTCTATAACAAGGTGCTTCCCTTCCGGCAACCGTACAATCACATCCGGGCGGTATACTTTGCTGTCGTCATTCTGCCTGACTTCCTCACGCTCATAGTGCACCCCTTTCCGCAGTCCGGACTTTTCCAGCAGGCTCTCCAGCAGGTACTCTCCCCAGTTGCCCTGTGTCTTGCTTTCTCCTTTCAGCGCCTTCGTCAGGTTCACGGCATCCTGGCTCATCTGCTGGTTCAGGGATGCCAGCTGCGTAATCTGTTCTTTTAGAGAGATGCTGTCCTTCAGGGTCTTCTCGTAGGTCTGGTCAACCTTTGCTTCAAACTCTTTGATGCGTTCTTTCAGTGGGAGCAGGATACGCTCCAGGTTCTCTGAAGAGGACTTGTTGAAGTGCTCCACATTGGTCATAAGCACCTGATTGGAGATGCTCTGGAACTGCTGCAGGAACTTCTCGCGCAGCTGGTCCAGTTCGCGCCCCTGTTCCTGTAGCCGTGCCTTCAGGTGCTCGTAGTCGGTTTCGGTTTTGGTGAGGGCATTTGTCAGCTCCAGTGTTTCGGTCTGGGCCTCCCGCAGGAGCGCCTTTAGCTGCTCAAGCTCCTCTGCTTTCTGCTTTGCTTGCCCCTCCAGCACCCCTTGTGTTACAGCCGCCTGGTTAGCAGTTTGCTGCAACGCGTTCAACTTCCCCTTCAGCGCCAGGAAGGCAACCACCACTCCGCCTAAAAATCCGGCTATACCTATGATCAGTTCCATAAGGTAAAGGTAAAGGATTTTAGTAACGCAGCAAACGGAATTGCTAATGAAATTAGTTTTGACATGTCTGACAGCAGGACGCCAGGAACGGGGCATCTGCCCTATGCTGTAAAGGCATGCGGCTTGGGAAGCACCAGGTTAGCGCAACGGCCCAAATAAAAATTGGCTTGAAACGCCTCTACGAGGAGCCGTCTCAAGCCAATCACGGGCTTATTCAGAATATGCTTATTCAACTTTCATAGCTAACTGCGTTGGTGTCTCGGCAGCTTCATCCACCATTTTTACCAGTATAGTTGTACCCAGATAACCATGGCCGCCGTCGCGCACAACACGCCAGCCCATTTCTTCCAGGTTCTTCTTTACATAGCGGTTCAGGAAACCATGTGCCACCAAAACGGCTTTCGGGTCTTCTTCTGTGGCATTAACCAGGCTCTCTGCCGCTTTGCGGGCACGAGCCTTTGCATCGGCGAAGCTCTCAATGCCTTCTTTCTCAGCACCCAGGATCCACTTTACACGCGCCACGGCAGTCCATAGCTTGATCGGCAGCTTAAAGCTGACGCCGCGCTTCCCCAGGCTGGTCTCAAATTCCCTGAAATCAGGTGATACTGTCATCGCAGCATCTTTGCCAAACAGGTGCTGCGCCGTGGCCCTGGCCCGATTGATCGAGCTGCAGAAAATCGACACCTCATCCGGGTTACCGATGGCAAGCAAGGGCTGCTCCGGCGAAACGATACCCACGCTGTCATAGTCTACCAGGAACTTCCTTGCCTCGGCAAAGGAGAACTTCCCCGTCTTTACCAGATCCGGTTCCCCGTGACGCACCAGGGCTATCTGGCGGAGGTTTCCGTAATTCTCCACAACCTGGTCCTCTGGCTGGATAAAGCGGATGGTTTGCGCCACAGCCTCGCCACCGGCCTCTACAGAAGCCGCATCATGGCTGAGTGTTCTGTACTTGTGCTCGATGGCTTCAATTACAGTTCCGTGCTTCTCCTTTCCTTTTGCACTGGCCGGAGAGAGTGCAATAAACGCGCTGAGTAAAGTTGTCAGATAAAGTCCTTTCATACCTTGCCAACCTATAAAACAGGGTTGATGGTTCCTGTCTCAGTAATTTTTTGATGAAAAAATACTACTGAAAGAGCTGGCAGATTCAGTTCCGTTTGAGCCACAGAAATAAATAAAAATAAAAGCGGCTATACCTGCATTTACAAGTATAGCCGCTCTGGCAAATGAGAATAAGGTTTTACTGTCTGGCTCTTTTTTGAGCTGCGATAATGCGATTCTCCTCAAACAGCTTGTTCTGCTTCCAAGAGTTTACCTGTTTCTTCAGCTCCTTTTTTTCTGCTTTGGAAAGCTTCTCGCTCATCAGCCTCTCCAGGTTCGGCTTACCGCCATCTACCCAGCAGGTATACCAAAAATTGGCTACTACCTCTGCAGAGGCGGCCATGCGCTTTTCTACCATGGTGCCTAACAGCTCCTGATACTTGCTGGCAAAGTCATCTGAGTAATACTGTCGTGTTCTGCCGTTACGCTCCACCTTCACATATTTGGTTTCGGGTGTAAAGCCTTTGGAGGCCTCCCGCTCCAGCTCCAGTACCTGCGGGAACAGCTTATGCGACTCCCGCACCACCTGCCAGATCGCGTCCTCGGCATTGGGAAGGTAGGTAGCTTTTTTGTTTTGGAGGCGGTACGCCTGCGCATGCATCTCCGGCACTTTGGACTCCCAGAGGCTATGCAGGCCGTGCTGGTTTGTCAGCTGACCGTCGTAGTTCAAGGTAGTGTGCAGCGGCACGTGTGCGTCTCCGATATAATGCCCCAGGTCAGCGGCGTAGAACAAAATACTGTCAACGTTCTGCTGGAGGAATGCGTTGGTCAGACGCTCTTTCATCACCACCACATGCCAGGGCACGATGCCGTACTTTTTCAGCGTATCGGCAGGGTAGAGGGCGGCCGCGGCCTCCCATGCCTGCGGCATCGTGTAAACAGCGCTGTCGCCGTACACATCCACATCAATAAAGTGGCGGGGCGCCTCCTCCGGATCATGGCTCCTGCGTTCATCAGGCCGGACCGAATTCTGCACGAGGTAGTGCTGGTGCTTAAAGAAGAAACCCTGCATTTGTTTAGGAAGGCCATAAATGGCAAGCTGATGCACAACCTTGTGGCCAAAAAAGCCCCAGCTGTAGGAGAGGGTGGTACAGGCCAAGAAAGCCAGTAGTACCAGAGCAATTTTTTTCATTGGGTTAATCAAGAATGTATTCGGGTGCAAAAGTAGCGCATCGAACGCATTTTAAGGTTAAAGCTGTGTTATTTATGCAGTGAGCAGACCGATTGAATGCGGCTCCATCAAAACCTCTGGCACAACAACTATTTTACAATATTCACTTTATACCTTCTTCCTTTAATCTTTCCTTCACTTAAATTCTCGGCAATGGTCCTGCTGCTCTCAGCCGGAACGGCTACAAAGCTCATGCGGTCCTGTATCTCGATCTTGCCGATCTGATCAGCCTTCAGTCCCGCCTCGGCGATAAGAGCCCCCACAATATCGCGCGGACTGATCTTATCCTTGCGGCCTCCGCTGATGTGAAGTGTTGCAAAAGCAGCCGCCTTTGCCGGAGCTGTCTGTTGGGCCGTCCCCTGTAAAGCACCTGCAGCTATCCACTCATCCATCCGTATCTGCTGCCATTCGCGTAGCTGCTGCTCATCACGGGTTGTTGCCAGCGTGTAGACAGTGCCTTGTTTACCGGCACGCCCTGTGCGACCGCTGCGGTGCAGGTAAGCGGCAGCATCAATCGGTAACTCGTAATGGATGATGTGTTGCAGTGAGGCGATGTCAAGGCCACGGGCCGCCAGGTCTGTTGCGATTAACAGCTGCGTAGTGCCGTTGCGGAACAGTGTCATAGTTTTATCGCGATCCTGTTGCTCCATGCCTCCGTGCAGTGCCTTGGCAGCAAAGCCCTGTTCCTGCAGCACTCCCGTCAGCTCATCGGCAGCGGCTCTGGTATTCACAAACACAACCGTAGGCACCTGGGGCAAATGATGCAGCAGCTTTAAAAGGTCCTCCTTTCTGTCAGCCTGTGCCACCTTAACCCCTACAAAGCTTAGCTGCTCCGGGATAGCCGTGGCTGTGGCTTTGATGAACTGCGGGTTCTTTAAAGAATTGGAGATGAGTTCTTTTACCTCCTCGGGCATCGTGGCGGAAAACAAAACTGCCTGACGCTTCCGGGGCAAACTGGCAATTACCTGGTCCAGCTCCTCTTCGAAGCCCATCTCCAACAACTTATCCGCCTCATCCAGAACCAATAGCTTCACCTGACTTAAATCAATGGTTCTGCGGTTCAGGTGATCGGTTAAACGTCCAGGCGTGGCAACCAATACCTGCGGCGGGTGAGCCAGAGAGGCACGTTCCTGCGAAAAGGCGTGTCCTCCGTAAAAGGCGCTGATCTTTAAGTTGTCGATTCGTTTGCCATACAGCTTCAGCTCCTGCCTTACTTGTACCGCCAGCTCCCGGGTAGGCACCATCACCAGCGCCTGTACCTGTTGCAAGTCCGGGTTTATCTTCTGCAAGAGCGGCAGCCCAAATGCGGCGGTCTTGCCGCTCCCTGTCTCGGCTTGACCGGCTACGTCCTGCTCCTGCAGCAGCAGCGGAATGGCACTTTCCTGAATAGGAGTAGGTGCCGTATAATTTAGCTCCTGCAGGCTCTGCAAGAGGGCGGGGGCAAGTTTCAGATCTTTAAATGAGGCCATACTATGCGATTAATTCAGAGGCAAAGGTACTGTGTTTAAATGCCGGAAACTAACAAACGGCTGCTTTACAGGGCATAGTCCTAAAAGGAGCATGGCATAAGGATGAAAATAGGCGGTAGCCTGCCCCAGGTTATCTGCTCCAGGCATGGCATGCCTGTAACCCGGCAGCACGGCAGGCTTATTCAAAAGTTAAGGCCATTCACTTAAAAAAATAAAAACTCAGTGTACTATAAAACCAGTATGAAGAGGTATGGGAAGAAGACTCAGAAAACTGCAACTGCTTACATTCACCCTGCTTTTTGGTATTCTGCTGGTGTACATACTGGTAGAGGCACGGGAGTTTTTGTATCCAATTTTTATGGCTGTGCTGTTTTCCTATCTGCTGTACCCGATAGAAAAAAGACTTGAAAAGTGGGGACTGCCCCGCATACTGGCCAATTTTGTTACTGTCATTCTGGCCATGGGTGTACTGGCGGGTGTGCTGATCCTGCTGTACAAGCAGCTCACTGTCTTCATAGATGATTTTCCGGGGCTGCAGGATAAGGCCATGAACAACCTGGACCGGCTGCAGCATAAGATTGACAGCCGCTTTGGCGAAACCAATCCCGAGGACGAGCACTGGCTCAGGAGCCAGTTAAGCAATGCCCTGGAGCTTAGCGGGAATTTTCTGCGAGATGTGCTGATGGCCACAACGGGCACGGTGGTGAAATTTGGCCTGATGCCGGTGTACATTTTCCTGATGCTGTACTACCGCAACAAGTTCGAGAACTTCATCTATAGAATTCTACCGTCCTACAGCCACCCCAGAACACAGCAGATCATCGACGATATTTCGCATGTGACCAAGCATTACATGGGCGGAGTGGTGATTGTGATACTTATCCTGTGTGTCATCAACTCTACAGGCCTGCTGCTGATAGGGGTGGAGTACGCTATTCTGCTGGGTATTCTGTCGGCCTTTATGAACTTCATCCCCTATTTTGGCACCCTGATCGGAGGCGCCATTCCGTTGCTGTATACCTTTGTGATACAGGGGGAGCCTACCAAGGCGCTTTGGGTACTGGTCTTCTTTTTGGGAGTGCAGTTCACGGAGAATAACATCCTGACCCCCAACATTACAGGGGGGAAGGTCAACATCAACCCCATGTTCACCATTCTCAGTATCATTGTGGGGGGGATGATCTGGGGCCTGCCCGGCATGTTTGTAGCCGTACCCTTCCTGGGCATGTTCAAAATTTACTGCGACCATCATCCACACCTGAGCGCCTGGTCTTTCATGCTAGGCACAGAGGGCACAGAGGAACATGCACTTACCCTTGAGAAGGTGAAACACACCCTGGGGATAGGGAAGGAGGAATAAGCTTCCGTTTCATGCACCCCTGTGCGCTAAAGCCACCTCAGTTGATACTGCCCTGAGAAACTCCTGTTGGTGTATAGCCAGGCCTCTCTTCTGCTCTACGCGCCATAACAGCTTTCCTTAAACCAACCAGGTGCATACCATAGGCTAACGGCACCAGTACACCGGGAAGAAAAATGACCGGGAACTCCGCCACGATCGTATTTGCCGGCTCATTCATGAAAACACGGAAGGGGACAGGGGCAGAAAGAACTGAAATTACGACAATGTTCAGCACGAGCGCCAGCCCACACAGGTGCCAAAGAGCTGCCAGGCCGCGAAGGCTGCGCCCCTGCCCGTAGCAAAGGTAGGCGAAAAGGGGAGCCGTCAAACCTGTCAGCACATCCCAGTTTCGGCCTTCAAACGTCATTTGTACCGGGGTGAGCCCTTCCAGGAATTGTATCCAAAGCAGCACCTCTACGGGCACCCTGAAAACCTGAAAGTATATGAGCCACTGGGGCGGCACTGCCTTAAGAAAAGACTTTGTGGACGAGCTGAAGGTTAACCACAGGATGAAGAGCAGCGGAACCAATATAGCCAGGAGCATTTTGGGCGGCATGGAAGTAAAATCAGAGAACACACCGGCAGCCGACAAAATGCTCAGGAGCAGCAGCCAACCAGTTACCGCTGCCGTTACGGTCAGCATTCGCCTGGTGGCCTGAGCGGCAGGTACACCCGTTTTTGCATAGACCTTCCGGACGCCAAACAAAACGAAGGAGAGACAGATAAGCGTTAAGGCCACGTAGCCGGCCTGTAAAAGAAATATGTTTGAGGTTTCCATAGTTTTATGCTTTTTCAGAACAAAGGTATTTTCCTGCCGAGCTCTCCGTTTGACAAAAATTGCTATTTTGCTTGTTGCCGGTACACAGCTGGGGAGCACCCAACATACCTGGAAAAACAGCGGTTAAACGAAGAAGCCTCCTCAAAGCCGCATAGCAACCCCACCTCACCCACAGGCAGGCTTGTCTGCCGCAACAATCGCTGACTCCGCATCACTTTATGCTGCAGTATAAACTGATGCGGAGTGGTACGGTAAATGGCACTGAAAATCCGGAGGAAATGAAACCTGGACAGGCAGGCCAGCTGAGCCAGCTCATCCAGGCTAGGCTGGCCTCCCAGGTCAGATAGGATATAGTCAGTGGCAAGAGAAATGCGCCGGAACAGCTCCTGCCGTGTAGCCTGCTTCACCTGCGGAAGACGGCTAATGGCTTGTAATAACTCCTTTTTATGTGGCACCAGTGCCTGAAATAGGTACACCAACTCCTCCTCAAACTGCAGCTGGGTATGTACAGGATTTTTAGACAGCTGATACAGCCTACCCAGGGCAACCTGTAAAGGCTGGCTTTTAACCTGTAACACATTAGGAAACTCGGCAGCTGACAGACATACCTGCTGGTCCGGGTTCTCCAGCAGTTTGGCATCGGAAGCGGTGCAAGTATAGGTGAAGTCTTCCCAGGCATTCTGCCCCAGATGCAGGTTAAACGTCTCAACCGGATTATCGCTTTCAATATTTAGCGAATAGTACTGGGAACGGTTCGTGATGAGAAAGCTGTCTTCGCTGACTGTAACTTCCTTTGAACCCACCTGCACGTTAGAGTTACCCCGGATATTAGTAAAGAGAGAGAACGGTCCCTTGATATCCGGCCGCGCACAGAAGGTGGTGCTGGTGTTAAGGACGACGACTGGCCAGCCTTCTTTCTCAAGCTTCTTACCCTGTACATCCAGCCGTCCGCGGAAGGCTTTCTCAGCCTGTTGTTTCAGCCAGTTGTAGTCCGGAAATTCTTTCAGGAACATAGCTTTATTTTAAGTAGGTCAGAGTTTTACACTTGAGCCTGTTTAGAGTTTGTTAGGATCTACCCTGCTTGCCCTTGCTGTGTGTTATCACCAGCAAGAAGAACAGCGCCTGCATTTTGATTGTCGGTAAAAAACACCAACAATGGCGGTTAAATCCTATACTAAAACTCTAAACAGCTTCCTTTTTAAGGAGAGACGTTTACTATACTAAATTACGAAATATTCATATCAGAAGAAGTGTTGTGAGCCTTCTTTCTGCTTA
>JAJLKL010000033.1:0-12994 GCA_033838975.1 Hymenobacteraceae bacterium | reverse complement strand
TCCGCCACTAGATGAAATAGTTACCTTTAAGTCATTAATTGTCTTATTCCTGTCTTGATCAGAAAATATATTCCAATTAAGCTTATTCTTCATTTTGATGCTTATGGCCTATTTTTTAATTCGCTACAACCCGCTCATAGTGGAGGATTTTAAGGCACAAATCAGTTGCAGTTACATATACATGATCGAGCCAACGAACCAAAGACTCATAGCTCCCCCTACCGGGAAACAAGACCTACCCCACTAAAAGCTCCTCCAGCAGCGCCTCCATCTCACGTTGCACGGCAAAGGCGGCTTCACGGGCTTTTTCGGCGAAGTCATACCCAGACGAGGCGTAAATAACTCCCCTGGAGGAGTTCACCAGCAGACCACATTGCCTGTTCATGCCCAGCCTTGAGATCTCTTCTAAGCTTCCTCCCTGTGCACCAACTCCCGGCACCAGCAGAAAGTGATCCGGCACCAGCTCCCGCACGCGCTGCACATACTCGGCTTGGGTGGCTCCTACTACATACATCATCTGATCGGCCGTGGCCCAGGCAGAACTGGTCCTGAGCACCTGCTCAAACAGGTACTCTTCATTACCATCGCCCAGGCGCAGCATCTGAAAGTCTTGGCTTCCCGGGTTGGAGGTAAGCGCCAGCAGAATTACCCATTTGTTTTCCTGCACCAGGAAGGGCTTTACCGAGTCGGCTCCCATATATGGCGCAACGGTTACAGAATCGAAGCTCATGCTCTCGAAAAAGGCGCGCGCGTACAGTTCTGAGGTATTCCCAATATCGCCACGTTTGGCATCGGCTATGGTGAACACATTCTCCGGTATCACCTGCAGCGTTTTCTCCAGGCTTACCCAGCCCTTTGGCCCCTGCGCCTCATAAAAAGCAATGTTAGGCTTGTAGGCCACACAAAGATCAGCGGTAGCCTCAATGATCTGGCGGTTGAACTCAAAAACCGGGTCCTCGTTGTCCAACAGGTGCTGCGGTAACTTCTGTGGATCAGTGTCCAGGCCGATACACAGGTAAGACTTCTTTTTCAGGATCTGTTCGAAAAGCTGCTCTCTAGTCATGGGGCATTAGGGGCTATGGTTTGCACAAAAGTATAGATTTTGCCTTAGGGGGTAAAGTTTATACGGCAATATCCTGTACACGCAATAGTTTAGCCAGCCAAATGCTTTTCCCTTCAGACGGAGAACACCCCATGCCTCGGGTGCAACATCATCAATACATCAAAAAGAAAGGGCAGCCTTACCCTGCAGTAGCTACGCCGCCCAACCCACTCCCCCTGCCACTTATACTTCCCAAAAAAATGTAACTCCTTTCGCTTTATCACAGTCTAATTATGAATAGGTACATCAAGCATAGAGTAATGAGAAGGAGGATGTTATGAAAAAGCTTAACTGGATAATCATGGTACTGTTTTTATCGTTCACGGCTATGAGCTGCGACGATGACGACGACATAAAAGGACCTGAGCGAGAGCCTGCCACTATCACAGAGGTACAGGTGCCCGAGACTGCAAATGCAGGGGAGCCAGTGCCGATAGAGGTTTCCTTCACGGTTCGGAACGAGTGCGGCCGCTTCAGTTTCTTTAATGAGAACATCAGCGGCACGACCTATACCATTCGGGTATACCCAATCTACCTGGACCAGCCCTGTGCGCAGGTGATCAACACCATCACCGAAACCTATACCTTCAGCCCTAGCCGCGCCGGCACTTATACCTTAAGGTTCTGGGCAGGGGAAGACCAGTTCATAGAGCGAACGATAGTGGTGCAGTAGGTGCAAAATAAAAAAGGCTGCTCCTTTCGGGGCAGCCTTTGGGTTATGGTAAAGCTTTATTATCGAAGGTCTACCACGCTTACACCTTTGTGCTTGGCCTTGTTAAAGGTAAAGGCATCTGTGGCAAGCGTAGGGTTGGCCTGAAAATTCTTGATGGTATAGGTATAACGATTCCCGTTATTACGGAACATCTCCCAGCTTTTCAGGGTCTTATCCTTCTGGCTGATGTACAGGCGTACTTTGTAGATCGGGTTCTTACGGTCCTCCGGAGAAAGCTCGATCACGTCATGCTTCACGCCATCGATGGTCTGTGTACCGGCATGGGCATACTTGTAGCCTTTCTTATACATGTCAAAGATCTTGCTTGGCGACATGGACTCTGCCTCCGCATCGTTCTCTGTGATCGTCACCTCGTTCACGTCCTTCAGGTACGTCCACATCAGTTTACCGTCATTGATCACTTCCTGTCCGCTAACACCCAGGCGGTATTTATCGCCGCTCACCAGGATGGAGCCTTGCATCGTTTCCTTCACTTTGGCAGAAGGGTTCTCCAGGGTCTGAGCAAAGTCAGCTTTGAAAGCCTTCATTGTTCTGTACTTCTGGCTCATCTCGTTCAGGATCTTGCCAGCCTTCGGATCTTGCTGTGCATGCGCCAGATTTACCATCATCAGCACTGCCAGCAGTAGGGAGAATAACTTTTTCATTTCTTTAAAGGTACTTGTTTAGAGTTCTACTCCATTGTATTCAATAACTGTTCCAAACTATACTCATCCGGGATTAAAACTTCCCGGGCCTTGCTTCCCTCAAACGGGCCCACCACACCAGCCGACTCCAGCTGATCGATCAGGCGGCCGGCGCGGTTGTAGCCCAGCTTCAGGCGGCGCTGCAGCAGCGAGGTGCTTCCCTGCTGGTGCTGCACAATAATGCGGGCCGCTTCCTCGAACAAAGGATCCTTGTTCGACGCGTCAAAGTCAGCCTTTTCGTTACCGCTCTCGTCACCCACGAACTCCGGCAGCAGGTAGGCATCATCATAGCCCTGCTGCTCTCCGATAAACTCACAAATGTGGTCTACCTCCGGCGTGTCCACAAAGGCACACTGGATACGGATCACATCAGAACCGATGGAGAAGAGCATGTCCCCCTGCCCGATCAGCTGATCGGCGCCCCCGGCATCCAGAATGGTGCGGGAGTCGATCTTGGAGGTTACCTTAAAGGATATACGCGCCGGGAAGTTGGCCTTGATGATACCTGTGATCACGTTTACGGACGGACGCTGCGTGGCCACTACCAGGTGTATACCAATGGCACGGGCCAGCTGCGCCAGGCGGGCGATCGGTGTTTCCACCTCCTTGCCGGCCGTCATCATCAGGTCAGCCAACTCGTCTATCACCAGCACGATGTACGGCATAAACCGGTGCCCCTTCTTCGGGTTCAGCTTGCGCTCCACAAACTTGCGGTTGTACTCCTTCAGGTTACGGCAGCCGGCATCCTTCAGCAGGTCGTAGCGCATGTCCATCTCCATACAGAGCGAGTTGAGCGTGTTCACCACCTTTTTCGTGTCGGTGATGATGGCTTCGTCGGTATCCGGCAGCTTGGCCAGGAAGTGGCGCTCGATCTTGTTGAACAGCGACAGTTCCACCTTTTTCGGGTCCACGAGCACGAACTTGAGCTGCGAAGGGTGGCGCTTGTAGAGCAGTGAGGTCAGGATGACGTTCAGGCCAACCGACTTACCCTGACCCGTGGCACCCGCCATGAGCAGGTGCGGCATTTTCGCCAAGTCCGTGATGAACACCTCGTTCGTAATGGTCTTACCGAAGGCAATCGGCAGGTCCATCTCGCTCTTCATGAACTTCTCAGTAGAAAGGATGGACTTGATGGATACCATCTCCTTCTTCGTGTTTGGCACCTCTATACCGATGGTACCCTTACCCGGAATCGGGGCAATGATACGGATACCCAGGGCGGCAAGGCTCAGTGCAATGTCATCCTCCAGGTTTTTGATCTTGGAGATACGCACCCCCGCATCCGGTACAATCTCGTAGAGCGTAACCGTTGGTCCGATGGTGGCTTTGATGCTGGCGATGCTGATGTTATAGTTTGCCAGCGTGTCCACGATCTTATCTTTGTTGGCCTCCAGTTCCTCCTTCGTTACCTGAATTTTACTGCTGCCATAGTCGTTCAGCAACTCGATGTGCGGGTACTGATAGCGGGCCAGGTCCAGCGTCGGGTCGTAATTCTCGCCGGCTATACCTTGCGCCTCCTCTTCTTCCGGCGTTTCCTCTATCTCGAGCTGCATTTCCGGCTCTTCGCTGTTGTCAAACTCCTCCTGCAGCGTGGCCTCCTCCGGCAGGTCAATGTCCAGTTCCAGCGACGGAGCAGCAGGCTTGGCAGGTGGTGCCGCTGGAGGCTCCTGCTTTGGAGTGATTGTACTCAGCTCCATCTCCAGCGCACGGTTTATCTCTTCGTCGTCCTCATCAAAAGGCGCCTCCTCTTCCTCTTCGTATACTTCCTCTTCCTCCTCCAAAGAAGCCGTAGGATCAGCGTTGTGGTTGATGCCTCTGGCCGAGGTGCCCACCACATCGCCCAGGGAAGAGGCGTGGTTCTTCTCCGGCGTCTCGTCGCCTGCCACGGCTGCAGCAGTCTTAGATCCCCAGTTGATGCTGGTAATGTTAAAGAAGAAGACCAGGAAAATGGCCAGCAGAAAGCCCAGCAGCAGCCAAGAGCCCCAGCCGATCAGGCTGTTGAGCCAAATAGCTGTTTCAATGCCTATACCTCCGCCTAAAAAGCCCAGCTTGCCGATAGAGTCGGACGAGAACACAATGTAGCCCATGGTCAGGCTCAGCCAGAGCATGGAAAAGCTGCACAGGCCAAATACGTAGGAAAGGGAAACGGTTACGCGCTTGAACACGATGCGCATGCCGGCAAAGAAAAGCACAGGGATCAGGAAGAAAGCACCTATACCTACCAGGTCATAGATAAAGATATGGGAGATCCAGGCGCCGAACAGGCCCAGCCAGTTCTCCGCCTCCTGCCCCGACTCCTTCAGGCCGGTGCCACTCACCGTCTCCACCACGCTCTGGTCTGCATTTCCTGTGAAGAGGTAAGACACAAAGGCAATGGTCAGGAAGAAGGAGAACAACAGAAACGTAAACCCAACGGCAAGTTTAAAGCGGCGGTCGTGCAGAAAGCCGATTCTGAAGTTGAAGGACGGCAGTTTAAAAGAGGGAGCCCACTTCTTCCGGGCCTTCTTAGGTCCCTCCCCCTTCGGCACGTTGACTCTGCGTGGCTCATTCTTACCGCGCACCTCATTCCTTCGCCCAGCTTGCAGCGTATCGTTTCTGTAAGTGTTCTTTGCCATACCCTCGACTATAGTTAAGATTCCAAATTTACAATTTTTCGCTTCAATGCGTTCAGTAAATAGGATGGCTTTTCGAATTTAAAAGCAGACTGTTTTCTAATGCGTTGGACCTGCTTGCTGTCATTTTAGAAGATCAGGCCTCATATAGCAATAAGCCTATATTTTTAACTTGCAGGCGCCAAACAATGTATTTACCTGGACAGCAGCTTCTTATTGATGTTAGCGATCAGGGAGGGGCCTTCGTAAATAAAGCCGGTATAAAGTTGCACCAGATCGGCACCGGCATCCAACTTCTCGGTGGCATCCTCTGCCGTCATGATGCCGCCTACCCCAATCAGGCGGATCTCCTCCGGCAAAAAGGTGCGCAGGTGGCGGATGATCTGCGTGGAGTGCTGCGTCAGCGGTTTGCCGCTCAGTCCGCCCATACCGATTTCCTCTACGCGTGTGGCTGGGGTCAGCAAGCCCTGGCGGCTAACGGTGGTGTTGGTCGCGATCAGGCCGCTCAGCTTTGCCTCCACCGCAATCTCAATAATGTCGTTCAGCTGGGCCATGTTCAGGTCCGGCGCTATTTTCAGCAGCAGCGGCTTGGGCCTGCGCATCTTCTGGTTCTGCTCCTGCAATGACAGCAGCAGTCGCTGCAGCGGCTCCTTATCCTGCAGGGCACGCAGGTCCGGGGTGTTGGGCGAGCTTACGTTCACCACGAAGTAATCCACCACGTCGTACAGCGCCTTGAAGCAGTACAGGTAGTCGTTCAGGGCCTCCTCGTTTGGCGTTACCTTGTTCTTGCCGATGTTGCCGCCCACAATGATATTGCTTTTGCGCTTTTCCAGGCGTCGTACGGCAGCGTCTACCCCCTCATTGTTGAAGCCCATCCGGTTGATGATGGCCTGGTCCTGCGGCAGGCGGAACAAGCGCGGTTTATCATTGCCGGACTGTGGCTTAGGCGTTAAGGTACCGATCTCCACAAAGCCAAACCCAAGCTCAGCCAACTCATCCACCAGCTTGGCATCCTTATCGAAGCCAGCAGCCAGGCCAACCGGGTTCGGGAACTTCAGGCCAAAAAGCTCGCGCTCCAGCCTTGGGTCCTGTACCTGAAACATGCTATGGGTAAGGCCTTTGGCAAAAGGCAACCTCATAGAGGCACGCAGGGCATCGGTCGTAAGGTAGTGAA
Organism: Hymenobacteraceae bacterium; assembly: GCA_033838975.1. Classification (GTDB taxonomy): domain Bacteria; phylum Bacteroidota; class Bacteroidia; order Cytophagales; family Hymenobacteraceae; genus Pontibacter. The sequence goes on along the minus strand of JAJLKL010000033.1, from coordinate 6,690 downwards.
CTTTCTCAGGGTCGAGTTGGAACAGTAGCGGGCGCAGCAGGCTTTTATACACGGTATAGGGGTTTAGGTCTTTGCCTGCAAAGATAAAAACCTAAGCCATAGCTTGCTTGGGAAATACCGGATTATCTTTCTGCTGAAGAAGATAAGGAGGGAAAACGACACGTGGCGACTGGAAGTACCTTCTCTACCTCCTGTGCTTATACACCACCACAAAGTAAGGCGGGAACGTGAAAAAGGACTCAAGCTTCATCCCGGGCAGGTGCTTTTTGAATATCGGGATCAGCCACAAAGCGCTGAAAAGAACGATCAGTTTACCGTCTGGCTTTAACCGGGCTTTGGCCTTTTCCAGAAAATCCTCGATCATCTCCTTCTTGTAAAAGGAAAGCGGTATGGAGCTGATAAAATAGTCAATGTCAGCGGATGCGGGGATGTTCTCCTCAAACTCAAAGGCGCTTTCGCTGATTACCTGTACCTGCGGGAAGTGCCTCCGCAGGTGCTGGCATGACTCCTCGTCTATCTCGAAGGCAAAATAGCTGAGTTTATCCTTATCCTTTGCTTTGTTGATCACAGGTTTTGTGATCTCTCCTAAGCCTGCGCCTAGTTCAACTACTGTGGCCGGACCGGGTGAAAAGGAAACTTCGTCAGCAATGCGCGCAATGATACGCCTGGGAGTTTCTCTGATCGCTCCGGTTTTAAAAAGCTTAGGAAGGTAGTTCATTTATCAGCGTCTTGTCTTATAATTATTCTCCAAAGCGGCACAGCAGAAACCCTGAAATACCTGATTTCTACGGCAAGAGGGTAATAGAACCTTATACACAGATTAAAAAAAGTGGTTGCTTCTACTCTGGCCACACCTTTTCCCGCATCCAGCTTCACTGGCTCCTCTCCATGCTCCTGGTCAGCTCCCGCAGCAACTCGTTCTGCTTCTGCTTAACAGCTATTCACTTGACTATCAACTTTATATGATGCAGCAAACCGCTACACCCCAAAAGCCAAATTTCAAGCTACAGCCGCCTCCTCTTTTAGCGGCAGTGTGTCGAGGAGCCTGCGCAGGTAGAAAACAGAGCCGATCAATACAAGCAACGCTGCTGCGTAAATCAGGGCATAGGCCGTCGCATTACCGATCTGGTTATAAAAGCTGTCAAACTTGTCCACCCCGGCCGGTGTAAAGTGCACCGCAATGGTAGAAAGCAGGTTGTTGACGAAGTGAAAGAAGATGCACACCCACAGCGACCTGGTCCTGTAAAAGAGCCAGCCCATGAACACGCCAACCACAAAGGCCCCGATCCCCTGCCACGGATTCAGGTGAAAGACGGCAAACATCACACTGGACCAGACAATGGCTTTCGTGGCACTGTACTCCCGCAGCATCCCGCGCAAAAGCAACCCCCTGAACACCAACTCTTCCAGTACCGGAGCCGCTACCACAACGGTGAGGATGGTATACACACTTTTGCTCATCAGCTCCTTCTCAAACCAAGCCTTTATCATTTCAGGCATGGGAATCAGGCTTGTGACAGGCTCCAGCACCACCTGTATACTTGGCACCAGGGGAATGAGGAGCAGGTACAGCAGGAATGGCACCTGCTTCTGGTTTGCCGAAGCCCGGAACACCGCTGCCAGCTCACCTTTAAACTTGAGGAACAAGCCAAAGAGCAGAAAGGGGAGCACGTAACTCATCAGTTTCAGAGGGGAAGTCCCCATATTTTTTACGTCAAAGCCATGTGAGGCAGCTGCTATGACGCCTCCTGCCAGTAAGGTGATCAGAAAAAGAATGCCAATGTACCCCCAGGCGCTGCCTACACTAAGGGAAAGAGGCTGAGGAGATGCAGACGTGTCAAACTCTTGAATTGTAGAGGGTGAATCCATAGGCATTAAGCTTGCTCGAAGGTATAAGTGTTAGAAAGGATGAACTGCAGCGCTTAAAAGTGCAGGCAGATCTTCTACTCTTACAAATATACATTTTCCTATGTATTATCCTAGTCCATCTAAAACTAAAAAAGGGAGGCAGAGCGTATATGATAGCCGCCCTGCCTCCCTTCAGCCTTTTTCCACTTCAGCTCAGGCGGGTTCTATTTCTCTGCTGTCCACTCCTCGAAGTTCCGGAAGTAGTTCACCTGCCAGAAATTGTAGCGGGGAATGATCGCGGTCTTGAGCCTTCGCTTAAAATCCGTGAAGTCTTTCTGCTCCCGTGGCGTCCACAGCACTTCGCTCAGGGCGGTCATCCGCGGGAAGACCATGTACTCTACCTTGGCAGGGCTGCCCATGTACTCCGTCCAGACGTTGGCTTGGGCACCGATGATGTAGTGGTCCAGCTTGAGCTTTCTTAGTGTATCCGGCACCGGCTCATACTTGTACACAGCCTCCATCGGGTTGTAGCCGTGTATCGCCAGGCTGTCGTTGGGGTCTTTGGACTGGTAGTGGTCAAAGTACAGCGGCTTGCCCGGCGTCATGATAACCTGGTGCCTGCGTGTGGCAGCGGCAATTCCTTCCTTCTCGCCTCCCCAGTTCATGATCAGGGCTGAGTTGTCCAGGTCCCCTTCCAGGATCTCGTGCCATCCGATCACCTTCTTGTTCTTCTCGGCCAGGTAGCCTGCCACCTGCTCAATAAAATAGGTTTGCAGCCCCTTCTCATCCTTCAGGTTGTGCTCCTTGATGAACTGCTGTGAGGCCGGATCTGCTTTCCACCACATCTTGCTGCACTCATCGCCGCCCAAATGGAAGTACTGCGACGGGAACAGCTCTGCTACCTCATGGAACACTGTACGCAGGAATTTGAAGGTAGCCGGGTTGGGCGCCAGCACATTGTTCTGCCGGTTGTACATACCCCAGGTGGTAGCCACGTTCCAGGTGGTGTCAGGGCGGGTGCTGAACTCCGGGTAGGCTGCAATGGTAGCCCTGCTGTGCCCCGGAATATCAATCTCAGGTATAATGCTGATGCCCCTGATGGCTGCATAGCGGATCACCTCTTTCACCTCCTCCTTGGTATAAAAACCTCCGTAGCGGGTAGAGTCGTAGCGGGCCGGCACGTCCTTGAAGTGGCCGATCAGGGTGGCGTTGCGCCAGGAGCCGATCTCGTTCAGCTTGGGGTAGGACTCTATCTCAATCCTCCAGCCCTGGTCGTCGGTCAGGTGCCAGTGAAAGGTGTTGAACTTATGAAAGGACAGGTAATCAATGTACTTCTTGATGAAAGAAACCGGGAACATGTGCCGCACCACATCCAGGTGCATGCCCCGGTAGCCAAAGCGCGGGTAATCCACGATCTCCACATCCGGGATCTTGACCTCCTTTACCGGCTTCAGCGGAAACAGCTGCAACAGCGTCTGAATGCCGTACACCATCCCGCCGGTGTCCTGCGCCCTGATGGTCACGTCCTTTCCTGCAACGGTCAGGGTATACATCTCGGCCTTGTTAACCTGCTTGTTATCGAAAACTAAACGGATGTGGTGGCTTGCCTTGGGCTGGTTCGCCGCACTTGAATAGCCCTGCAGCCTGAGGCCACTTTGCGCTTCCAGCAGCTCTTGCAAGAAAGCCGCCTGCTCGGCAAACTGGTCATCATAAACGATCTGCGCCCTTTGATCAAGGGTCACATGCCCTCTCTTGGCCTTGATGACCTGCACAGGCTTAGGCGTGATGTCATCCACGGACTGAGCCGCTGCGTTCAGGTAAAGGACAGCACACAAAAGGGTAAGGAGGGTGCGGCAGAAATTGGGTGTCATGGGGTATGCTTGTAAATAGTTACTCTGTCTGGTCAAATAAACAACCTGAAGAAGGCAGGAATGCCTTAGCTTCTCGGGTGGAAGTCCTTGATCACCTGCTTCAGGTAATCCCTGTCGAGGTGGGTATAGATCTCGGTGGTGGTGATGGACTCGTGGCCCAGCATCTCCTGCACGGCGCGCAGGTCGGCTCCGCCCTCGATCAGGTGCGTGGCAAAGGAGTGGCGGAACGTGTGGGGGCTCACCGTTTTCTGTATACCAGCCCGTGCTGCCAGGTCCTTGATGATCGTGAACACCATCACCCGTGTCATCTTCGCACCCCGACGGTTCAGGAAAAGGATATCCTCATGGCCCTTTTTGATGTTGAGGTGGCAGCGTATCCCCTCGCGGTACAGCTGAATGTGCTTCAGCGCATCCCGCCCGATCGGCACGAGGCGCTCTTTGTCTCCCTTACCGGCAATCTTCAGAAATCCTGCGTCTTCGTAGAGGTTGCTCATGCGCAGGTCCAGGAGCTCAGACACACGCAGGCCGGAGCTGTAGAGCGTCTCCAGCATGGCGCGGTTGCGCGTGCCCTCGGGGGTAGACAGGTCTATGGCCGCCAGCATCTGCTCAATCTCATGAAAATGCAGCGTGTCGGGCAGCTTGCGGTCCAGCTTCGGAGCCTCGATCGTGTCGGTGGGGTCCGTCTGCATCATGTCCTCCATGATCAGGAACTTATAGAAGGCCCGGATACCAGACAGGGTGCGGGCCTGCGAGTGCGCCGTCATGCCCAGTTCGGAGATCCACTCCAGCAGATCACGCAGAATGGCGGGGGTAATGTTCTCAGGCGCCACCTGCAGGTGCTTCACCTCCAGAAAATCTGTCAGCTTGCGGATATCGCGGCGATACGCTTCCACAGAGTGCTTCGACAGTGACTTCTCCAGCTTCAGATACTCTTCAAATTGCTTGATGCAGATGTGCCAGTTCACCTTTTGATATTTATGTACTAAGAATACTAACTTATTGAACGAGGGATGCGCAGAAACCTTACCTGCAACGTAAAGATTACCTGAAGCCTCTCATTTTGCCTATTTTCTTTTTCTAAAGAATAGAGCAAATATAGTTAATCCTTACCTTTGTGGACCCGGAAATTTACAAGTACGCTTAAAAGCCTAACTATGAAAATACTCATCCTAAACGGCCCTAACCTGAACCTGCTGGGCATCCGTGAGAAAGCTGTGTATGGCAGCCGCTCCTTTGAAGACTATTTTGAGGAGCTGAAAGCGGCTTTCCCGGCGCTGGAACTGACCTATTTTCAGTCCAACACGGAGGGCGTACTCATAGACAAGCTGCACGAGGTAGGCTTCAGCTACAAAGGCATTGTGTTCAACGCCGGTGCCTATACCCATACCTCCATTGCCATTCCGGACGCCATCAAGGCCATCGACGCGCCGGTGGTGGAGGTGCATATCTCCAACGTGTATACCCGTGAGGCGTACCGCCACAAGAGCATGATCGCCCCTTACTGCAAAGGCAGTATCGTTGGGTTCGGGCTGGAAAGTTACCGCCTTGCCTTACAGTACTTTGAGCGCATGAAGCCAAGACAAATTGGTTTTTCTGTATAGCAGCTGCAACAAAATATCCTGTTCTTTCGTCTGCTATAGTTTTTTATTCTCTTTATTATAGTATAAATACTATATATTCACTAACTTACTTCTATGCTCAACTTCTATCCCGGACCGTCTAAAGTATATCCTGAGGTGCGCACCTATCTGGTAGATGCGTATGATGAAGGTATATTGAGTACGCCGCACAGAGGAGAGCAGTTTGTGCAGATGTCCCGGGCGGTGGTGGGCTCCATCAAGCGACGTCTGAACATCCCCCAGGATTACTACATCTTCTTTACCTCTTCGGCCACAGAGTGCTGGGAGGTCCTGATCCAGAGCCTGACCACGCACAAGAGTTACCATATCTACAATGGCTCCTTTGGCGAGAAATGGTACCAGTATGCCAAAAAGCTGCGCCCCAAGGCAGAGGGCCTGCAGTTTGATATGAACGAGCCGATGCCGGTGCACGAGCTGAACATCAGTTCTGATACGGAGCTGATCTGCTTTACCCAGAACGAAACTTCCAACGGCACACAGGTGTCGCCTACCACTATCCTGAACCTGCACAACCGCTACCGCGATACCCTGATCGCTGTGGATGCCACCTCCTCGATGGCGGGGCTTAACCTGAAGCTGATCAAGGCGGATATCTGGTTTGCCTCGGTGCAGAAGTGCTTCGGGCTGCCGGCGGGTCTGGGCGTGATGGCCTGTTCGCCGCGTGCCGTCTTCCGGGCCAAGCAAATGGCGGAGCGGGCGCATTACAACAGCCTGGTGAACATGTATGAGAAGATGCTCAACTACCAGACGACCCACACGCCAAATGTGCTGAATATTTACCTCCTGAAGCGTATGCTGGAGGACCGCCCGTTCATCAAGACCATCGATCAGCACCTGACAGACCGGGCGCAGGAGCTCTATACCTTCTTCGAACAGTTCTCGGACTTTAAGCTGCTGGTGGAGAACGAGGAGGTGCGTTCCAAAACCGTACTGACGCTGGAGGCCAGTGAACGCCTGGTGGACGACGTGAAGAAACGCGCCCTGCACCACAACATCCGCATTGGCAACGGCTATGGCCCCTGGGCCCGCACCACGTTCCGCATCGCCAACTTCCCGGCCATACAGGACGAGGAATACGAAGAGCTGAAGCGGTTTTTCCTGCACTACTACGCCTAGTACAGGCTGGAGAACCGGAATGTAGTACCCTTCACCGGCAGCCTAACCGTCAGGAGAGCTTGACTTGGATTACTTTAGCTTCCGTTGCAGGGCCATTTATCCCCCTTTGTCTCCACAATTTCTCTAACTTTGCCTTTCTCTTTAGAATTCTAATTCGCTAAATTCTTACATCATACATGTTCAGTGTAAAAGAGATTGCCTCGGTAACCCTGATT
>JAJLKL010000032.1:0-9541 GCA_033838975.1 Hymenobacteraceae bacterium | reverse complement strand
GGGCGAGCACTACCGCCAAGAGTGGGCAGCACCGGTAGAAGTACCGCTGCTGGACATGCGAAACGAAATGGGTGGCCTAACCCCATACCAGAAAGGGGGTGGTAAGCAAACAGCCTCCCTGAAAGTGCGTAACCCGGACGCCCGTGAGTATACCTTGCGCACCGTTGACAAAGACCCAACCCTGGCCCTGCCAGAGTACTTGCGGCAAACGGCTGCCAAGGCCCTGTTGCAAGACCAGATATCGGCACAGCACCCTTACGGAGCATTGGCTATACCTAAACTGGCCGATGGCGCTGGCGTGTACCATACCAACCCGAAACTAGTATACATCCCGCAGACGCCCTACCTGCGGCAGTACATGGATGAGTTCAGCAACACGCTGGCCTTTCTGGAAGAAGACGCCGACGAAAACCACGAAGACGTGGAAAGCTTAGGATTCGCCGAGAACCTGGTAGGCACCGACAAGGTGCTGAAGGAGCTGCGGCAGGACAACGACAACAAAGTAGACCAACAGGAATTCGTGCGGGCCCGCCTGTTCGATATGCTCGTTGGTGACTGGGACCGGCACGAGGGACAATGGCGCTGGACAGAGCAGAAAACCGACAGCGGCAAGGTATACATCCCCGTGCCCGAAGACCGTGACCAGGTATTCTTCAAGGCCGATGGGGTTATACCTTGGCTGGCTACCCGCAAGTGGGGCGTGCGTAATGTTCAGAATTTCGACTACGATTTCCGGGATATTGTTGGGTTAAACCTAAGTGCCCTTGCCATCGACCGTACCTTCACACCGGCCATTACCAGGCAGGAGTGGGTGCGCATAGCCGAAGAGATAAAGGCCGGCGTAACGGATCAGGTAATTGAAGAGGCGATCGCAGAATGGCCGGAAAGCGTGCAGGCCATTTCCGGAGAAGAAATAAAGGCTAAGCTCAGGTCACGCCGTGACAAGTTAGCCCAGGCTGCTGAGGCCTACTACGAGCACCTCTCTACCATGGTGGATGTAGCAGGTAGTGACAAGCATGAGCTCTTTGTAGTAAACAGGGTCAACGATGAGGAGACGCACCTGACGGTTTACAAGATAAGCAAAGAAGGCGAGCTACGCGACACACTCTTCAAACGGACCTTCTATACCTCCGAAACCAAGGAGCTACGCCTGTATGGTCAGCGCGGCAAAGATCGGTTCGAAGTAAACGGCGATGTGAAAAAAGGTATACTGGTGCGCATCATCGGCGGCAATGACGAAGACATCATCACCGACAACTCGCGTGTGGCAGGTTTAAGAAAACACACAGTCGTGTATGACACCAAAGAGGGCAACGAGCTCTCCTTCGGACCCGAGACCAAGGACAGGACGAGTATTTCGCCGGATGTGAACTTCTATGACCGCGACAACTACAAGCTGCCTTACTGGGGGCCTCGGTTGTCGTTGGAGTACAACGTGGATGATGGCCTGTTTGTGGGCGCCGGTGTGCTGGTTCGCACACACAAGTTTCGCAATACGCCTTATGCTTCGGAGCATATACTGGAAGGAAACTACGCATTTTATACCAACTCCTTCAACGTGCGCTACAAAGGCGATATCATGCAGGTGTTCGGGAACTGGAACATTGGGCTGAATGCCGCCATACAGGGGCCGCAGTACCAGCGCAATTTCTATGGTTACGGAAACGACACCAGGCAGCAGGATGGGTTGGATGACTCCTTCTACCGGGTACGCTTCAAGCGGGTAAATGTGGGGGCCACGCTCAACAACAACCTGGCGCCGTTCTTCAAAATAGGCATCGGGCCGACCTATGATCGCTTTAGGGTGGTGAACTCTGAGCAGGAAACCTTCCTGGTGAACGAAGCGCTGAACGGGCGTCTGGAGGCTGGCTCCTACGATTTTGAGGAGAACCGTTTTGAGTCGCAGCATTATGTTGGGCTGGCTGCTTTCGCAGACCTGGATGTATTAGGCGAGGGCAACCTGAAAAACCCGCGCATTGGCATGCGCTCGCATAACCGCCTCAGCTACAACAAACAGACCGACGGGGAAGGGTTGAGCTATACGCACGTCAGTTCGGAGTTTATCTTCTACCTGACCCCTAATTTCCCGTTCCAGCTGACTTGGGCCGGCCGGCTAGGGGCGGCACACAACTTCGGCGACTTCCGCTTCTACCAGGCAAATACGCTGGGTGGCATGGATAATTTGCGCGGTTATCGTCGCACGCGCTTTGCGGGCCGCAGCTACGTTTTTGCCAATGCCGAAGCCCGTCTGGCGCTTTTCGACTTCAACCTATACATTACCCCCGGAAAGCTGGGTGTTTTAGGCTTGTATGACGTTGGTCGCGTGTATTACGATGGCGATGATCGCAGCGGTTTCTTCCGCAGCCTGCACACAGGTGTAGGCGGTGGCATCTGGGCCGATATTATGAACAAAAACGTAGTGGCGCTGACGTACGCCAAAGGAGATGTAGACAGGCTCTGGACATTAAGTTTCGGCTTTTTGTTCTAAAAAAATTGAAAAACGTATAGCAAAAGTGTCGTGATAAGCGGCACTTTTTGCTTTTACAGCCCGAGAAAAATGCACCAAACTATGAAATTATCTTTACCAAAATTACTCTTGCTGCCCCTGTTTATTTGGGGGGAGCAAGCAATGGCCCAGGAAACACAGCGGGATCTAACAGATATTCAGAAGCAAACGAAAGAGTACGCCAGTCCCGGTGTAAGGGGTATGGGCAAGAGCCGCGGCATCGTGATCGGTTACGAGCGCCTGCCGCAGTTCGATATTGAGTCGGAGTCTGACAACCCGGAGGTGGGCAACGGCAGTGCGCGTGTACGGCGGCACAACAAGTTCTTTGTGCGGGCATTGGCACCTGTCATGAACAAACCCCAAAGCAAGCTGATTCTAGGTATAGACCATAAGTTCGAGGAATTTAATTTTGAGAACGTGACGCCTGCTTCCTATAGCCTGTACCGCAATCTGGAGGATAAGAATCTTAAAAGCCTTGGGCTGCAGCTTGCGTTGCTGCACTCCTTCGACGAAGTCCGGTTTATACTGGTACGGGCCAAAGGCGAACTCAACGGCGACTATACCCGCGACAACATCAGCATATCGGACTACCTGAAAACCAGCCTGGACGTAGCCTATGGCTGGAAGCGGACCCCGGACTTTGCCTGGGGTATTGGCCTGCAGTATGGCTATACCTTTGGGCGGCAGCGCGTTTTCCCGGGCATTATGTACAACCGCACGTTCAACGATCGCTGGGGTGTGGAGTCCATCTTTCCAGCCAACCTGCGGGTGCGCTACAATGTATCCGAAAAGACATTGCTCTATACCGGATACAGGATAGAGGGGGCTAGCTACAACCTGTTTGCCAGCGAGCCGCCGCTTTCACAATTCAACGACATCGAGCTGCGCCGCACTGATATCAAAGGCTTGCTGCGCCTGGAGCAGGAGATTTACGACTTCCTTTGGTTTGCCGTGGAGGGCGGTTTCCGGCAATATTACCGCCACCGCGCATTCGACGAGATAGGTTCTCGTGATGAACTCATTAAAAACGACCTGGCCGGTGCCGGGTATATAGGTATAGAACTGTATGCCGTGCCACCGCGCAAGCTGTTGGAACGGAGCCAGAACAGATAGCGTCAGGTATAAAATAACAAAGAAGGCCCGGGTTGCAGGTATAGCAGCCCGGGCCTTCTAGTGTCGTTCGTATCGTATGCCTACTTCGTTTTTCTTGAGGGCTCCATGCCTTCCGGAACAAGGCCACGCAGGTACTCATAGGTAGCGTACTGGGAACGGGTGTGTGTATGGGTGGCGTGCTCCATATACGCGTTGTTGATGTCACGGGCTTTGGTGTCGTCGGCCAGTTGCAGGTCTATGATGGCGCGCGTTTGCTCAATGATATCCTGCTGCAGCAGCGGGAAGGCCACTTCCACACGGCGGCTCAGGTTGCGGGTCATCCAGTCGGCGGAGGCCACGTAGTATTGCTCGTTCCCGTTGTTGTGGAAGATGTATACCCGGGCATGCTCAAGGTAGCGGTCCACAATGCTGCGCACCCGGATGTTCTCGCTCAGCCCCTCCACGCCGGGCACCAGGCAGCAAATGCCTCGCACGATCAGTTCTATTTTCACGCCAGCCTGGCTGGCAGCATACAGTTTTTTGATCATTCGCTCGTCCTGCAGGGCATTCATCTTGAGGATCATGGATGCAGGCTTACCTTGTCTGGCGTGCTTCATCTCCCGATTGATCAACTCCACAAAGCGGTCGCGCATGTTAATGGGCGCCATCAGCAGTTTCTTGAATTTCTTGTCGTGCTGCCGATCTATGAAGAAGTTGAAGACCTGTTCCACATCCTGCGTGATTTCCTTGTTGGAGGTGAAGAGTGCGTGGTCGCAGTATATTCTGGAAGTGTCTTCGTTGTAGTTGCCGGTACTCAGGTAGGCGTAGTTCATCAGTTTGCCATCCTCGTTGCGGGTTATAAGGCCCAGCTTGGTGTGCACTTTCAGGTCAGGAACGCCCAGTATTACATTGGCTCCGGCTTTCTGCAGTTTACCGGCCCAAAAGATGTTGGACTCCTCATCAAAGCGGGCCTTCAGCTCCACGACGACTGTCACCAGTTTACCATTTTTAGCGGCCCTGACCAAAGACTTAGCAATGGCCGAGTTATCGGCTACGCGATAGAGGGTGGCGCTCATGGCGGTTACCTTAGGGTCTTTGGCGGCCTCATCAAACAGGCGCAACACATAGTCGAAAGACTGGTAGGGGTAGTGTGCGATGTAGTCTCGCTTTTGCATGGCAGCGATCAGGCTTTTTTCCTTCTCCAGGAGAGGATGAACCAGTGTTGGCTGCGGCGTATACTTCAGGTCCGGCAGGTTAAAGTCGGGGAACTGGAAGAAGTCGCGGAAGTTGTGGTACTTGCTGCCTTCCACCAACTCGTCTTCCGAAATGCCGGTATGGGCCATAATGGCGTCCAGCATGGATTTTGGTGTCTCAGGGTCAAATAGAAGACGGGCCGGATAGCCTGTTTCGCGATTTTTCAGGCTCTTTTGGATCTTGGCCATCAGGCTGCCAGACACCTCTTCCTCAATATCGAGTTCGGCATCACGCGACACTTTCACGGCATGTGCCTCGAAACGGCTGTAATTAGGGTATAGCTCAGGCAGGCAGAAGCGGATCACATCATCGATGAACATTACGTAGCGCTGCTCGTTTACTGTGGGCAGTTTTACGAAGCGACTACCATGTTTTTTGGTCGGTATCTCCAGCATGGAAAAACGCTCCTGTTTCAGGTCTTTTTCTTTGGGGTCAAACAGGTGTACGCCAAGGTATACGGTCTGGTCTTTCAGGAAAAAGTGCGTTTCGGTGTCGTCGAGCAGGAGCGGCAGAATGTGGGGCTGTATGTGCTCGGTGAAATACTCGCACACAAACTGCTGCTGCTCCGGGTTAAGTTCGTTTTCGGTGAGCAGGTTGATGTTGCTTTTGCGCAGATCGGCCAGTATGCCATCCCGGAATACCTGTCCGAACTCTTCCTGTTGGCGGCGCACCTCCTGCATTACCTGCTCAAATGTGTCGGCAGGGTCCTCGGCGAGTTTACTACGGGTTTTCTTTTTAAGTTTGATCAGACGCTTGAGTGTGGCCACACGTACCTTGAAGTACTCGTCTAGGTTCGCTGAGAAGATGGCCATGAACTTGACGCGCTCCAGCAGGGGAACAGTGCGGTCCATGGCTTCCTGCAGCACACGGTAATTAAACGCCAGCCAGCTTAGTTCACGGTTGATCAGGGGGGCTGGGGCCAGGGTTTTATCTTCGGTATTGGTCTCCATGGTTGGTTATGTCGCCCGATGCCAGGCGCTTGGTATAAAAGGTATAAGACGTTGCAGTCAGGCGTTGCATAAGCCCTGTTGTACTGCCGTGCTATGTTATTTGTGGTTTTTAGGTATGTCGTAGAATAGGAGCTCCGCATTGTCGCGCTTGATGTCGTACCAACTCTCGCAATCGAAGCGCAAGGCTACCACCCCGGCTGTTGGCATGCTGGCAATATGCTTTGGCGAAAGAATATTGGCAAACTCCGAGATGGGCTCGTTGTGGCCCACCATCATCATAGAGTCCACATCGGCGGGGGCTTCGCGGGCTATTTCGAGCAGCTCTTTGGCGCTGGCGCCGTAAATGCGGTCATCCACCACAATATCGTCGGCATCGAATCCCAGTTCATGTCCTACCAGAGAGGCCGTGGTGATGGCCCGCACCGCCGGACTAGACAGGATGAGCTCTAGTTTAGCGTTGTTGGCGGCTAGCTCCTGGCCCATCATGGGGGCGTCGGTACGGCCGCGTTTGTTCAAGGGGCGATCATGGTCGCTCAGCTCTTCAAACTTCCAGCTGGACTTCGCATGTCGCATAATATACAAGGTTTTCATATGGTGTTCTCTTTCAGAAAGGGTATAGCAGATCGCTTATTACATAGTGCGGCCGCTATGCAAGGTGTTTACTGCAAGCGCGCGAAAATGGTTGTGGAGAGGCTATCTGAATCTATCTGCAAGGCCTTTGCCTCAGAGTTTTGCAGGATTTGGCATAAACATCTTTTTACACTGAGCATATGCTGGTTCCAAAGCCGGAAATAGCGTGTCTTTTAATGTGAGTAAGGTGACAAGCATGTAAATGGAAAAGTGAAAGGTATGGCGTAAAGCAAAAAGGGAACGACCCTTACCGGATCGTTCCCTTTTTATCGGATTTTCAAAAAGCTAAGCCTTAGATGTTATTCGGGTAGCGCTCGAAATGAATCTCGGCCACACGGCGCTGCAATTCGGCCCGCAGCTCGTCGATGTTGATGCGGTTTGTAGCGGAAATAAAAAGTGCCGGGGCATGTATCTTCGCCATGTAGGTCGCTTTCAGATCCTCAATGGAAGGACGCGCACGGTGAGCATCCTCGCCTCCGGCCTCTTCCTCTTTTAATTCCTGCTCCCGCTGCTCCAGGTACTGGTCTATCTTATTGAACACCAGTAACACGGGTTTATCAGCCGAGTTGATGTCGAGCAACGTGTTGTTCACCACCGCGATGTGGTCTTCAAAGGAAGGATGCGACACATCCACCACGTGCACCAGCAGGTCGGCCTCGCGAATCTCATCAAGCGTGGACTTAAAGGCCTCGATGAGCTTGGTGGGTAGCTTGCGTATAAACCCTACCGTATCGGAGAGCAAGAACGGTATATTGTCGAGCACGACTTTGCGTACCGTGGCGTCTACGGTGGCGAACAGCTTGTTCTCGGCAAACACGTCAGACTTGGAGAGCAGGTTCATGAGCGTGGACTTGCCTACGTTGGTATACCCTACCAAAGCCACTCGCACCATACCTGCACGGGACTTGCGCTGTTCAAAGTTCTGTTTCTCAAACTTCTCCAGTCGCTCGCGCAGCAAGGAGATCTTGTCGCGCACGATACGGCGGTCGGTCTCGATTTCGGTTTCACCCGGACCCTTCATACCGATACCACCTTTTTGCTTGGAAAGGTGTGTCCAGAGGTTGGTCAGGCGTGGCAGGAGGTACTGGTATTGCGCCATCTCGACCTGCGCGTGCGCCTGGGCGGTTTTGGCCCGTAGTGCAAAAATGTCTAGAATCAGTAAGCTTCTGTCCACGATCTTCACCTGCAGTTCGCGCTCAATGTTACGCACCTGCGACGGGGAGAGGTCGTCGTCGAAGATCACCATGTCGATGTTGTGCTCCTTCACATAGGCCTTTATCTCCTCCAGTTTGCCGCTGCCCACAAAGGTACGGATGTCGGGTTTGTCGAGCTTCTGTACGAAGCGCTTCATGGTTGCGGCACCGGCCGTTTCGGTAAGAAAGGCCAGCTCGTCTAGGTACTCGTTTGTTTGTTCGTCGGTTTGTTTGTAACCAGGCACAGCTACCAGTATGGCGGTTTCCTGTGGCTTGGCGGTTTCGTAGTATTTTTGTTTACCCATTTTCAGATGTTAAGCGTAGCGGTTTTGTCAGCCTTTTTCGGCTTGGCTCTTTGTACGTAATTGGCCCCGGCCCCGGTTAAAGGGCTGCAGGTATAGCGCGCTGGGAAACGCGGGACAGGCGCAAGTTAGCCGAAAAATTTCAGAAGAAGGTCGAAAAGACCTAACTTGTCGGCCGAATACAAAAGCCACAGCATACCCCATAACCAGCCATGGAGCATAAAACGTATCACATCGAAGGCCTGATCGAGTTTATTCCGCGTGTATTCCACGACGAGCGGGGCTGGTTTATGGAGACGTATAATGCCAGGATGTTTGAGCCCTTTGGGATTAACCCGGTTTTCGTGCAGGATAATGAGTCGGTATCGAAAAAGGGAGTGCTGCGCGGACTGCATTTCCAGAAGCCGCCCTATGCGCAGGGCAAACTGGTGCGGGTTGCATCGGGCCGGGTGCTGGATGTGGCCGTAGACCTTCGCAAAGACTCGCCTACTTACGGGCAGCATGCCACCTGTATACTCGACGCAGAGCAGCATAACATGCTCTACATACCCGAAGGCTTCGCGCACGGATTTGTGGCGCTGGAGGACAACACCAGCTTCCTCTACAAATGCACCAGCCTCTACCACCAGCCATCTGAAGGAGGTATTCTCTGGAACGACCCTGCGCTAGGTATAGACTGGGGTATAGCCGAGCCGCTGGTATCGCCGAAGGACGAGGTGCTGCCGCTGCTGCAGGATTTTGATTCGCCGTTTTAAGTAACACACCAGACTTTTGATGGCTAAACGTATAAAGGGCCCGCGATCATAAAATCACGGGCCCTTTTCTTAAAATAAGAAGTTATCTTATCCTCAATTCAACTTCACACTAAGATTCTAAAAAATTTTCACGCTACGGGATTCTACCCTGATCGCCAAATTAAAGCACCTCCACCAGCGTCTCCAATCCCATACCCCGCGAGCCCTTCACGAGCACGTAACTCTCCGAAATAGGATTGTTTTCCAACCAGCTTTGCAGTTCAGCCTTAGAAGCAAAGTAATGAAAGCGGCTATCAACTTCAGCAGCGTGTTTCATCTCCGGCCCGCAAAGGAGTACGGTCTCAAAGTTCTGTTCGGCGATAATTTCCCCGATGGCTTTGTGTTCGGTTGCGCTTTCGGTTCCCATCTCCAGCATATCGCCCACAATCACAACTTTGTGCGTGGCGTTCATGCCGCCGAAGTTGCGGATGGCCGCTGCCATGGAGGTTGGGTTGGCGTTGTAAGCATCCAGAATAAGCGTGTTGCTGCCTTTCTGCATCACCTGCGAGCGATTGTTCACCGGGCTGTAGTTGGCGATGGCCGCATTGGCTTTCTCCAACGGCACGCCGAAGAACTTGCCAATGCAGGCGGCGGCGGCCATGTTCTCGTAGTTGTAGCTGCCTACCAGCTGGGTAGTCACGGTGTTGCCTTCCTCGTCTTTGTACACCACGTAAGGTGTTGCCTCCAGCAACTCGCTTTGGTAGTAGTCGCCCTGGGCCGGGTAGGTTACTTTGTGCTCGATGCGGCGGCTCATGCGCATAAGGTGCTCGTTGCCGGTGTTCACGAACACGGTGCCGCCATGCTCGAGCAGGTGCATGTA
>JAJLKL010000031.1:0-7726 GCA_033838975.1 Hymenobacteraceae bacterium | reverse complement strand
CAGTTCACCAACTTTGAGATGGAAACAGCAGGATATTACAGCATGGGCCGCCTGTTGGGGCATGAGGTGCTGTCGCTGAACGCGATTGTGGCCAACCGTATTACGCAGCAGTTTGCCCCGAACGCAGATGAAGTGATCGATGCTCTCATCCTGAAGGTGCTGGAGAGGGTTTAGGCGCTATGCTAAAGCAGCAACAGCTCGCGATAAGGTAATTTAAAAGACCTCTGTCGCGAGCTGTTGCTGTTTATTCCTGCCAGGCTGCGTTCTCCCAACTGCAACCGGACAGACTGTGGAGGATGTGGCGATCACTTTCAGCTGTTGTCTATCTGATAGATGGATTTAAGTGGAAGGAATGTGCCTGACTTCAACAACACGAACTTATCATCATAAGCCCAAATGGTGGTCTCAACGCATTTTATTTCGCCTGCGTCTGTACAAAACGTGATGCGCGCTTTGTTGCGGTAAGCGTTACCCAGGATGGCAGCCCGGTTTACATCATAGTACCGTCTGCTGCGTGCCGAAGGGTCCTTCAGTACATCATCGTTGCCGAAGTGGAGCATAGGAATACGCTCCTTATCAATCAGGTCGGCTCTTTTCAGCTTTTTCTTCATATAGTTTAGTTAGATTAAATGGGTGGATACACCGCCTAAAACATAGCGAAAAGCTATCTAGGTTCTGACGCAGCCTACTTTCTTGAAAAGTGTTGTGCAGCAGAAAAGAAGGGGGCGAAATAGGGAAAGGAAAATAAACACACACCGGAGACCGGCCGAAGAAGGTGCGGGGCTTCTGGGGCTGGTCTGGTGCTTAAAAGAACTCTATGTTGGCAATAGAGGTGATGGGAATGGAGCAGCCGGCTTTCAGGGTCATGAACCTGTCATCAACAGCCCATACAGTGGTAGCAACACGTTTCTGCTCCCCATCAGCTGTCTGAAAAGTGATCTCAACCTTGCCCTGGTAGGTATTGCCCAGAGAAGTGGCCCGGTTCAGGTCCCGTATCCGCTTTTTACGTGCGTCTGCGTCAGCTAATACATCTTCATGTCCAAAATGAAAGGAAGGGATTTGCTCCTTCTCTATCATCGGAATAGGGTTTACTGTAATTTCCATGTGCGGTTTCTGGTTTAGTGGCCAAACACTAAAACCAATATAGGAAATTATATAGAATATAGCTAATCCTTTTTTGTTGAGAGGTAAATATCAAAGTCTCTGTAAGAACCTAAGTGTATCTACCCCATCGGCATAGTCCCACGGCATAGGACACTGGGCCTCTCCGAACGGGATGCTGCCTTCAAGCCAGCCATGGGCCGACACAACGCACTGCGTTTTGTCTTTTACCTCGGCCAGCTTATGGCGGAGCTCAGCCAGGGAGCCAAACGTATCGTAGAAAAGCACGGAAATAGGGGATACGAGTGCCTCGCTTTGCTGTACCAGCATAAAGCCGTTATCGAGGTGCGGCACGCGGTTTACCAGCAGCAGCGACTTGTTATAGTCGTAGTTGTTCTGGTACTTGTGCAGGTTCAGGATGCTGCTACGGTGCTCATTTGCCGCAAAAAACTTATCAAAGGAGTAGCCTTCCGGTACAAACACTTTGGAAACATTCCGGCAGCCCAGGCCATAGTACTGGAAGATGTCGTTGCCCAGCGCCTTCAGATCATCTGATTCTTCGTGGCCGGTCAGTATTCCGATGCTTGTCCTGTTTTTGCGGATAATGTGCGGGCGCTTGGCAAAGTAGTACTCAAAGTAGCGGGCCGTGTTGTCGGAGCCGGTGGCAATGATGGCGTCTGCGTCTTTCAGCATTGGCACAAACTCGATGCGGTTGGCAAAGGCCGGCTCAATGGAAATAAGCATGTCAGTCAGGCGCCTCATAAGCGGCTCATCGTCGGTGCTGAGCTTGGCCAGCAGGTAATGGCCGCTGATCAGCACCGACAGGAAATCATGGAACCCCACCATCGGGATATTGCCGGCCATCACCACGCCAACCTTTTTCGGTGCAACCTGTTTGAGGTGGTAGGGGTAAAGCCACTCACGGAGGTACTGCTCATCCAGGAGCGTAACAATTCCGTCTATGGCACTGGAGACATTCTCTTCGTCGAACCACACGTTGCGGGCCGAGGCGATGTATGCCCAGGCTTTACGGTCTTCCGCTGAGAGACTTTTCAGCTGCTTACCGAGTTCTATAAAAGCTTCGATCCTGTTCTCTAATGTCATAGTAAATGCGCGGCTAATGAAAATTTATTTGATAGGGATACTTAATGTTTCTAATTTTGTTTGTTAAAAGAAACAAGAAGTACAAAAGTATAAAAAATATACAGGAGATACGACTATGGCGATAATGATAACCGATGAGTGTATAAACTGTGGTGCCTGTGAGCCCGAGTGTCCTAATACTGCTATTTACGAAGGCGGTATGGAGTGGACCTGGGGAGGTGGCACTGCCCTGAAGGAGGTGGAGATCGACGGCGGGGAGGTCATCCCGGGAGATGAGTCTCAGCCACCTATTTCAGATGAGTTTTACTACATCGTATCAGATAAATGTACTGAGTGCATGGGCTTCCATGAGGAGCCTCAGTGCGCCGCCGTCTGCCCGGTAGACTGCTGCGTCGATGACCCGGATTACCGCGAGACAGAGGAGGAGCTGCTGGCCAAGAAAAGCTGGCTGCACCAGGAGGCTTAAGCATCAAGCACTACTGATAAGTAAAAAACCTGTCCCGCAAGAGACAGGTTTTTTACTTATCAGTAACAGGTTTTAAAGGAATAACAAGTGAAAAGGATTCAAGTATAATTCTTTTTCTCCGAAGCTGATCCGGTGCGCACAAATGCCATGTGTACCAATAAACCAAAAAAGTGCATATCCAATACTCCTGAAAATCCTGATTCTGACCAGAAATCAACATGCGTAATCCATGATTCTTTGATTCGTAATTCCCTTAAATTCCCTAATTTTGCTTCTTAGCTTAACACGCCGAAATAATTAGTACAAGATGTCGATTTCAACAAAATATAACCCTAAAGAGGTAGAGAAGAAGTGGTACGACAGCTGGATGCAGCGCGGCTTCTTCCGTTCTAGCCCTAACCCCAAGAAAGAGCCCTATACCATTGTGATCCCGCCGCCAAACGTAACGGGAGTGCTGCACATGGGCCACATGCTCAACAACACGATTCAGGATGTGCTTATCCGCCGTGCGCGTATGCAGGGCAAGGAGGCTTGCTGGGTGCCGGGTACAGACCACGCCTCTATTGCCACGGAGGCAAAAGTGGTGGCTATGTTGAAGGAAAAAGGCATCAACAAAAAAGATTTGACCCGTGAGGAGTTCCTGCAGTATGCCTGGGAGTGGAAAGAGAAATACGGCGGCATTATTCTGGAGCAGCTGAAGAAACTGGGCGCCTCCTGCGACTGGGACCGCACCCGCTTCACGATGGAGGACGATATGTCTGCCGCCGTGATCGAGGTATTCGTGGATCTGTACCGTAAAGGCCAGATTTACAGGGGTGTGCGCATGGTGAACTGGGATCCGCAGGGTAAAACCGCGCTTTCCGATGAAGAGGTGGTGCCGAAAGACACCATGGCTAAAATGTACCACCTGAACTACGAAGTAGTAGCAGACGGGACAGCGGAGCCACAGTACATCACAGTTGCCACCTCACGTCCGGAGACCATCATGGCTGACGTGGCCGTGGCTGTAAACCCGAACGATGAGCGCTATACCCACCTGCACGGGAAGTCCGTACGCATTCCGCTGCTGGGCAAGGAGATCCCGGTTATACTGGATGAGTACGTGGCGATCGACTTCGGTACAGGTGCGCTTAAGGTAACCCCTGCGCACGACCTGAACGACTATGAGCTCGGGCAGAAGCACAGGCTGCCAACCATAGACATCCTGAACGATGACGGTACCCTGAACGAGCAGGCACAGCTGTATGTGGGGCAGGACCGTTTTGAGGCACGCCGCAATATTGTAAAAGACCTGAAGGAAGCCGGGCTTCTGGTGAAGGTAGAGGAGTATGCCTCTGTCCTGCAGACCTCTGAGCGCACAGGTGCCGTGATTGAGCCGCGCCTGTCGATGCAGTGGTGGTGCAAGATGGATAAGATGGCCAAGCCGGCCCTGGAGGCCGTGATGAACGACGAGATCCGCCTGCATCCGCCGAAGTTCAAGAACATGTACCGCTCCTGGATGGAGAACGTGCACGACTGGTGTATTTCGCGCCAGCTGTGGTGGGGGCAGCAGATACCAGCTTATTACCTGCCGGATGGCTCTTTCGTGGTTGCAAACAATGCGGGGGAGGCCTTGGAGCTTGCCCGTAAGGAGAGTGGCAACGAAAACCTGCAGCCAGAGGACCTGCGCCAGGACGAAGACGTACTGGATACCTGGTTTTCTTCCTGGCTGTGGCCGATCTCTGTGTTTGACGGCTTCAAGGATCCGGATAACAAGGATATCCTGTACTATTACCCAACTAATGACCTGGTAACCGCCCCGGAGATCCTGTTCTTCTGGGTGGCGCGTATGATCATGGCCGGATTTGAGTTCCGCAACGAGCCGCCGTTCCGCAATGTGTACCTGACCGGTATCGTGCGCGACACGCAGGGGCGCAAGATGTCGAAACAGCTGGGCAACTCGCCGGACCCGCTGGACCTGATCGAGCAGTATGGTGCCGACGGGGTGCGCGCCGGTATGCTGTTCAGCTCACCGGCCGGTAACGACCTGCTGTTCGACGAGAAGCTGGTGGAGCAGGGCCGTAACTTCAGCAACAAGATCTGGAATGCCTTCCGCCTGATCAAGGGATGGGAAGTGGATGAGAACCTGCCTTGCCCGAACGAGACGGCCATGAAGTGGTTCGACTCCCGCTTCAACGAGGCGTTTGCACAGATCGAGGACCATTTCAGCAAGTTTCGTATCTCGGATGCCCTGCTCACGGTGTATAAGCTGGTGTGGGACGACTTCTGCTCCAATTACCTGGAGATGATCAAGCCTGCCTACCAGCAGCCGATAGACAAGCAGACGCTGGACACGACCATCGTGTACCTGGAGAAGGTGCTGAAGGTCTTGCATCCGTTCATGCCGTTCATTACCGAGGAGATCTGGCATGACCTGAAGGAGCGTAAGGAGAAGGAGTATATCATTGTGGCTCCCTGGCCTAAGAAGGATAAGTTTGACAAGGGCATCATCGAAACGATGGAGAGCATCCTGAATGTGGTGGGGGCTATCCGTAATGTGCGTAACTCGAAGAATATCCCGAACTCCAAGCAGCTGGACCTGTTCATCAAGGTAATGAACCACAACGGCTACGGCCCGTTCCTGGGTATCATCCGTAAACTGGCCAACATCAGCGAGATCAGCTTTGTGGAAGAAAACGTGGAGGGTGCCATCAGCTTCGTAGAGGCCGGCGATGAGTTCTTCATCCCGATGGAGGGCAACATTGACGTGGCGGCTGAGCGTGAGCGTCTGCAGAAGGAGCTGGAGTATACCAAAGGCTTCCTGGCATCTGTAGACAAAAAGCTGAGCAACGAGCGTTTTGTAAGCGGAGCCCCTGAGGCAGTTATCACCAACGAGCGTAAGAAGAAAGCCGACGCCGAAGCGAAGATCAACGCCATTGAGCAGAGCCTGGCGGCCCTGTAGGCAATATACATCTATAGCAAAGGCCGCCCCTGATGTGTCAGGGGCGGCCTTTTGTCTTTTTAGCGTAACGCTTTCTACTGGCTTAGCCCCTGAATAAGGGCCTGTACTTCCGCCTCGTACTTTGGCAGCACATCCACTAGGCCTTGCTTTTTATCGGCATAATTTATCTCCACCTGGCGTTCCCCAAGCCTATAAGCGAGTAGCCCCTGTGTTGCCTCCGTGAGGTAGTAGAGCTTGGCCGGCTCCCTGGAGGTGGACACCAAGTAGGTACGGAAGGTAAAGTCGTTCATGACACGCTGCTGTGTAGGAGCCCGGTTTTCCAGGTAGCGCTGCGTCACCACCGTGTCCAGTTGGATCTCACTTTGAATCTGGGTGATTTGCCGGATATCCCCTTCACTGAGTGTCCATTGCTGTACCTGGTGCGGCCCCTGCTGCTGCTGACTGTGCGTGGCCTTCTCTAAATCAAGGTCAGAAACCAGGGCGAACAGCTGCAGGTCGTTGGCTATACCCTGCAGGGAAGGGCTGAGGCTGCTGTTATCGCTGATAAAGTAGCGGCTGTTCTGCTGCAGCTTTGCGAGGTCTTTCTGCAGATCCTGCTGCAGGTGCAGCTGCCCGGTATCGGCTATCACAAAAGAGAAGAACAGGGGAAGTATAAGGTTAAGAAGGATCATACGCTGTAGGTTTATACTTGACTGTTCAAAACTCGTGCTAAACTTTAGAGGCGTGAGCTGTCTACCACGGTCCAGTTGATGTTTCCGTTGTTTACGTCATACTTCAGGATCATGTAGCCCCCGATATGGCCGTCCTCGTAGTAGGCAAGGGCGTAGCGGTCATTCAGGATGCGTGTGTCCCGGATAGCCATGGTACCGCCCAGCACACCCTCTGTAGGTATAAGCTTGCTCTGTTTACGGTTCAAATCGTTCATCAGGTCCGACTCCGGGTTTTTCAGCCCCTTTCGCTTCAGGCGCTGAATATCGCTTTCGCTCAACGAACCCAGCTCATCTACAAAGCGTGCGCCTCCGGGAGGCACCAGGTCCATCGTGTCCGGTGGCAGCACCATCTCCTCAAGCGAGTCAGTCGCTTCTGTCTGCTCCTCCAGTTGTTGGTCTATCTCGGCTACCTTGTTGTCGGCAATCTGCAGGCGGCTTTCTGCTTCGTTCTTTTGCCAGTAAAAGTAAATGGCCAGGAAAAGAAAGATGGCTGCTAAGATCCAGGGAAGAATATTTCTCATTTTATTATTACGGTTTAGGGATGTGAAGATGCAAAATAATCTGTGTTAGGTTAGGCGCGTGCAAAACAAAAGCCTGCCTCATGGAGAGACAGGCTTTGATATACGTAACAAAAGGTCCTTTGTCAATTCCCTCCTGTTTGGACTAGATCGTCTGGTTCACGTCGAAGTTCTCCAGGTAATCGGCCACACGACGCACAAACATACCGCCCAATGAGCCGTCCACTACACGGTGGTCGTAAGAGTGCGACAGGTACATGAAGTGGCGGATACCGATCAGGTCTCCTTCCGGTGTCTCGATCACGGCCGGCTTTTTCTTGATGGCGCCCACAGCCATGATGGCCACCTGCGGCTGCATGATGATCGGCGTGCCCATCACGTTGCCAAAAGAACCCACGTTAGACACCGTGTAAGTGCCACCCGCCAGGTCGTCTGGCGTCAGCTTGTTGTTGCGTCCGCGGTTGGCCAGGTCATTCACCTTCTTGGTCAGGCCGTTCAGGTTCAGCTGGTCAGCGTTCTAGATGTTGGGCACGATCAGGTTACCGCTTGGCAGGGCCACGGCCATGCCAATGTTGATGTCCTTGTGGCGGATGATGGTACCACCGTCCACTGACACGTTGATCATTGGGTAATCTTTGATCGCCTTGGCGATGGCGTCGATGAAGATCGGTGTGAAGGTCAGGTTCTCGCCCTCGCGCTTTTTGTATTCGTTCTTCCACTTGTTTCTCCAGTTCACGATGTTGGTCACGTCTGCCTCCACGAAAGAGGTCACGTGCGGAGAAATGCGCTTGCTGTCCACCATGCGGTCAGCGATCATCTTGCGCATGCGGTCCATCTCGATGATCTCCACATTACCGCCATAAGAGGCGGCTGGCTTCACCTGTGG
>JAJLKL010000030.1:0-28488 GCA_033838975.1 Hymenobacteraceae bacterium | reverse complement strand
GAACAGCCAGGGAGACATCCGCAGCAACATACATGCCGGAGGGTCGGTGCAGGCCGCCAAGGTAGACAAGCGCATGCTGGACCTGGTGGAGCTGGTGCGCCCTAAACTGATACAGGACGGGATGTTCCTCGTAGGCCTGGATATTGTGGGCGACAAGCTCATGGAAATCAACGTGTTTAGTCCGGGAGCCCTGCCGGATGCCTCTGAGATGGAGGGTGTCGATTTTTCAGAGCCTGTTATTGCGGCGCTGGAGCGCAAGGTACATTACAAGAACACCTACGGGGTGCAGATCGACAACAAGACTGTGGCCATGATCTAACGCAACAGAAAATACCATTCACCTGATGGCTAAGCCGCCTGAGTATCTGCTCAGGCGGCTTAGCCATTTTTTATGCCTTGTTTTTTGAGATACCTGACAGGAAGTGAATAAAAAGTAGCTGCAGAAAGAAATCGTGTTTAAACACAGAGCAGGCCTGGTTGATGAATTCGCTACATCTTATGTTTTACCCGGTTCATCCAGGAAAAGGAGTAGTTCATAAAATTTAACATTAGAATCTCCCTATGTTCCTTTTCTGTAAGAAACCATTCCTATAATTTTGCGCCCAATCCGAGAAGATGATATAACGGCAAGCTAATATATATTTAAAAACAATATTAAGCAAATGTTATCGCTCTATTTTTTAAGAACTCCCCAGCTTGTGCAGGCGCACCTTCGCTGTTTTGATTCAGGAGGCATAGAGGAACATAGCTTCCTGTTTCGCTTAAGCAGGCATAAATATACTAGCGGCAGCTCCTCTATCAGTCTTACGGGGAGTGCTTCTTATATAAATATGCAACACATACCTAAAATTATGTAAGACCCTGGCAGGCGCCGCAATCTAATTTTGTGCCGTCAGCTTCAGACACACCGCTCGACTTTACATCATATAGCAAAATAAAACTATGAAACCACAATTGCTGAAACGCGGCAGCTGGCTGCTTTTCCTGTTCCTGCTCACACTCCCTGCGCTGGCGCAGGAGAAGGTAACCATCAGCGGTTACGTGAAAGACAAATCCTCCGGCGAGGGGCTGATCGGAGCCTCGGTAAGCGTGCAGGAGCTGCCGGGCACGGGCATCGGCACCAACGAGTACGGCTTTTACTCCCTGACCCTGCCCAAGGGCAGTTACACGCTCCTTTACAACTACCTGGGCTACGTAACGACCTCCAAAATCGTGCAGCTGACAGCGAACCAGAAACTGGACATTGAGCTGGGTCAGAACGCGACTGCCCTCAAAGAGGTGGAGATCACTACCCGCAAAGAGGACAACAACGTGCGAAGCATGGAGATGAGTACCCTGAAGATGCAGGTGTCGGAGATTCGTACACTGCCGGCCCTTTTGGGTGAGGTGGACGTGGTGAAGGCGGTGCAGCTGACGCCGGGCGTACAAACGGCCGGCGAGGGCACTTCAGGCTTTTATGTGCGCGGCGGCGGCGTGGACCAGAACCTGATCCTGCTGGACGAGGCGCCGGTGTACAACGCCTCGCATTTGATGGGTTTCTTCTCCGTGTTCAACGCCGATGCCATCAAGGATGTGCAGCTTTACAAGGGTGGTATTCCGGCCCAGCACGGCGGCCGTCTCTCCTCTCTCCTAGACATCCGCATGAAAGAGGGCAACAACAAAAAGATGGCCGTGTCCGGCGGTATCGGCACCATCTCCAGCCGACTGACGGTGGAGGCGCCGATCGTAAAGGACAAGAGCTCCTTCATCCTCTCAGGCCGCCGCACTTATGCCGATATTTTCTTCGGGCTAAGCAATGATGAGGAGATCAAGGGCAATAAACTCTATTTCTACGACCTCAACACGAAGGTCAACTACACGCTCAACGAGAAGAACCGCCTGTTTGTCTCCGGCTACTTCGGGCGCGATGTGGCTGCCACCGACGACTTTATGATGAACTGGGGCAACGCCACGGCCACGGTGCGCTGGAACCACCTGTTCAGCGACAGGCTCTTCTCCAACACCACCTTCATCTTCTCTGACTTTGATTACGCCCTGGGCTCACGGGCAAAAGAGTCGGAGTTCACCTGGAAGTCCCACATCAAGGACTACGGCATCAAGAATGACTATACCTATTTCCTGAGCCCCAAGAGCCAGCTGCGCTTTGGCCTGCACCTGACGTACCACAACTTTATGCCGGCCGAGGTAAAGCCGGGGCCGGAGTCCTATGTAAACAGCCTGAAGCTGAACTCCACCAGCGCTCTGGAAGGGGCCCTGTACCTGAGCAACGAGCACCAGCTCACAGACCGCCTGACGGTAGACTACGGCCTGCGCCTGTCGAGCTTCACCAACATGGGGCCGGGCAAGGTGTTCCTCTACGACGAGAACTTCGACATGCCGACTGACACGGTGGAGTACGGCCGCTTTGAGAAGATCAAGCAGTACGGTGGGCTGGAGCCTCGTCTCTCGGCCAAGTACGAGCTGAATGACGTGAGTTCCATCAAGGCCTCCTATAACCGCACGCTACAGTACCTGCACCTGGTGTCCAACTCCACCTCGGCCATGCCTTTCGACGTGTGGGTGCCGAGCAGCAGCTATGTAAAACCACAGATCGCCGACCAGGTGGCCGCCGGCTACTTCCGCAACTTTGCCGACAATATGTTCGAGGGTTCTGTGGAGGTGTACTACAAGTGGATGGACAACCAGATCGATTACAAGGACTACGCTGAGATCTTCCTGAACTAGCGCCTGGAGACCGAGCTGCTGCGCGGCACGGGAGAAGCCTACGGCGCTGAGTTTTACCTACGCAAGCAGAAGGGGCTCCTGACCGGCTGGGTAAGCTATACCCTGTCTAAGACAGAGCGCACGGTGCCGGGCATCAACAACGGTAACCCGTACCCGCTGCGCCACGACCGCCGCCACTCCGGCAACCTGGTGCTTTCCTACCAGTTCAGCCCGAGCATCAACTTCGGCGCCAGCTGGACCTACGCCACGGGCGGCGCTATTACCATGCCGGTAGGCCGCTACGAGTATAACGGCAAGACATACCCTGTGTACTCAGAGCGCAACGGCTACCGCCTGCCCGACTACCACCGCCTGGACCTGTCTGCCACCTATGAGAAGCCGAAAAGCGAGTTCAAAAAGTACAGCAGCTCCTGGAACCTGAGCCTCTACAACGCCTATGCCCGTAAGAACGCCTTTTCGATCTACTTCCGTGAGAGCGAGGACGACCGCAACAAGACAGAGGCGGTGAAGACGTACCTGTTCGGCATCATCCCGGCCCTGACCTACAACTTCAACTTCTAAACGCAAGACGACTGTAAAAAAATAAGACCATGAAAAAGATCTTTTTATACCTATCCACCGTGCTTACCCTCGGCCTGACCAGCTGCGAGGAGGTGATCGAGTACGAGCTCCGGACCGCCGACACCAAACTGGTGGTAGAAGGGCTGATCACCAACCAGCCAGGTCCCTACCAGGTGCGCCTCTCCACTACCAAGGGCTACCTGGACCAGGGCCGCACGCCGGGTGTGAACGGGGCACTGGTGATCGTGTCGGACAACCGGGGCATAGCCGACACGCTGCAGCAGGTAAGTGAGGGCCTTTACCAGACCAGCAAGCTGCAGGGCCAGCCGGGCAACACCTACTATTTAAGAGCGGTTGTTGACGGTAAAGAGTATACCGCCCAGAGCTTCATGCCGGCTGTCTCCCCTATCGACTCCCTCACGTTTGTGTATAAACAGTCATCGAACGAGAATGACAACGGGTACCACCCTTACCTGCACTTCAGCGACCCGGCGGGCAAGGGCAACTACTACCGCTGGAACGTGTTTGTAAACGGAAAGCTGGACCCGGATGAACTGGCAATATTCAACGATGAGTTGTATGACGGCAAAAGTGGCAGCGTGGACATGCAGTTTGGACTAAAGGAAGGTGACAGAATCAAAGTGGAGCTGTACTCCCTTAACAAGCCGGGTTATGAGTTCTGGCTCGCGCTAGCCAACCAACAGAACGCTTCAGGGGGGCCATTTGAGACAACCCCGGCCAATGCCCCTAGCAACATCTCGGGCGGCGCCATCGGCTTTTTTGGAGCCTCTGCTGTGTCTGTGGCAGAAGGAGTGGCAAAATAAGCCTTGTTTTATAACTTTTGAATGGTAGTTAGCTGCGCCTGTTTTAATGAAAGCAGGCGCAGCCAGCTTCAACCTTAACAGCAGGTATTACACCTTAACTTATTGTAGCAGAGCATGCAACACCTGAACAGGACAATCCAAGGAAAGGAAGAGGAAGATATAAGGCAGCCAAAGGCAAAAAATCTTTTCCGTTTTCTTTTTTATTAGAAAACTAAAAGTGTAATTTTGCACCCGAATTCAGAGAGACACTATTCGACAGGCTAATATAAATAGCGTTTTGCTAATTTACAAACACAGCCTGAACTTTTTTTGAATTTAATTTTCTGCAGCCGATAAAAAGTATCCGCAGAAGAAACAGAAACAAGACATATACCCGGTAAGAGGGACAAAGATAAGGTTAGATAAAGTTTAGATTAGTTTAGTTTGTTTTAAGGTGAGAAAAAGCCCCAGCCCCTAGGCTGGGGCTTTTCTCGTTGTAGGGGTTTAGCTTGGCCACCGCATCACCACTACCCATGCCACAACCACTGAAACAGGTATAAGGGCAAGCAGGATCTTCAGGAAAACAGCTGGCTTAGGTGTACCCTTCCTCCAGGAGAGCCTCCTGCTGAAAGTAAAGCGGACACTAACGATAAGGGAAGCCAGGAGCAGCACGGCTAAAACAGCGTGTATGATCAGGGTGATGTTGTCAATGGCGGTTTCCTGCTGCAGTGTCTGTGAAACGGCCGTCACCGTCCAGGGTATAAGCAACAGCAGACTCAGCAAAGCCAGAACCGATCCGACCCTGATGTTGAACAGCGTAAGCCAGGAGGCTACAGCAAAAAGCCCTACGGCACCTGCCAGTCCAAGTGTGGGGTAATAAGAAGCAGGCCCTGCCGACAAGCCCTCATACAACTGAATGATAAAGGCATGGGCAAAGCCTGTCAGGAAGTACAGCAAGTACCGCGTCATAGGGTACTATACTGTATCGGGCTTATTTCAGATACTTCTGCGGGATTTTATGCTTCTCCGACTCCGGCGTAAACAGCAGGCTGGCGATCCACCAGCGCCCTTTGTCAAACACGAGCTGGTAGGTGTTCACGCCGCGTGCCTCCACCCTACCCGTTGGGGTGAAGCGTGTCTCATAGCTTTGGAAGGCGATGGCGATGTTTCCGAACTGCTCTACTTGCAACCCCAGTTGCTTCTCATAAAAACCGTTCTGCTCGTAAAAGGGTCCGTTTCTTTCGGCAAAGGCCTCCACAGTGGTGATGCGCACAAAGCTGCTGTCGCCTTTAAAGAACACGCCTCCCATCTGGGCATCGGGCAGGAACAGGGCCCTAAACTTTTCCATGTCGCGCGGCTGCCCCTTGGGGCCGGAGATGATGTGAAGCCCGGCAGCTGTGATCGCCTCCACAGTGGCCACTTCTTCCTGCGGTACCTTTACCTGGGCAAAGGAAGCGCAGGTGAGTCCACAGCATAGCAGCAGGGTAAACAGGTGTTTTTTCATAGTATCAGATCGTTATTTTAGCCTAATTTAACAACTCTCGGCTTAGCCATAGTTAAACCTGACAGGTAAAGTATAAAGCATAGGAACCGGCTGCCCTTTGAAGGTGCCGGGTTTCCGGACTGGTGTTTCCCTTACAACCCTAAGCGCCTCTGCTGCTCCTACCATGCCCCTGTTAGCGCTGTTGCCAGGGCAACTCTTAATTTTGCTTTTGCTGTGTTGTCAGTAATTGTAAATATCTACGAATATATAAAATATTATAACCATTCAGCCATCCCCACTGCCAAACATAGCCTTTCTATATCAACTGGAGGCTTCAGCCTCTACCTAAACAAAACCTGCAGCTACCTGTATAGCTATCTAGGATTCTAGTGAAATATGGCCTGACTTACACCCTATGAGTAAAGAAAGAAAAGGAATGAGAGCCGCCAGCAGCCAGGCGGATAAAGAGAAGAAGAGCCTGCGGGAGCAGCTGGGGGCGCTGAAGAACCTGCCCAAGTTCTTTGGGCTGATCTGGGACACAAGCAAAAGTATGACAGTCAGCAACTTATTACTGCGCCTGGTGAAGGCTTCGCTGCCCCTGGCCATGCTGTATGTCGGCAAGCTGATCATTGACGAGGTGATCCGGTTGATAGACGTGGCCGGTGAGCAGGACTTGTCTTACCTGTGGCTGCTGGTAGCGCTGGAGCTGGGGTTGGCCATTCTTTCCGATATCATCAACCGCAGCATTACCCTGGTGGACAGCCTGCTGGGGGACCTCTTCTCGAACCGCACTTCCGTGGCCCTGATAGAGCACGCCGCCAGGCTGGACCTGGCGCAGTTTGAGGACGCCACGTTTTACGATAAGCTGGAGCGGGCGCGGCGGCAGACGGTAACGCGGGTGGTGCTCATGTCGCAGGTGCTGTCGCAGCTGCAGGATATCGTGACCATTGCTTTTCTGGCGGTAGGCCTCATCGCTTTTAACCCCTGGCTCATCCTGATCCTGCTGGTGGCGGTTATACCTTCCTTTCTGGGCGAGACACACTTCAACGAACGCACCTACTCCCTCTCCCGCTCCTGGACACCGGAGCGCCGCGAGTTGGACTACCTGCGCTACATCGGGGCCTCAGACGAGACAGCCAAGGAGATCAAAACCTTCAACCTCTCCGGCTTCCTGGCCAGCCGCTTTAAGCACCTGTCCGACAAGTACTACCTCCTGAACAAGGGCATTACCGTGAAGCGCGCTGTCTGGGGCAGTGCCCTCTCCGCCCTCGGCACCCTGGCCTACTATGGCGCTTATGTGTTCATCCTTTTCCAGACGGTGGCAGGTGCCATCACCGTCGGTACGCTTACCTTTCTGGCGGGCTCCTTCAGCAGCATGCGCAGCCTCCTGCAGGGCATCATGACGCGCTTTTCCCAGATCGCGGAGAGTGCCTTATACCTGCAGGACCTGTTCGACTTTCTGGAGCTGCAGCCCCAGATTGCCCCACCCGCTAACCCGCTGCCGGTACCGCGCCCCATCAGGCAGGGCTTTACCTTTGAAAACGTAGGATTTAAGTATCACAACAGCGAGAAGTGGGCCGTGCGCCACCTGTCGTTCCACCTGAGGGCAGGAGAGAAACTGGCGCTGGTAGGTGAGAACGGGGCCGGAAAAACAACCCTGGTAAAGCTGTTGGCAAGGCTGTATGAGCCTACAGAGGGACGTATCCTGCTGGATGGCGCGGACCTGCGCGAGTATGACCTCAACGATTTGCGCCACCAGGTAGGCATCATCTTCCAGGATTATGTGCGCTTCCAGATGACCGCTTCTGATAACATTGCCATCGGCCAGATCAACAACATACAGGACCGCGGTCGCATCCAAACCTCCGCTCAGAAAAGCCTGGCCGACCTCGTGATCCAGCGCCTGCCGGACAAGTATGACCAGGTGCTGGGCAAGCGCTTTAACAAAGGGGTGGAGCTGTCGGGTGGGGAGTGGCAAAAAGTGGCCCTGGCCCGTGCTTACATGCGCGACGCGCAATTACTTATACTTGACGAACCAACTTCCGCCTTGGATGCCCGCGCCGAGCATGAGGTATTCCTGCGCTTCTCTGAGTTGATCACGGGTAAAACAGCTGTACTTATCTCCCACCGCTTCTCCACGGTGCGCATGGCAGACCGGATCCTCTTTCTGGAGAACGGGCAACTGAAAGAACTGGGCTCTCATGAGGAGCTACTGGCCCAGAACGGGAAGTACGCGGAGCTGTTCCTGCTGCAGGCGAGGGGGTATCTGTAGTCGCTTCACCTTGCCTGCAGTTGCACTGTATCACTGCGTAGCTCTAATCCCCTACTGCTCCTGCTCTGCCTGCTTTTCTTTTTTTAGATTGATCTTGTGGTTGATCACAAAGCGGATAATATCCCTTTCGTAGAATTGGTTTCCAGTGGGTCTTTGCTGATACCAATAGATGTAGGCAGCCTCCACGTTGACATCCTTCAACACAGGATATCCGAGTCCGGCATATACCCTGTATTGGTCGAACCAGTTATACCCAATGCTTTTGCCGGCGTTCAACATTACTTCGTTATTCAGCCTTAACCTGAGCGGCTGCTCCTTTATGTTGATTATGGTATACTCTATACCTACCCTGTACCTGAAGCGGTAGTTGGTAGTATAGCCCGCTGCCAGCTCACCGTTAGCGGTGTTTCTAAAGAAGCGCTTTTCGGCCCTGTAACGGTGAATAATAGCAAGCCGCCCCAAAGGCTGTCGGTAGTCTAACTGGACATGGGGTCGAAGCTCGGGCACAACCAGTCTGTCTGTTGCATAGGGATCCTGCGGGCTCTGGAGAAAGTAGGCGAAGCCAAGCGAGGCGTCCCAGTTCTTGCCCAGCAGGTAGTGCAGGTGGCTGCGCACCAGAAACTGGTGCTGCCTGTCGGGTTTGCGGAACCTCCTTTCGTCTATTTCGGTGGTCAGGTACCACTTAGGATTAAACTCAAGGGTATTATAGTAAGCGTACCATATTAGTTGCTGCTCTGTTACCTGCCTGCCTGCAGGCTGAGCCAAAACAGCTGAAAAGGCAAACATGCAAATCAAGGATAAACATATGCTGCGAACGGCCATTCCTGTTAGCTAACTCCTCTTCTACCACAATCAAGAAACGTTATGTTGAACAGAAGCACCTGCCTCAGAGCTCACTCATCCTTCCGGAAATCGTCTGCCATCAGGCGCCACAGTAAGATCACGCAGCCCAGGCTCAGAATCGCTAAAGATATCAGCAGGAAGTTTTCTCCCATTTGCGTCTGCATTTATCTGCAAAAAGTAGCGTATAGTTAATTTTCCACGGTAAAGCCCCAAGCGGGGAGTATTCCACTGCGGCCTCTTCCTGTAATTGGCAAGGAGGGGGAAGCACTTACACCACAGCCCTCGCAACAAAAGCAACTGATTTTACGGCAGTTAGCTTGTATGGTTGGCAGCTTATGCGCCCCAGGCCTTCAAACTTTTACTGCCGCACGCCGACTCAGGGTATAGGTTGCGCAGCGCATGGAAAGGGAAACCAATTCACGTCCCACCAGTAAAACCTTTCATAACCTCTCTACTACACGTCAGCTTCCGCCTGTGGTGCCGCATGCACCTGAACCACCAACACCTTCCCCAGTGCTTTGGGCACCCATGACCCAAGCGGCAACTTTCAAGCAGCCATCACCATGAAAACACAGCTTTCCATACTCCTTCTTGTACTGCTAGCCTGCATCGGCTGCCGAACAGAGCAGGAAGAGCAGAAAGAACCGGCAGGGCTGCATGGGGAGATAACCATTTCCGGCGCCTTTGCTTTGTACCCGATGATGAACCGATGGGTAAGAGAGTTCCGGAAGCTCAACCCTGGCGTGGAGTTCGTCATCCAGGCGGGTGGAACCGGTAAAGGCATAAAGGACGCCCTGGCAGGCACGGTGGACGTGGGCATGGCATCGCGAGACATTACACCGGAAGAGACACAGCAAGGCGTTCTTTATTTTACCGTGGCAAAGGACGCGGTCATACCCACCATGAATGCCGAAAACCCTTACATCGATGTGCTGTACAGCAAGGGCGTCACGCGTGAGCAGCTGCGAGATGTGTGGCTCACCGGTAAGATAAAGAACTGGAACGAGCTGACTGGTTCCGGGAACCTGCCCATGCGCGTATTCACCCGATCCGACGCTGCCGGCGCATCGGGGATCTGGGCCAGCTATCTGGGTGGCAAGCAGGAAGAGCTCAAGGGCACAGGCGTGCTTGGTGACCCAAAGCTGGCTGAGGTGGTGACAAAGGAAGAAGCAGCCATAGGGTACAACAACATCAGCCACGTCTACAACATCCACACAAAGCACCCCTACCAGGGCATTGCCCCGCTACCGCTCGACCTGAACGGGAACGGCACACTGGATGGGAATGAGTTTATCTACGACAGCCTGGATGAGCTGAACCAGGCTATTGCCAAAGGCATCTTCCCCTCTCCCCCAGCCAGGTCGCTGTATCTTGTAACGAAGGGCAAGCCGGCCAAAAAGATCGTTGTAGAGTTTATTGCCTGGATACTACATGAGGGGCAGCAATACGTGGAGGAAACCGGTTATGTAAAATTGACAGAGGCCAGGTTGGCAGGGGAACTGGAGAAGATAGAAAATTAGGCATGAGGCGCACACGTAAGGACCAGCGCGAGGCCATCACTTACACCGCGCCCTCTCCACGTGGAACATCCTCTGCTACAGCGGGAAGAACATGGGGATGATCAATGAGGCCAGCGCCCAGAACAGCAGGTTTAACGGTGTGCCCACCTTCAGGTAATCGGAGAAGCGGTAGTTGCCGGGGCCGTAGATCATGGTGTTGGTCTGGTAGCCCATCGGGGTCATGAAGCTGAGGGAGGCGGCATAGGCCACGGCCATGATAAAGGGCCGCACGCTTACCCCCATCTCCTGCGCGGCCACAATGGCAATGGGAGCCAGCAGAGCCGCCGTGGCGTTGTTCGACATAAAGTTGGTGGCCATAAACGTGATGAAGAAGAACACCGACAGCAGCACCTTTGGCCCGTAATCCCCCACGCCGGCCACCAGGTACTCTGCGAGCAGGCGGGCAGCGCCTGTTTTCTCCAGCGCGGCCCCCATCGAGAGCAGGCCCGCCAGCATGAAAACCACCTTCCAGTCGATGGCCTTGTACACTTCCTTCACCTCAATGCAACGGAACAGTATCAGCAGCACCACCCCCGCCAGTGCGCTCAGGGCAATGGGCATCATGCCAGAGGCCGCCGACAACACCACCCCCACACTAATAATGATAGCCGGTACGATTTTACTGTAGTTATAAGGGCTCCGCTCCGTTTGGGAGATGAGCAGGATGTCGTCGTTCTCGCGCAGCTTTTCTGCCTGCTGCTTATTGGCAGAGATTAGCAGCACGTCGCCGGAGGCCAGCTTCACGTGCGTGGGCTTCTCGTGCACGATCTCATCGCGGTGGCGGATGGCCAGCACGGAGGCGCCGAAATTGTGCGACCTGAAGTCCAGTTCCTTCAGCGACTTGCCCTGCATGTAGGAATTAGGCGTCACGATGGCCTCGTACAGCTTGCTGCTGTCCAGGTGCAGGCTCTCATCCTGCAGCCTCCGCTCAGGCTTCAGCTTGACCCCCTTTTCCTCCTTCAGCTTTTTAAACTTCTCCACACTGCAGCGCACCTTCAGCACATCGTTTTCGCGCAGGACCAGCGAGGGGGTGGCTCCCAGCTTCGTGTTGTTCCTGGTTACCTGGATCACCTCCACATCCAGGTTGTTCACCAAGCCAGACTCCCCCAGCGGCATCCCTACCGAGGGTGACTCCGGCAACAGCACAACCTCTGTTAAGTAAGCGCCGAGGTTGAACTCCTCCGACAGGTCTTTAGAGTGCTTTCGAGTGGGCAGCAGGTACCGGCCAACGAGGAACATATACGCTACCCCCACCAGAAGGAACCAGACACCGGCCGGGGTGAACTCAAACATCCCAAGCGGCGGCTGCCCCTGCGCCTGGGCGATACCACTGACAAGGATATTGGTAGAGGTACCGATCAGCGTACACACGCCCCCCATCAAAGAGCCGAAGGAGAGCGGAATAAGGAGCTTGGAGGGGCTTACCTGTATGTCATCGCTTACCTGTATCACCACAGGCATAAGCAACGCCACCACGGCCGTATCATTGATAAAAGCGGAGAGGCAGCCGGCAATGAGCATCAGCGAAAGCAGGCACAGCAGGTAGTTCTTCCGGCCTATCCGCGTCAGCGCCAGCCCAATGCTGTTCAGCGCCCCTGATTTGAAGATAGCCGTGCTGATGATGAACATACAGGCTACTGTGATGGTGGCAGGGTTGCTGAAACCGGCAAAACCCTCTACAGGCGTCAGGATGCCTGTGACCATGAACAGCACCATCGTGAGTATCGCCACCGTATCGATGGACAGGCGCTCGGTTACAAACAGTATAACCGCGAGCGTGATAATCCCTAGTACAATGGCGATCTCAAATGTCATAGATGTGTTGCCCGTATAAAATTGCTGTGTATCGCTGCAACACATCTGTAGACGATCCAATAAACCAAGCGCTGCAGCAAACAGGGACAGGTAAGCAGTAACAGGTATAACTTTATAAGCCTCATACGGTTATGAGGCAAAAAAGCTATAGCACGGGAGGATATTCTAGGAGGTGTAGGTGCCGGAAAGGCTGTTTAACCAACTATCAGCTTCCTGGCAAGTGGCAAAGTTTTTAACCGGAAACTCGCTTTTACGGATGATCTCTTCCACCTGCAGGGTGGCAATCCGGTCCTCGGGGCCCACACAGGCCGCATAGTGTAGACCGGCCTCTTTGATGAGCTGATATACCTCCAGGTGCAGGCTGTTTAAATGCTGGGGATGCGTGATCATGGAGCGCAGGTCCAGGAGGAGGGTAAAGTGGGGCTGTACCGAATTTAGCGCTTTCCGCCAATCATCGAGAAGCCCTGCGACGACTTCCCGATTCTTCCAGAACCCGTTTACAGCAAAGTATAGCCTGTTTGCCGTACGGTCGTGCAGCAGCTCGTAACACTGGTTCTTTGCAATCTGGATTTTGGACTTCTCGGGGGCTGTATTTTTGTTGGTACTGTACATATTCTCTTACCAATTCATACGTACAAATACCTGCTTTGGCCTTACATTTTATAAAGTTTTAGTTTAAATTTTAGCTTTTTGTGCCGCCGAAAGCACCTAAATTTGTACCCTCAACAGTTAACCCAAAGGCAGTAGGGCCTGAGCCCTTTTTCATTTTCCTACCTAAATACATCATTATCAACAACTTTCGCATTATTGCATTTCCCGGAGAGGTCAGCCTCTGATAATGCCTCCGATGCTGTGCACTACGCCGTTCTTCACCGCCTTGTCTGCACTGTTGATGCGAAGGCCATCCACCAAAGTATAACCCCTCACGCGGCAAACATTGATCTTGGTGCCGGCCAGTGTCTCCACACTTGCACCGTCCTTCAGGTCGCTTTCCTGGTACTGGCCCTTTAGGATATGACCTGACACAATCGCCCTGAGCCGTTGCGGGGACTCGTTTCGCAGACTTTGCAAATCCTCCTCCGGCGGGGCAAGTAAGGTATAGGTACCGCTGCCGGACAGCAAAGGCGTAAGACCGGCCTTGGTGACCAGGTCTGCCAACACCGGCCTTTCATTTATCAGGTACTGCATGATCGTGGTGCGCTCCTGAGGCACGGCCAAGGCTACTTCCTGGGCATGAACCGGCAGACAACACGCCAGAATCAGTACAATCAGGACTGATCTAAGGCAGGTATTCGGGGCTTTGTGATTCATCGTATAAAAACTGTATAGTAGCTTTTATACGCAGAAAGCCCCTCTATAGCCGAATAGTAGCGTGGCTACCTGTAAATAAAAGTGCAATTTATGGCGACGGGAGCTAGAACAGGCGCCAGTTGCCGATCTGCTCAAAGAAGTTAGGCAGGGCCTGCGGCACCAGTACCAAACTCAGTACAAAACCGTAGAGGGCACCGTAGAAGTGGGCGTCGTGGTTGATGTTGCCCGCCATGCGCTTCCCGGAGAAGTAGGAGTACATCAGGTACAGGATACCAAGGATAAAGCCAGGTATGCAAAGCAGGGCATACAGACAGATGTCCTGTGTCGGGTAGAACAGGATGCTCGAGAACACAACCGAGGCCACCCCGCCGGAGGCGCCCAGTGCGCGGTAACTCGGGTCGTTGCGGTGCTTCAGGAAGGTAGGGATATCAGACACAATGATGCCGCCCAGGTATACAAGCAGGTAGATCAGGATACCTGCTGTAGCGCCGAACACGATCTGAAACGTTTGCTCCACCACGCCGCCGAAGAAGAACAGCGTGAACATGTTAAAGAACAGGTGCGTAAAGTCCGCGTGAATAAAGCCGGAGGTCAAGAAGCGGTACCAGGAGTTATCCCGCTGCACGGCGTAAGGCTGGAATATCCAGTTATGCAACAGCTCATAGTTCTTAAACGCATACAGCGAGATGCCGACCGTGATGATGATAAGAATAAGGGTAACGCTCATGGGTGAATTAAGAATTTTGAATAAAGAATTACGAATGGCGGGAAAATCAGAAGCTGCACAGATTTATTTACAAGTCTCCTCATCTTCAAATTTTCAAATCACCATTAGCACATGAAACAATTAACCACTTCAGCAATTAACTGTCGCGCTCCATCAGCTGCAGCGCCAGCCCGCGGATAGTGGACTTCCGCTCTTCCGGCAGCTCGATGGCATCCAGGTGGTGCAGGGCCTTCTGGAAGTACAGGTCAATCTGCTGCTCGGTCTGACGCCGTATTTCCAGCTGATCATATACCTGCGTGATGGCCTTCACCTTCTCCCCGGCTACGCTCTCATCGGTTTTGTCGCGCCAGCCAATGATGGTTTGCCGCTGCTCCGGGCTCGCCTGCTCCAGGGCCGTGAGCATCAGGAAGGTTTTCTTGTCCGAGAGGATATCGCCCCCTACCTGCTTGCCGAATTTGGACTTGTCGCCATAAACATCGAGCAGGTCATCGCGCAGCTGAAAGGCGATCCCCACGTTATCGCCAAAGGCTTTCAGGTGCTCGGCATCAGATAGCGGCGCGTTCTGCAAGATAGCCCCGAGCTCCAGGCTGAAGCCCAGCAGCACGGCCGTCTTCAGCGTGATCATGTGGATATACTCTTTGATGCTGACCTGCTCGCGCTGCTCAAAGTTCATGTCCAGCTGCTGCCCTTCGCATACCTGCGCGGCTGTCTCGCTGAAAAGCTCCAGCACCTGCGCCAGCCGGCGCTGCTCCACGTTCAGCAACAGCTGGTAAGCCCGCACCAGCATTACGTCACCGCTCAGGATGGCCGTGTTGGCATTCCATTTTTCATGCACCGTTTGCTGCCCACGGCGCAAAGGAGCCTTGTCCATGATGTCGTCGTGCACGAGCGTGAAGTTGTGGAAAACCTCTACTGCTGCGGCAGGCAAAAGTGCCTTATCCACATCGTCGTGGTACATTTTGGCGCTCAGCAGCACCAGCAGAGGCCTGATTCGCTTCCCCCCCAGGGCCATGATGTAGCGGATGGGTTCGTAAAGCTCCACCGGGTTTTCGCCGTAGCGGAGCGTGGATAAAGTATGGTTTATCTTTTCAGAAAGGGCGTTGATATCCACAGGATATATCAGTGTTGTTTTAGTGTTTCTATTAGCTCCAGATCGATGGTGCGGTCAGCCAGGTTGGCGCTTTTCACCTCCACCAGCACCTCATCCCCAAACGAAATAATGCGCTTGGTCTGACGGCCGATGATGCGGTAGTTGTCAGGGTCCAGCTCGTAATAGTCGTCGTTGATGTCTGCCAGGCGTACCATGCCCTCGCACTTGTTCTCTTCGATCTCCACAAATATACCCCATTCTGTAACACCAGACACTATACCTTTGTACTGGTTGCCGATCGTGTCCTTCATAAACTCGACCTGCTTGTACTTGATAGAGGCCCGCTCGGCGTCGGCGGCGCGCTTCTCCATCTCGGAAGAGTGCTGGCAACGCTCCTCATACTCCTCCTTTTCAGCGGAAGGCCCTCCGTCCAGGTAGTGCTGCAGCAGGCGGTGCGCCATCATGTCCGGGTAGCGGCGGATAGGCGAGGTAAAGTGTGAGTAGTGGTTGAAGGCCAGTCCGAAGTGCCCCTCCGGCTCGGTGCTGTACTTGGCCTTGGCCATCGTGCGGATCGCCAGGTTCTGCAGCACGCTTTGCTCCGGCTTACCCTCGATCTCCTCTGTCAGGTTGTTCAGCTCCTCGGAGATATCCCCGTCCGGGTCCACCTTGTAGCCAAACTTGCGGGCAAACAGCGAGAAGGTGCTTAGCTTCTCAGGGTCCGGGGCGCCGTGCGTGCGGTATACCATGGTGGGGCGCTTCTTGCCTTTGCCCAGGTTGTACACGTACTCCGCCACCTTCTTGTTGGCCAGCAGCATGAACTCCTCGATCAGCTTGTGCGCGTCTTTTCGCTCTTTCACATATACAGAGAGTGGCCTACCCTCCTCGTCCAGCTTAAACTTCACTTCTACAGTCTCGAAGGAGATGGCACCGTTCTTAAAGCGCTTGTCCTTGAGCTTCTTGGCAATGTGGTTGAGGATGTTGATCTCCTCGGCAAAGTCGCCCTCGCTAGTTTCAATGCGCTCCTGCGCCTCCTCGTAGGTAAAGCGGCGGTCGGAGTAAATGACGGTGCGGCCAAACCAGGAGTCGTACAGCTTTCCGTTTTCGTCCAGTTCGAACACGGCAGAGAAGGTCAGCTTCTCCTCGTTAGGGCGTAGCGAGCAAAGGCCGTTGGAGAGGCGCTCCGGCAGCATTGGGATGGTTCTGTCGACCAGGTATACCGAAGTGGCCCTGTGGTAAGCTTCCTTCTCCAGAATGCTTCTGGGGTGCACGTAGTGCGTTACGTCGGCAATGTGCACGCCGATCTCCCAGTTACCGTTCTCCAGCTTCTGGATGGAAAGGGCATCGTCAAAGTCCTTCGCATCAGCTGGGTCTATGGTAAAGGTGGTTACGTCGCGGAAGTCGCGGCGCTTGGCGATCTCCCCCGCTGTTATCTTCTCTGATATTTTCTCGGCTTCCTCCTCTACGGTCTCCGGGAACTCGAACGGCAGGCCGAACTCCGCCATGATGGAGTGTATCTCGGCTTCGTGCTCGCCGGCAGGGCCAAACACGCGGATCACCTCACCGGTCGGGTTCTTGTCCGGGTCGCTGGGCCACTCTACGATCTTCACCAGCACCTTGTCGCCTGACTCTGCGCCGTTTAGGCCGCGCTCGCCCACGAACACATCAAAGTACAGCTTCTTGAAGTCGGGCACAACAAAACCGAAGTTCTTGGAAAGCTCCATCACGCCTACCAGCTCCTCGCGCACGCGCTCCAGCACCTCCACCACAATACCCTCTGCGCGGCCGCCGTGCATGGTGGGCAGTACCTCCACCTTCACCAGGTCTCCGTCCATGGCATACTTCAGGTGCTCCCGGAACACACGCACGTCCTCCTCGGTCTCCTCTGAAACAATGTAAGCGTATTTGCTGTTGGCCAGGTCCACCCGGCCCGTAATGATGTTCACGCGCAGGTTCAGCATGAACTTATCCTCATCCACAAGCAGCAGCTTGTTTTCGCGCACCAGGGCATCCAGGATAGTACGTAACTGCTCCCGTCCTTTTTTATCCACTATACTTAAGCGGCGGGTAAGCTGGCGCTGGGTAAACACGGTGTCCGGGCTGTTGGAGAACATTTCCAGCACGATCGCTTTCGCGGATTTATCTCTCCCTCCTTTGCGGCCTGACGTATCGCGCCGGGAGGGTTCCCGACGGGATGATGATCCGCCTCTTGGCGCCGAATCTCTCTTAGAAGATGCTTCTCCTCTTCGGGAGCTGCTTCTTTCGCTGCGGCCATCTTTTCCTTTGCCGCTTCTTTTGTTGGTTTTGCTTCTCATATATCGTTGTGTCTCTCCCGGAGGCTGCCCCTTTGGCAGCAACTCCCTCTCTAATCTCGAACCGAATAGTTAAATGTACTATACGCCTGCAAGCGGCGCTTTGGTTAGAGTGAGACTTAATTTCAGGTGAATTTATAGAGAATTTTCTATATATGAGGGTTTTCCGGCAGTATTTCAGGTACGCTAACGTGGAAACAGATTGTGCCGCCTGAGCCGGGGAGCGCTTAAAAGATGAAGAGGCGGCTACAGTTAGAAAGACGCAGCACGAGAAATTTAGTACTTATTCCCCTCATGAAGGGTAACAGGCTCCTCACGGCAGCCTGCTACCGACACTTATATGAATGAGGATGGAAGTGATGCTTCAGGCCGTGCATCAGCCTAGTTGCACCGCAGTCTCCCAGCCGTCATACTCTCCGTTGTACTTTGTTGCCTGCCGCGAAAGCCAGAGCACCACCTTGTCTATACCTGCCCAGTCCACTTTGTCTTTTCGGCTGATGTGCAGGCGGAACGGGTACTCGCCGGAGCCCTCATCGTAGTCGCTGTAAACGACCTTGAAGTTTTCCTGCTCTACCTCCGAGAGGAACGCAGCCCTGTCCGCATCTGACGGGAAGAAGACCCAGTGGCTGACCTCCCTTTCCTTGTTCAGGTTGTCCCCGTGCTTCTCCAGGTCATCCACCACCTTTCTGTTCTTGATGCTTTGGAGCTGCTCCGGCTCAGGGTACAGGAAATTAAAATAGCGCCTCCACCCTTTGTCCTCTTCCACCCGCAGGTCATACACGTAGTCAGAGTAGCCTTGCATTACGCCAGCAATCGTCTGGGCGCAGGGGGCTGCGTTGTCGAGGTAGAAGTAAATGTTTCTGCGGCCGTTGGACGTCATACGGCCGGCATACGTAGCCTTGTGGTTTACCCGTAACTCTGTATCCAGCTCGTCCTCGATGCTCTGCAGGGTCAGCGTTTCCTCCAGGGGAGGTAAACCGTCAGGGCGGGGGGTGATCATTCTGATGGATATCCGGGCAAGATTGGGCTGGGTAGTTACAGGAGCAATTTCGGCCAGGCCTAAGTCTACCGCGATCGACCCCGGTTTGCTGTCTACGTTTCTGATGTAAAACTCCCAATCTGGGGTGTAATGATTATCCTCCATACGCTACAGAATTTGACAGGTGCTAAACAGATACAGGCAGGGAGGAAAATGATGCGGCTTTATCCCCATCCCGCCTTCATGGCCTCACGCCTTTGCCGGGCCGCCACAATATCCTCTGGCTCCCCTTTCGGGATAGCGTTGATAAGGCTGCGGGTATATGCCTGCTGAGGGTTGAGGTACAGCTGCTCCGGTGTGCCGCTCTCCACGATCCGCCCTTTGCTCATCACTAGTATACGGTCAGATATATACTTGGCTACGGAAAGATCATGAGTAATGAAGATATAGGTGATCTGCAGGTCGTGCTTCAGTTGGTTAAGCAGGTTCAGTACCTGTGCCTGCACCGACACATCCAGGGCCGACACCGCCTCGTCGCAAACAATACACTTTGGTTGCAGCGCTAACGCCCGTGCAATGCAGATTCGCTGCCGTTGCCCACCGGAAAACTCATGTGGATAACGATCAGAATGCTCAGGTGAAAGCCCCACTATTTCAAGCAGTTCCATTGTTTTTACACGCCGTTCCACTACGCTGTCGTAGAGCTTATGCACACGCATCGGCTCCATGATTGCCTCTCCAACCGTGTGCATGGGGTTGAGAGATGCATACGGGTCCTGAAAGA
Organism: Hymenobacteraceae bacterium; assembly: GCA_033838975.1. GTDB lineage: Bacteria > Bacteroidota > Bacteroidia > Cytophagales > Hymenobacteraceae > Pontibacter. The sequence continues at coordinate 9,228 of JAJLKL010000030.1, read as the reverse complement.
TCATCTGAAAGTCACGGCGCCCCCTGCGGAACTCCTCCGGACTGAGCCGGGTAACATCGCGGCCCTCAAAAAGGACACGTCCTGCTGTAGGCTCTACCAGCCGCAGCAGGGCGCGCCCCAAGGTTGTTTTTCCACAGCCTGACTCGCCAACCAGGCCAATGGTCTCGCCGGGCTTTACCTCAAAACTCACCCCGTCCACGGCCTTTATATAGTTGGTAGTGCGGCCCAAAAAGCCCCTGCTAACCGGAAAATGTACCTCCAGGTGCTCTACCTGCAGCAGTGGTTGCTCTTGACAATTTTCCTGCCGCCTCCCCATACCGGTAACGGTACTGAACAGGTTATGCACCGCACCTTCCCGTGAAGGCTCGTATACCTGCCGTTTTACTTCAATATTTCCGTGGGCATCCTCCCGCATAAAGTCACTGACGGTCGGGAGTACAACCTGCGATTCGGTAGCCAGTGTCGGGCGGCAGGCGAGCAGGCCCTTGGTGTAGGGGTGCTGCGGGTTAGTAAAAATATCCAGCACCTTGCCTTGCTCCACGACCTTGCCCTTATACATCACCAGGATGCGGTCTGCTATCCCGGCAACCACGCCCAGGTCATGGCTGATGAAAAGGACGGCGGTGTTTTTCTTGACGCGCAGCTCATCGATCAGCTGCAGCACACGCGCCTGCACCGTTACATCCAGGGCGGTGGTGGGCTCATCAGCAAGGAGTAAGGCCGGCTGGCAGGCCATGGCCATGGCGATCATCACGCGCTGCTTTTGCCCTCCGGAAATCTCATGTGGATAAGCTTTATAGATTTGCTCCGGATGTGGCAGCCTGACGAGCTCAAAAAGCTGCAGGGTGCGTGCTTTGGCCTCTTTTCTGGAGAGGTTGGTATGCAACAGCAGCACTTCCCTCACCTGTTTTCCACAGGTGTGCACCGGGTTCAGCGACGACATCGGCTCCTGAAAAATCATGCTGATCTCCCTGCCTCGTATCCGTTGCAGCTGTTTTTCCGGCAGCCTCAGCAGGTCTACCGCTCCATACCTGTCTGATGTGAAGATAGCCTCACCGCCGCTTCTGCTGCCTTGCGTAGTGTCCATAAGCCGCATCAGGGAAAGAGCCGTCACAGACTTGCCCGAGCCTGACTCCCCTACGATGGCCACCGTCTCCCCCGGGTATACCTCAAACGATATGTTGTCCACAGCCTTGGCAGTGCTGCGGTGTGTGGAAAAAGAGGTTTCCAGGTTTCTGACCTGAAGTATGGGAGTTGGGGTTGGCAAGATGAATGGAAATGGCTCTTCTGGTAAAAATAACGATTTGTACCAAGATAGCTACTCTACAGCTATGGTTACCTGTTTACCTCCGGCAGTGTAAGCATGTAGCAGTCCTACCCCTTTCTTCATATAAATCCCCTTTATGTAATCCAATGGGTAGTACTGGTGAAGATACCGTTCAGTGGGGTCATAACTGTACCCGTCGTTCAGATAAAGGTGATACACGCTCTCGTGCTGCACTCCCTGAAGGGTGACAGTTGGCAGATACTCCTGGGTATAGGTGATCCTGTCAAGGTTTGAGGTGACCGTATCCAGAAATAAGAAGGTGCGCTGTGCCGTGTAGTTGGTGTAAGTGTGGCTCCCATGCGTCACCGCTTCCGGAAACACGGTATTGTACCCAACTGCAAACTCAAGCACATCCCCTACAGCGTCTTTGTCATAGATCGTGTTGAACCGCTGTGGGTTTGCATCTTTTCTGAGCTTGAATTTGATGCTAAACGGACTTCCGCCTTCTATCTGCCCTGTATACTCCTTCTCCTCGGCTGTGTAGTATTCTTTACAGTAGTCAGGGTCGAACTTGCCGCTGTAGTTTATCTTCTGAACAGGTATCTGGACGTAAGCACTGCCGCTAGGTGTACTGTAGCTCATCCGCAGCTTGGTTCCCCCGGTCACTGCAGAGTAGTTTTCCCCTTGTACCGGCAAGAAAGACGTAAGCTCATCGGTGAATTCCAGTTTTCCCAGGTTCACGTCCTCACACTCGTTACACGAGTACAAGCTTGCAGAGAGAAGAGCGACAGCCAGAAGTTTAATTATTTTCATGCTCCAGGAGTTGGGTGAGAGTACAGTTTCAGGCAAAAAAGCACGAAATATACCTGTTATTTTCCGATTGCGCTATAGCGTTTCTTATATTTTTGATCCTGATAGTACAGTCCAAAGCCCGCCTTGTATAAGAGCAAAAGGGGGCTGCTCCTTTCCGGAACAGCCCCCTTTTGCTGGATCAGTCGATCAAGAAGACTACAGGCCCTGCTGTTGCTCTATTGTTCTGTGCTGTTGCTCTTCGTGGTGCTCGCCGAAAAAGCGCTTCTGGTTCAGCAGAATCAGCAGTACGCCAATGAAGATGGCAGAGTCCGCCACGTTAAAGATTGGCCACAGCGACATCGGTTTCCCTCCTAACAAGGGCACCCAGTGCGGCACGATGCCTTCCCAGATGTCCACATAGAACATATCGATCACCTGCCCATGGAACCATGGCGTAGGAGAGCCATAAGGGGCGTTGTCGAACCAAACCCCGTAGAAGGTACTGTCGATCAAATTGCCGATGGCGCCGCCCAGGATCAGCGCGATACACCATACCAGGCCTTTGGGTGCGTGGTGCTTTACCAGGTAGTACAGGTAGTAGCTGATACCAAACATGGCCACCAGGCGGAACAGTGTCAGGATCAGTTTACCGTACTCAGAGCCTAACTCCACCCCGAAGGCCATGCCCGGGTTCAGGGTGTAATGCAGTTTCAACCAGTCCCCGATCAGGTGGATTTCCCCCGGCAGGCCCATCTCCATGTTATAGTGCACGATCAGCTTCACAACCTGATCTATAATTATAACCGCAAGCGCAGCCAAGTAATATTTTCCGTATTTCATATCCGAATGTTAAGCAGGTCGGCCTTCTTGTTGGTTGGTCGGCTTACTGCAGTATACTTTATAAAGTATAAAAGCACCGGGATAACCTTTTAGTTTCCCGGTGCTCTTGGATTAGACTAGATAACCGTGCTTTCCTCCGTCTGGATCTGGATGTAGACTTTGTACTCGTCGATATCCAGTAGCGATGCATTCTCCAGGTTCTCCACGATCTTCAGCGAAAGGGCCTGCGTTTCGGCACAGATATAGTCTCGGAAGTTCTCCACGGCGGCATTCACCTCTGGCTCCGAACGCTGCAGGATGATGTGGATCTTGTCCTGCACCTCCAGGTTGCTATCCTTGCGCAGGTTCTGGATGCGGTTTACCAGGTCTCGGGCTATACCTTCCTGCTTCAGCTCTTCGGTGATGGTGATGTCCAGCGCCACGGTCAGCTTCCCTTCGCTGGCTACGAGCCATCCCGGGATATCCTCTGAGGAGATCTCCACGTCGTCCGGCGTCAGCACGGCTGTCTCGTCGTCGCTCAGCTGGACCTCGAAACCGCCCTCACGCTCCAGGTGTGCGATATCGTTCTGGTCCATCTGCTGCACGGCGGCAGCCACCAGTTTCATCTTCGGCCCGAACACCTGCCCCAACTTCTTGAAGTTCGGCTTGATCTTCTTCACCAGGATGCCCGAGGTGTCGTCGATGTACTCAATGGCTTTCACGTTCACCTCGCTCATGATCAGGTCGGCCACCGCCTCGATCTGCTGCTTCATTTTCTCATTCAGCACCGGGATCAGGATACGCTGCAGCGGCTGACGCACTTTGATCATCTGCTTCTTACGCAGCGAGTGCACCAGCGACGAAATGGTTTGCGCCAGTTGCATGCGCTCTTCCAGGTCTTTGTCGATAGCCGTGTGCTCTACCTCCGGGTAGTAAGCCAGGTGCACCGACTCCTCTTTATGCTTTTGACTTACGCCATTCAGGTCGCGGTACAGCTGCTCGGTATAGAACGGCGCAATCGGAGCGGCAAGCTTGGCGATTGTCTCCAGGCAGGTATACAGGGTTTGGTAGGCCGCTACCTTGTCCATGTTATACTCGCCTTTCCAGAAGCGTTTTCGGTTCAGGCGCACGTACCAATTGCTCAGGTCGTCTACCACAAAGTCTTGGATCGCGCGGGCGGCACGGGTCGGGTCGTAATCTTCGTAGTAGGCGTCCACATCCTGCACCAGCGTGTTCAGTTTGGAGATGATCCAGCGGTCGCTTTCGGTGCGCTGCATCATCGGCACGTCTGCCTCGGCATAGGTAAACTTATCGAGGTTGGCGTACAGGGCGAAGAAGGAGTAGGTGTTCTGCAGCGTACCGAAGAAACGGCGCTGCGTCTCTACCACTCCGTCCGGATTAAACTTCAGGTTATCCCATGGTGGAGCATTCGCGATCATGTACCAGCGCACGGCGTCCGGGCCGTAGGTACCGATCATCTCGAACGGATCGATGGCATTGCCGAGGCGCTTGCTCATCTTGTTGCCGTTCTTGTCCAGCACCAGGCCGTTGGCAATAACGTTTTTGTAGGCTACGCTGTCCTCCAGCATCACAGCCAGGGCGTGCAGCGTAAAGAACCAGCCGCGTGTCTGGTCCACCCCCTCTGCGATGAAGTCTGCCGGGAAGTTCTTTTCGAACTGCTCTTCGTTCTCCAGCGGGTAGTGCCACTGTGCATAAGGCATGGCACCGGAGTCAAACCACACGTCAATAAGGTCTGGTTCTCTGTACATTGGCTTGCCGGAGTGGCTTACCAACACGATGTTATCCACATATGGACGGTGCAGGTCGTTGATCTCCACGGCGGCATCCATCACACCAGCTTCCACGGCGCGGTCTATCTCGTCGCTCAGCTGGGCGATAGAACCACTGCAGATCTCTTCCTCCCCATCCTCTGTTCTCCAGATAGGCAGCGGCGTACCCCAGTATCGCGAGCGCGACAGGTTCCAGTCCACCAGGTTCTCCAGCCAGTTACCGAAACGGCCTGTACCGGTAGACTCCGGTTTCCAATTGATCGTCTTGTTTAGCTCGATCAGCCTGTCCTTTACGGCAGTGGTTTTAATGAACCAGCTATCCAGCGGATAGTATAGCACCGGCTTGTCCGTTCTCCAGCAATGCGGGTAGGTATGCTCGTATTTCTCTACTTTAAAGGCTCTGCCTTCTTCCTTCAGTTTGATGGCGATCAGTACGTCCGTCGGCTTGTAGTCTGCCGCAGACTCATCCTGGCCGTCGTAGTTCTTCACGTACATGCCCGCAAAGTCCGTCACCTCCTTCACGAAGCGGCCCTGCTTATCCACCAGCGGGCTCGGCTTGCCGTTTTCATCCATCACCAGCAGCGCCGGGATGTCGTTCTGGGCGGCTACCCTGAAGTCATCGGCACCGAAGGTTGGGGAGATATGCACGATACCGGTACCATCCTCCGTCGTTACGAAATCACCCACTACTACCCTAAAGGCAGGCTTGTCCGGCTGCACGTACGGCATCAGCTGGTGATACTCCACACCTGCCAGGTCACGGCCCTCAAACTCCTCCACCACTTTGTAGGGAATCAGCTTATCGCCGGAGCTATACTCCGTCAGCGGAATGTCAGCGGCTTTCGGGTTGAAGTAGCGGCTTACCAGGTCCCTGGCCAGGATCACCGAGATCGGCTCGTAGGTGTACGGGTTGTAGGTTCTTACCTTCACGTACTTGATGTTCTTACCCACAGCCAGCGCCGTGTTGGCAGGAAGCGTCCAAGGGGTAGTGGTCCAGGCCAGGAAGTACACCTTCTCCTCCTCATGCTCAAACATAAACATGTTGCGGGTAATGCGCTTCACCTCGAATTGCGCCACAATGGTCGTGTCCTTCACCATTTTGTAGCAGCCCGGCTGGTTCAGCTCGTGCGAGCTCAGTCCTGTACCTGCCCCCGGAGAGTACGGCTGTATGGTATAGCCTTTGTACAGGAAGCCTTTGTCATACAGGCGTCTCAACAGCGCCCACACCGACTCAATGTACTCGTTCTCAAACGTGATATAGGGGTTGTTCAGGTCTACCCAATAGCCCATCTGCTCTGTCAGGGTGTCCCACTGGCCCTTGAAGCGCATCACGGTTTCGCGGCAGCGCTGATTATACTCCTCCACGGTAATCTTCTTGCCGATATCCTCTTTTGTGATGCCCAGCTCCTTTTCAACCTGAAGCTCTACCGGCAGGCCGTGCGTGTCCCAGCCGCCCTTGCGGTTTACCTGATACCCTTTCAGCGTTTTGTAGCGGCAGAAAATGTCTTTCACGGCACGCGCCATCACGTGGTGAATACCCGGCGTACCGTTTGCCGAAGGAGGGCCCTCGAAAAACACGAACGGCTTGTTTCCCTCTCTGGTGGCTACAGATTTCTCGAAGATGTTGTTCTGTTTCCAGAATTCCAGCACATCCTCGCCTACCTTGGCGTAGTTCAGATTTTTATACTCGTTGTACTTCACCATTTTCTGGTTCTTCTTGTTCTAGAATTTCTTCTTCAAATTTCAACTTTAGCTGGTTCAGGTCAAGCTCCTCGTCCTCGTGCTCCAGGTAGAACTCGTCGTAGTGCTCTATCAGGGCGTAAGGGTCACGCTCAAACTTGCCGCTGTCGAAACTCATCAGCAAAGTTGGCAATATAATCAGGTTTGTGAATAATGCAATCAATAAGTTCACCGACATCAGCACGCCCAGGGCCTTGGTGCCCCCGAACTCTGAGAAGGCAAAGATCACGAACCCGAAAAACAGGATCACGGACGTATACACCATGCTGGTACCGGCCTCGGTAAGGCTGGTGGTGATGGCGCGGCTCACGTTAAACCCATTGGTGAGCAGTTCGCTCCTGTACTTGGCCAGGAAGTGAATGGAGTCGTCGATGGCGATACCCAGCGCGATACTGAAGATAAGGGCTGTGCTGGGCTTTAGCGGAATGTTGAAAAAACCCATCAGGCCACCCGCAATCAGCAGCGGTATCATGTTCGGTATCAGCGATATGATCACTACCCTGGCAGTTTTAAACAACAGGGCGATCACAATAGTTACCAACACAAAAGCCAATATCAGGCTGGAGCGCAGGTTGTTGATCAGGTACTCGTTCCCTTTGATGAACAGCAGCGTGGTACCCGTCAGGCTCACGGTTGTCTGGCTGCCGGAGTCGTCGCGGGTAAAGGTCATCGTGTTACCTTCCTCGGTCACGGTTACTCCCTCTCCGCCGTAGATCTCGCGCAACTCCGGCTTTATTTTTTTCAGGATGAGCGTGTCCAGCTCGCGGGAGCCGGCGTCGGCCACCTTCAGCGAGATGCGTGCCCGCTGCCCTGTGCTGTCTACAAAAGAACGCAGCAGCCGCTGGTTGGCCCCATCGTTTTGCTTGGCCAGGTAGCTGAAAATAAAGTTGCGCTCGGTGTTATCCGGCAGGCGGTAAGAGTTAAGGTCGCCACCGTAAAAAGCCTGCGTTGCCGTTTTTACTAGCCCAACCACCGATATAGGCGCCGAAAGGATAGGCTGGGTGCGCAGGAAATTCTCCAGCTGGTTCAGCTTGCCCAGATTCGGCAAACGCATCACCCCTTGCTTTACCCCGGTATCCACGATGATCTCCAGCGGCATCACTCCGTTGAAGTGGTTTTCAAAGAAGGCAAGGTCCGCGTTCACGCTGCTTTCTTCCGGCAGGTCGTCTACCATGTAAGATACGGTCTTCACCTTATAGATCCCCCACAGCGAAAGTACCAGTGCCACCGAAGTGAAGAAGTATACCAGGTGGCGCTTGCGGTGCACGATGTAATCGAAGAACTCCAGCAGTTTGTTCAGCGGCTTAGCGTCCAAATGCCTCAGCTGCCTTGGCGTGGGCGGCGGCAGATAGGAGAACACAACCGGTATCAGGACAATGCTGATAATGAACGTCACAAAGATGTTGATGCCGGCTACCACGCCAAACTCATACAGGATGGCCACATGGGTGAACGTGAAAACAATGAAACCAATGGCCGTAGTGGTATTGGTGACCAGGTTCACCACTCCGATCTTGCTGATAACGCGTGAGAGGGCCAGTATTTTGTTGCCGTGCTTACGGTAGTCGTAATGGTAGCGCGTGAGCAGGTAAGTGGAATTCGGTATACCTATTACTACCAGAATGGCAGGTATAAGCCCGGTCAGGAGTGATATCTTGTAGCCCAGCAGCGACAGGGTACCCAGCACCCACACCACCACCACACTGATCACCAGCAGCGGGAAGATAACGGCGTAGAAAGAGCGGAAGAAGATAAAGAGGGTAACCCCGGTCACGATCAGGGCCAGCACAAGGAACATCTTCATCTCCGCCGCCACTTTGGTCGTCATGACGGCACGCACAAAGGGCAGACCGGCGTAATGCAGCTTGATGCCGGTGCTCCTGGAGAAGGCCTCCGTCTGCTCCATTACGTTGTCCATCACCTCCACCCGACGGGCAGAGTTCAGGTATACCGGGTCTACGGTAACGGCCAGCAGTGTGGCACCGGTCTTGTCGTTGATGATCTGCCCGTCGTAAAAGCCCTGGTGGCGCACCACCTGCAGCAAGCTGTCCAGCTGCGGCTGTGTTTGCGGCATGGGTGAGAAGATAGCGGCAGTCGTGAATTTGCGCTCAGCTGTGTCTTTTACTACCTGTATCAGGTTGGGCAGCGAAATTACCGCTTTTACCCCTTCCACCTGGTTTAGGCTTTTCGACAGCTTCTCGAGCTCAAGGAAATTCTGCAGGCGGTATACCTTATTGTCCTGCATGCCCACCACCAGAATGTTGCCGTCCTCGCCAAAGGTCTGCTTGAACCGCTGAAAGTATACCATGTCCGGATCATCCGGTGATACAACATTGGCGAAATCATAGGACATTTCAGCATCCTTGGCCTTATAAGCCATAAACGCTGTCAGTATACTCAGCAGGATGAGGAGCCTCAGCCTGTTCTTGATAATGAAAATTGCAATCTTATTCCACATGGTCGGCTAGAATTCGGCAAAGGTAGGCAATTTTGCTCACTCTTATGCCCCCGCTACTGCTAACCTGTTATAAAGAGGCGCTGTCTCAGAACATTTTACCTCTTCTGCCACTGCCCAGCCATAAAAAAAGCCCCAGCTACTAACTGAGGCTCCTGTTTAAACATCTAAATTGCTATGTTAGCTCTTTTTGCTTTTCGAGGATTTAGAGGAAGAGCTGTTGTTGGACTTGTTTTTAGGTACGCAGTTCGGTACTTCCTTCCCGTCCTTCTCCTTCATTCCCACTGGCTCATACCCTTTCCAGCAGGGATTATTTTCTTTCAAGCTGTTTTTATGATCTGATTTCGATGAATTGCTCATTACTG
>JAJLKL010000029.1:0-5381 GCA_033838975.1 Hymenobacteraceae bacterium | reverse complement strand
GTCGTAGTCCCAGGCGCCCCGGTAAACGGGGCTGAAGGTGTAGATTCCTTTGTAGTACTCGATCTTCTCCCAGTCCACGTAGTCCCGCACCATGGTAAAGGGGGTGGCAAGGGCAAATTTGTGGGCGTCATTTCCTCTTCCGCTGGGCTGCTGAAAGTTCCAGACATACCCGTTCACGCCCAGCATATCGTTGATCTTAATCTCCTTACGCTTATATGGCTGAGGATCGTAAGGCCTGTAGCTGCCAATCAGCTTGATTTCAGTTGGGAAGATGCGGTCGGAGTTTTCGAGCACCATGTAGGCGATGTTGAGTGGGCGGCTCAGCTTATACTTGCTCCAGTCTCTGTACTTTTCCCCGGTAAACGCCGGCCCCTCAATGCGCTTCCAGCTCCCACGCTCAATAAAATAGGTTCTGATGGGCGTGCGGGGCTTTCCCTTCCAGTCGTAGAAGTGGATCTCCTCCAGCACAGCCTCCAGCTCATCCGGGAAAGGGAACCACATCTCATTGGGCGTTACCTGCGAGTGACCCGACGGCCCGAAGTACGGGTTCTGCTCCAGCTTTCCATCGAAAAAAGCCGCAAAGTCCTGGTCCGACTTATCGTTGTGGTAGGCCCAATAGGGGCGGTAAGGAATCTCCCCGGATACCCGCTGCGTGTCTGCGGTGCCTGCCGAGGTGGTGATCGCTTCCCGCTGTGAGGCCAGCATGGCCAGATGTGCCTCTTGCCCCGTCTCATTTCTGCCGCTGCAGGCCATGAACAGGTTGATCAGGAAAAGGAACACGACGTACATCTTCATGCTTGGTAAGGGTTTAAAGAAAGCAGCGCACACGGCTCAACTGCGTAACAGTTGAGTATAACGAAGGGCAGGGGCCAATGTTTAACCAGCGGTGGCGGAGGCATGGGGTTGCCAGGCTATACCTTCACCAGGTTTTGCCCCCGGGAGGTAAACCCGGCGCGGAAAGAGCAGTAGTTCAAAGGAAAAGTTCGCTCTAAACAACAAAGCCATGCTGGAAATATTGCCCCAAACAAAAGACAACGTACTCGCCGTTCGGGTGAGCAAGGAACTACGCATCGATGACTTCGACCAGTACCGCAACATACTCCGCGACCTGATGCAGCAGCACGAGGAGGTGCATTTCTACTATGAAATGGAGGATGTGCAGTGGGTGCAACCGGTTGCCGCTATCGAGAACGGACTGTTTGATGTGATCCACGGGCTGGACTACGGTCGGGTAGCGATGGTAGGCGAGAAGATATGGCAGGAATGGGCGGCAAAGCTGATCAGCCCGGTTAAGAAGTACGGCGTGCGCTATTATAACCTGGCCGATAAAGATCAGGCCATGAAGTGGGTGCAGGAGGGAGAGTGAAGCCTAAATTGCGGGGTGCACAGCTCCTGCGCATGCCCGGGCAAACCACACTACTGTTGCTGCACCAAGACACCTGCCCTTACCTTCTGGAAGAACAGCAGATGATACTCCAGCGCATTGCTCCAGTACTTCCAGGAGTGCGCACCGGGGCGTTCTGTGTACTCGTGGGGGATGTTCTCGTAAACCATGCGCCGGTGCAGTTCGCGGTTTTGCCCGATCAGAAAATCATCCACGCCGCAGTCAACAATAAATGCTACCCCGCTCTCTTTTAGCTGTGGCAGCATGTGCATAACGGCGTTTTGCTGAAAGTGCGCCAGGTTCTCTGGCTTTGGCCCCAGTACTGCCTCTATACTCTTCCGCAGGTTCTCCTGCTCAATTGCGGAGATGTCTACGGCACCACTCATGCTTCCGGCCGCGAGGTACAGCTCCGGGTGGCGGGCCGACAGGTATAAAGCCCCGTGTCCGCCCATGCTCAGGCCGGAGATAAACCGGCCGTTCCTGTTCTGGATGGTGCGGTAAGAGCCATCCACGTGCTGCAGGAGCTCTCCGGTCAGGAAAGTCTCGTACTGGCTTTCCCTGTCTACGGGGCTGTCGAAGTACCAGCTGCTGAAGCCGCCCTCCGGTGTCACGATGATGAGCTGGTACCTGTCAGCTAAAGTCTGCAGCAGGTTTTCGGGCTTTGGCACCTTCAGCCAGTTGCTGAAATTGCCACTGTAGCCATGCAGCAGGTACAGCACCGGGTAGGAAGCTCTCCTGTTCTTCTGATAGCTTTCCGGCGTTACGATACCTGCCTTCAGCACTTTCTGCATAGCGGCGCTCTGGATAGTTAAGGTGTCTACTTTAGCCTGGGCCGTAAGTAGGGTGAGGGTCAGGAGCAGGGGCAGAAAGTATCGTTTGAGCATGTTCGGGTCAGGTGAAGTATAGCGTCTGCAAAATATACATAAAGCAGCAGTTGCTAAAGTATAAGCCGCATTTCTTCCGGATTGTGGCTATGCCGCTGTGCCGTTTGATAGTGGCTAGCATACTGTAGCTGATTTTAACGTATGTAATAACTCAAGAAATAATTGTAACTCGATGATACTGACAGACAGCAGTGCACCGGATGCACGGCGGCTCCCTAAAATCGCGTTGGCAGGCCTGAGCCATGACCATGTGCACGGTGCGTTCCAGCGGCTGAAGAAAGGGGACGTGGTGCTCACAGGTATAGCCGAGGCCGATCAGAACCTGGTGCAGCGCTACCGGAAGCAATACCAGCTGCCCGCGAACATCTTCCATAGAACGCTGCCTGCCCTGCTGAAGCAGGAGAAGCCGGATGCCGCTTTGGCTTTCAACCCTATATCAGACCACCTGGAGGTTGTGGAGGCCTGTGCGCCTCAGGGGGTGCATGTGATGGTGGAAAAGCCGCTGGCCACTAACTCAAAAGATGCCAGACGTATGGCTGAACTGGCCTGGGATAATAACATCCACCTGCTGGTGAACTACGAGACCACCTGGTACGGGAGCAATCAGGAACTGGACATCATGGCCAAGCACCGGATTGCCATCGGCGACATCCGTAGAATGGCTGTCCATGCCGGGCACCAGGGCTTAAAAGAAGTGGGCGCCAGCCAAGAGTTCATAACGTGGCTGACGGACCCCGCCAAAAGCGGAGGAGGTGCGCTGGTTGACTTTGGGTGCTATGGGGTTAACCTGATGACCTGGCTGATGCAGGGGCAGGAGCCTCTCTCGGTGATAGCTATGACCAGGCAACTCAGGCCGGAGGTGTACCCGGAGGTAGAGGACGACGCGACCATCATCCTGGAGTATCTGGAGGCAACCGGTATCATTGAGGCGAGCTGGAACTGGCCTTTCCCTATCAAAGACCTGGAAGTGTTTGGCGACACGGGCTACATACAGGCGGTAGACGAATACACGCTGCGCACCAAAACGCACGGGGAGCATTTTTATGTGACCGAGGAGGTAGAACTGCTGGCCGATCCTTACCAGGACTATGTGTCTTACCTGGTCGCCATGATAAAAGGAGAGATACAACCCGATCAGGACCTTTCTTCCCTGGAAAACAACCTGACCGTGGTCCGGATACTGGAAGCCGCAAAGCAGTCGGCCCGGGAGGGGAAGAAAATAGCCTTAAAAAATGAGCAGCGGTTGTAGCATGAGTTGGTAAGTACTGACCTTTCGCAGCCATCGAAGCTCCCTGTTCAATCTGGTTGAAGGTATGAAATATGCCTCTAGCTATCCCTGAAAAACAAAAAGCCCCACCAAACGGCGAGGCTTTTGCTCAACTAAACTCTAAACTAATCTTATTCTTCTGTCGGAATTTCGACATCGATATTGTTAAAACGAATCTTTCCGTCTTCTAGTACTGCCTCCACCACAGAATCTTTATTTATCTGGCCAGACAGTATTTCCTTGGAAAGTTCGTTGAGCACCTGGCGCTGAATCACACGCTTCAGCGGACGGGCACCAAACTGCGGGTCGAAGCCCTGCTCGCCCAGGTAGTCCAGTACCTCGTCAGTGGCGATCAGCCTGATGCCGGACTCTTCCAGACGATCCTGGATGTGGCCAAACTGGATCTGAACGATCTTGCGGATGTCTCCACGGCTCAGCGGACGGAACATCACCAGCTCGTCGATACGGTTCAGGAACTCCGGTCTTACCGACTTCTTCAGTAACTCAAACACCTCATCTTTTGTGCGTTCGATCACCTCGTCGTGGTTAAAATCATCCATCGTATCGAAATTGCTCTGGATGATGTGCGAGCCAATGTTCGACGTCATGATGATGATCGTGTTCTTGAAGTTCACTACACGGCCTTTGCTATCGGTCAGGCGGCCGTCGTCGAGCACCTGCAGCAGGATGTTGAACACATCCGGATGCGCCTTTTCAATCTCGTCCAGCAGCACTACGGAGTACGGCTTGCGGCGCACGGCCTCAGTCAGTTGGCCGCCTTCTTCGTAGCCCACATACCCCGGAGGCGCTCCCACCATACGGCTTACCGCGTGGCGCTCCTGATACTCGCTCATATCGATGCGCACCATGGCGTTCTCATCGTTGAACAGGTAGTCGGCCAGGGCCTTGGCCAGCTCGGTTTTGCCCACACCCGTGGTGCCCAGGAAGATGAACGAGCCGATCGGGCGTTTCGGGTCCTGCATACCGGCGCGGCTTCGGCGCACGGCATCGGAGATGGCCTCAATCGCCTCACGCTGACCAGCTACCCGCTTGCCTAACTCTTCTTCCAGGTGCAGTAGCTTTTCACGGTCGCTCTGCAGCATTTTGCTTACCGGGATACCGGTCCACTTGGCTACTACCTCAGCGATATCTTCGGAATTCACTTCCTCTTTCAGCATCGGGTTCTCGCCTTGCATCTCGCGTACCTGCTCCTGCAGTTGTTTTAAGTGTGCCTCGGCTTCTTGGATCTTGCCGTAGCGAAGTTCAGCCACACGACCATAGTCACCACTTCTTTCAGCTTGCTCAGCCTCCAGCTTATAGTTCTCGATGTTCTCCTTCTCCTTCTGGATGCCCTCGATGATCTGCTTTTCATTCTGCCACTTGGCTTTCAGGTCATCGCGCTTGCCACTCAGGTCGGCAATTTCTTTCGAAAGCGCAGCCTCCTTGTCTTTGTCGTTTTCACGGCGGATAGCCTCACGCTCGATCTCCAGCTGCATGATGCGGCGCTGTAGCTCGTCCAGCTCCACCGGCAAAGAGTCGATCTCGATGCGCAGTTTCGCAGCAGCCTCGTCCATCAGGTCAATGGCCTTGTCCGGCAGGAAGCGGTCTGTGATGTAGCGGTGAGACAACTCTACAGCCGCAATAATAGCGTCGTCCTTGATGCGCACGCCGTGGTGTACCTCATACTTGTCTTTGATACCGCGCAGGATAGAAATGGCATCCGGCACACTTGGCTCGTCCACCATCACCGCCTGGAAACGACGCTCCAGCGCTTTGTCCTTCTCGATATACTTCTGGTACTCCTTCAGCGTAGTGGCACCGATGGCATGCAGCTCACCGCGCGCCA
>JAJLKL010000028.1:0-2197 GCA_033838975.1 Hymenobacteraceae bacterium | reverse complement strand
AAAGTGGAAAATGTCGGCCAGGGTGGGTGCCATGTATTACAGAGAGTCGCTCAGCTACATGGAAGACGGTAACCAGAACTTGCTTACCGTGCCTGTTGAGCTATCCTATCTGAGAGGGGCAGGAAACCATCATCTGGAGCTCGGCCTGGGGGTTACTGCTCTGTATGAGCGCTACCCCGACTTTGAGGGCTCTGATGTTATTCAGCTAAGGGGTCTTCCTGCGGCAAGAATTGGCTACAGGTACCAAAGAAGAGAAGGCGGTTTCTTTTTCAAGACGGGGTTAACGCCCATGTTACAGATAAAGGACAGCCAATACAAATACAATAAAACACAAGGCATCTTGTGGGCAGGAATAGCATTTGGGTATACGTTAAAAGACCAGCGCAGTCGCCGCTGAGAAGTATAGCACAACTGGTAAACCTGCCGGATCAAACTATAAACCATACAGCCTATGAAATGGTGGCTCAGCAAACCCGATGACCCAGCGAAGGCAACGAGCGGCACCAGCTCTTACGAGGAGACGGTGCAGCAAAGTATTATGCTCACTACGCTTCAGGACCTGATTGCCTGGGGCCGGAAGAACTCCATGTGGCCGTTCCACTTCGGGCTCAGTTGCTGTTTCGTGGAGATGGCCACCAGCATGACGCCCAAGTATGACGTGGCCCGCTTTGGTGCCGAGGTGATCCGGGGAACGCCGCGCGAGGCTGACGTGATGATCATCGCCGGCACCGTTTTTATTAAGATGGCGCCGATCATCAAGCGCCTGCACGAACAGATGATGGAGCCCCGCTGGGTAATTTCTATGGGCAGCTGCGCCAACTCTGGCGGCATGTTCGATATCTACAGCGTGGTGCAGGGGGTGGATAAGTTCCTGCCGGTGGATGTGTACGTGCCCGGCTGCCCCCCAAGGCCGGACGCTTTCATGGAGGGCCTGATGCTGCTGGCCGAGTCGGTTGGCAAAGAGCGCAGGCCGCTGAGCTGGACCATCGGGGAGCAGGGCATTATCAAGCCGGACAAGATAGACGTGAAGGAGCGGCGGCAGGAGGCCAGATCTCAAATGACAGAGTTCCGCTCCCCGGACGAAGTATAAAACAAAATATGGCCACAGCGTTTTTCAAACCTGTGGCCATATGAGAGTAATAATATTTTCAACTATAAAGCATAGATAAATCACAGAAGGAATAGCATGAGGTAGCAGATTTTAGGGCATTTTTCAGATTTCACCCATGGAAAACGGGACCAGCACATTAGCACGGCTGCAGGCGCAGTTCGGGGAGGATACGTTCACCCCACAATCAACCAAGGATGATGTACTCACCCTCTGGATGCCACACGAGAAGATCGTGGAGGTGCTTACTTTCCTGAAAAAGGAAATCCCGCAGCCCTACCTCCTACTCTATGACCTCACCGCCATCGACGAGCGCACACGCAAGCCCAACAACGGGCACCTTCCGTACGCCTTCACCATCATCTACCACCTGCTCTCTTTCGAGCGAAACAGCTTTATCCGTCTTAAAGTAGGCTTTCGCGACGAATTCCCGACGGTGCCAAGCATAAGCAGCCTCTGGGCCAACGCCAACTGGTATGAGCGCGAAGTATACGATATGTTCGGCATCCGCTTTACCGGCCACCCCCACCTGTACCGCATCCTGATGCCGCGCACCTGGGTAGGGCACCCCCTACGCAAAGAGCATCCCGCCCGCGCCACCGAAATGGGGCCGTTCGCTCTGTATGATGAAAAGGTGGACCTGGAGCAGGCAGCACTGCAGTTTAAACCCGAAGAATGGGGCCTGCAACGGCAAAGCGACGACAGCGATTTCATGTTTCTCAACATCGGCCCGCAGCACCCGGGCACACACGGCGTACTGCGCATTGTGCTACAGCTAGACGGCGAGGACATCGTAGACGCGGTGCCGGACATCGGGTTCCACCACCGGGGGCAGGAGAAAATGGCCGAGCGCCAATCCTGGCATACCTACCTCCCCTACACCGACCGCGTGGACTACCTCGGCGGCACCATGAACAACCTGGCCTACATGATGGCCGTGGAGAAATTGGCCGGCATCCAGGTGCCGGACCGCGTGAAGGTGATCCGCATCATGTTGTGCGAGCTTTTCCGCATTGCCAGCCATCTGGTGTGGTACGGCACTTTCGCCCAGGACGTAGGGCAGCTCTCACCGGTATTCTACATGTTCAC
>JAJLKL010000027.1:0-21950 GCA_033838975.1 Hymenobacteraceae bacterium | reverse complement strand
GCTTGTCATCTTTGTACAGCACCCCGTTTACCTCCTGGTTCAGCTTTTGCTCA
Source organism: Hymenobacteraceae bacterium (assembly GCA_033838975.1). Classification (GTDB taxonomy): domain Bacteria; phylum Bacteroidota; class Bacteroidia; order Cytophagales; family Hymenobacteraceae; genus Pontibacter. The sequence continues at coordinate 21,897 of JAJLKL010000027.1, read as the reverse complement.
ATGGCTGCGATCGAGACAGAAACAGGTACTGAGATTGATGATAGTTTAGGCTGGTATACAGGGGTTGCCGCCGTAGTGGTGGCAGGTGCTGAGGCATTCAGCTTATCGGTGCTGGTGCATCCTGAGAAAGAGAGCAGGCCAGCACTTACAAGTAGTGCGAAAGCGGATTTTTTTAGGTTTAAGTTTCTCACGTTTAGCTGATTTAATAAAAAAGCGGCGCAAGTTACTACGGCTTTTCCATATCAGCTACAGCCTGCAAGAGTTATACCGGAAATTATTTTATTGCCAGGCTTGCAGCAGTTTCTGAGACCGCTGCCACAACTGCCCTAAGAAACAGGCGCTGCAGAGAGCTTGCTGTGTTTGGTGATAGCTACTGCAGACCGGCAATGCATTATCTGCTTTGCTGTGTATCCTGAGTAGGTACTACGCTCACAGCTGCTGCCATGGCGGCAACAGCTGTGAGCGTCAGCTTTGTAAGCAGAGATTAAGTGCTAGAAGGCAAAACCTACTCTTAGGCCTCCGGTGGTAAAGGTCCTAAAATCAAAGCCGTGGCTACCCTTGGTGGTTTTGTCGCGTGTGAAGTCGTATTTATAGTCTACTTCTACTTCGCCATACTTCAGGTAGCTCAGCCCGACGCCTGCCTCAAAGCCTACGTAGAAGTTCTTCGCTACATAGAAGTCTACTCCTGCCAAGCCATCTATACCTGCAGAGAAATACGAACGGTCATAGCCGTGCTCAGATGTAGCACCTTTGACCTCATATTGCTCGCTTTTATAGCTGCTGGTTTTATAAGCCAACGGTACTGCAAATCCCAGATAAGGAGAGAGTCTTTGGGTGCCGGCAAAGTGCTTTTCCACGCCGGGTGCAAAGCTCACTCTAACCTGAGTCATGCTCTGATCATCAGAGTACTTATCATGGTCGTAGGCTATCGCCGTTCCGTAGCGAATGGCAGTTTGCCCGGAGACGAATTTGCGGAGCTTTATCTCGGTGGAGGCACCACCGAAAAATAAGCTGGCCTCCAGGGTCTTGCTCCCGGCAACAGGTTTCAGAGTCTCTTCTTCTACATATTGTGCGTTTGCAGCAAAGGAGAGCCCGCAGGCAAGGGCAAGCAGGATAAGTTTGTTCTTCATGTCTATATATTTATTGGTTGGGTTATATTTAAATATATAGATAAATGAGTTGTTACAACATAAAGTCTGTTATAAAATTTTCACTGTCCAACTTTTATACCCTACCTCTGCCCTGTGCAGCGCCTCGACCAGTGCACGGTCATCTTTAAATTGTAGCTGCTTCAGTATCCTGTACTCTACGTCTACCTGCAACTCGTCCTGTGCAAAGGGCCACGGTTCCACGTGTAGCGTCTCATCCGGCAGCTGCCGCACAAAGTACCGCTTTCCCTCCGGACCGGTCGTGATCTCCAGTGCCCGCTCGTCGGCGGGCAGCTCGTTGCGGCAAAGGATAAGGGAGAGGCGGTCACACCACTGCATGAGGGTATAGGCCTTGGCTGCCCCGGCTTTGCTGGTGCGCAGGTTTATGCGGCAACTCTGTTGTAGTTCCTGCTGCTCGTCCAGAAAGGTGGCAATAGCCTTGCTGCTGTTGCGCTGGCCCTCGTACAGGTAACTCATGTGCATGGAAGTAAGCAGCGTGACCCACTGGCTCTGAAAACGCACCGCGTGCATCAGCGCTTTGGCCTGCTCAATGGTCACGGGCTGCAGGGCGAAATCGGCGGGGGCGCCTGCGGGAGTCAGGCCGTCCTGCCCATGCCAGGTCTTTTGCCTGTTATCGTGGTTGGCGATGGCTACGATGGTCTCGGTCCAGCGCGGGCAGCGGAGCTCCGGCTTCAGGTGATGGGCCAGTTGCGCCGCCAGTACCCCGTGCGCCTGCTGGTAGATAATTTCCCAACCCTCCGGTATAGCGTTTACAATCATAGTGCATGTGTGTTGCTGAGGTATAAACTGAAGTGGGGGAGGAAGGTTGTGAGAAGGGTGCCATACCTGCCACAGGTGCGGCATGCTACAAAAAGAAAGAGGGCGGTACTGTCGCACCGCCCTCTTTAAGTATAGAACTAAGGATGGCTTAAGCCAGGGTCTGCTCTTCTTTCATCTTCTTCAGGTTCAGCAGCATGTCCTCGGTCATGGCATCCAAGTCGTAGGCCGGCTTCCAGCCCCAGTCTTGCTGCGCCGCACTGTCGTCGATGCTTTGTGGCCAGGAGTCGGCGATCTGCTGACGGGAGTCTGGCTTGTACACGATCTCAAAGTCCGGGATGTGCTGTCTGATAGACGCAGTGATCTCTTTCGGGGAGAAGCTAATGGCGCTCAGGTTATATGAGTCGCGCACTTTTACCTGCTCTGCCGGGGCGTGCATCAGGTCCAGCGTCGCCTTGATGGCGTCCGGCATGTACATCATCGGCAGGTATGTGTTCTCGCTCAGGAAGCACTCAAACGTTTCTCCCTCCAGGGCCTTGTGGTAAATATCCACCGCGTAATCGGTTGTGCCACCCCCAGGAAGGGCTTTGTAGCCGATCAGGCCGGGGTAGCGAAGGCTGCGTACGTCCAGCCCATATTTTTCGAAGTAGTAAGCACACCAGCGTTCACCAGCCTGCTTGCTGATGCCGTACACCGTGTTCGGGTCCATGATGGTGTGCTGTGGCGTGTTCTGGCGTGGGGTGCCCGGGCCGAACACGGCAATGGAGCTGGGCCAGTACACACGGTCAACTTTCTGTTCCAGCGCCAGGTCCAGCACGTTGAACAGGCCGTCCATGTTCAGGCGCCAGGCAAACTTCGGGTTCTTCTCGCCGGTTGCGGATAAAATAGCCGCCAGGTGGTAGATCTGCTTGAACTTATACTTAGAGGCCAGCTCGCCCATCGTCTTTGTATCCAGCACATCGATCTTCTCAAAAGGGCCAGAATCACGTAAGTCAGCCTGCTTAGGAGGTGCAATGTCTGCTGCTACTACATTTGAGCCGCCATACATGTTACGCAGCTCGAGGGTGAGTTCTGAGCCAAGCTGTCCGCAGGCACCAATCACCAATACCGTATCACTTGTGTTTGCCATAGTCAATCGTAATTCTTTGTACAAAGTAACCGATTTCGGTGCAATCCTAAAAGGATAATACCAAAGAATGGCGGGTGGTTATATCAAAAACAGAAGAAAAATAAAGAAAGTGCAAAAAGAGAAAACGCCTGCCAGCGGCAAGCGTCCTCATCTAACTAATCTAACTTTAACCATTATTCACCTTGGCAACAAAGGTAAGGCAGGTTTTGAGGTGCTAAAAGTGCCAAAAGCAGATTTAATAATTAGATAATACAATTGACCCTGCGGTAACACATTCTTCATAGGGAGACGGTTTTTCTTATATTTGTAAAAATGGGGTTCAGGAATCTGGGGTATAACTGCCCGAATTATGCCTGAAGCCCGTACCTTTGCAGCAAGCACAGGAGGAAAGCGCCCGTACAGCATGACGTTTGAAGAGTACCTGATCAAGAAGCGAATAAACAAAGCCGCCTTTGAGGCCGGTGATCCGGTGCGTTTTGCCGGGTGGCAGGAGATGTACGGGCAGATGCACCCTAACAGCTTCTATGTTGCCGTAAAGATGCAGATCAACAACGTGCGGTTGCGTTACCACCTGGCGGAGGAGGATATCCCGAAAGGGGAACCAGCTACAACTGCTGCCCGTCCGGCCGCCCGAAGAGCAGCCCCTGCGCGGCCTGCGGCTACAGGGGAGCCTGCCCCTGCAAAACCTGCGCAACCTGCTGTTCCACAGGAAACATCCGAAGAAAAAGAAGCTGCTCCTAAGCCAAGGCCAGTGGTGCGGCGACCGGCTGCTTTACGAAGTCCGGCTGCAGAAGGTGAGACCTCCAAAGCAGCAGGAGAAGAGGCCCAACCGGCTACTGCCAGACCAAGGCCAGTCGTTAAACGACCGGTTATACCCAAGCCTGCAGCCAAGGATGATACTGTTACTCCTGAGGGTGCGGCTGAGGCAACGGCAGCAACAGAGGGGGCAAAGCCGGCGCGTCCGAGGCCAGTGATCAAGCGTCCGGCAGCGTTGCAGCAATCAACTGAAGAAAAACCTACTCCTGAGGAAAAAGGAACCACTGCCCCGGAAATGCCCGTTAAGGAGGAGGGCGCCGCGGCAAAACCGCCACGGCCAAGGCCGGTAATAAAGCGACCGGCAGCGCTTCAAAAGCCTGCAGAGGAGGCGCAGCAAGAGGAGGGAAACGTTGAGGAGGAGAAACCCGCGACGGCAGACACGCCCAGGCCACCTCGTCCGCGTCCGGTTATCAAAAGACCTGTTGCGCTGCAGAAACCAGCGGATGAAGCAAAGGAGGAGGAAAGTGTACCGTCACCTGAGGAGGCACCGGCTGCAAAGCCTGCCCGGCCAAGACCAGTGATCAAGCGTCCTGTTGCCCTTCAGAAACCGGAAGAGGAAGGTAAGGCCGCCGCGGAGTCTACAGATGATATACCTGTGGCAGATAGTGCTCCTGAAGCGCCAGCAGCCGAAGGTGAGCAAAAGCCTAAGCCGCCCCGGCCACGCCCTGTCATCAAACGACCTGCCCCGACGGCCCCGGATGAGGCAAAGCCGGCGGAGCAGGAACAGGCAGAGGAGCAACCAAGACCAAAGCCACCACGACCAAGACCGATTATGCGGCGCCCTCCGCCAAAGCCAGACGAGGGAGAGGCAACCGGAGTATAACAGTAAAACTACGAATAAGAAACACGAATCAAGACCATGTACGAAACCTTAAAACCAGACTTAGAACAGCAGCTTGCCGAGATCAAGGAAGCCGGTTTGTATAAACAGGAACGTATCATCACCACGCCGCAGGGCGCTGACATTGATACGACACAGCAGCACCACGTGCTTAACTTCTGTGCTAATAATTACCTGGGCCTGTCGGCTCACCCGAAGGTGATCGAGGCGGCAAAAGAAGCCATCGACACGCACGGGTACGGTATGAGCTCGGTGCGCTTTATCTGCGGTACACAGGATATTCACAAGGAGCTGGAGCGTAAGATATCCGAGTTTTTGGGTACAGAGGATACCATTCTGTACGCGGCTGCCTTTGATGCCAACGGTGGTGTTTTTGAGCCCCTGTTCGATGCAGAGTCCGCGATCATCTCTGATGCGCTGAACCACGCTTCCATCATCGACGGCATCCGTCTGTGCAAGGCGAAGCGTTTCCGTTATGAGCACAATGACATGGCTGACCTGGAGGCGAAACTGCAGGAGGCTGTGGCGGCTAATACGAAGCACCGCATCATCGTGACCGATGGCGCTTTCTCCATGGACGGCACTGTCGCGCAACTTGATAAGATCGTAGAGCTGGCAGACAAGTACAATGCCGTGCTGATGGTGGATGACTCGCACTCCACTGGTTTCATGGGTAAGACCGGCCGCGGTACACATGAGTACCATAACGTGATGGATAAGGTAGACATCATCACCGGCACGCTGGGCAAAGCGTTGGGTGGTGCCATGGGTGGCTTTACATCCGGTCGTAAAGAAATTATTGATATGCTGCGTCAGCGTTCGCGCCCGTACCTGTTCTCCAACTCCCTGGCTCCTTCTATTGTGGGTGCCTCCATCGCGGTGCTGGATATGCTGAGCTCCACCACAGAGCTGCGCGACAAGCTGGAGTGGAACACCAGGTATTTCCGTGAGCAGATCACGGCAGCGGGCTTCGACATCAAGCCAGGTGACCACCCGATCGTGCCGGTAATGCTGTACGACGCGCCGTTGGCGCAGGAGTTTGCCGCGCGTATGCTGGATAAAGGCATCTATGTGATTGGTTTCTACTATCCGGTAGTGCCTAAAGGGCAGGCCCGTATCCGTGTGCAGCTTTCCGCCGTGCACGACAGAGCACACATCGACAAAGCCATCGAAGCCTTCACGGAGGTGGGCAAAGAGCTGGGTGTGATCAAGTAGATATAACTCAAGTGAAGTCATAGAAAAGCCACTCCTGTTATGGGAGTGGCTTTTTGATTTATAATACATATTCGCTATGTTCAATATGTAAGTAAATGTTACTGAGTTATCCCTTCTGAATGATGAAAACCTATTTGTTTACTTGGAACCCCTCAAAATGGCCATGGAGTAACCTCCCGAGCAAGGTTATGGAAGCTAAAGAAAGTGGTTATACCTATAGTAGATGGAGTTGTGGAAAATCAACGAATATGATGCCGGGCGACAGAGCATTTCTGATGAAACTTGGTAAGGATGGTACCACTCTTAACCCTAAAGGCATAATTGGTGCAGGTGAGGTTATATCTGAGTTTTTTGTTGATAAGCATTGGAGCGGGGAAGAGCATAAACATACACACTATGTCAACATTAAGTTTGATGTACTTCTAAATCCTGTGCAGGAAGTAATACTAAGTTTGGATGCTTTAGAATTGATCAAGCCAGAACTGCAACAGCAATGGGCACCGCAGCAGAGTGGTATAAGTATAAAGTCTGCGGTCGCAGAAGAGTTAGAAGAGCTTTGGTTCAACTTCCTGAAAGATGAGCATCCCAAACTCTTGGGAGATACTGAAGAGGTTAAAAGAGGTGAGCACCTTTGGGAAGGCTCGGCTTTGACAAATACTACTATAAGGTATGAACGTAATCCTTATGCAAGAAAACTGTGTATAAAGAACCTTGGAGCAGTTTGTACTGTCTGTGATTTAGACTTTGAACAGATGTATGGTGATATTGGCAAAGGCTTTATTCATGTACATCATATTAACCCTATATCCACTCAAAAAGGGAAATATAAAATTAATCCTCTAAAAGATTTGGTTCCCGTTTGCCCAAATTGCCACGCAATGCTACACCGAAAGCAGCCGCCATACAAAGTTGAAGACCTTAAGGAGCGAATTAAGGCTTTAGCAGTTGGGTAGAGGCATAGTATTTCATAACTTGTACTGAACCCAAAAGAGTCAGAAATATGAACAACATAAAGATAAAGCCCGGGCAGGTGTTGTTAGGAACAGTACTGTCGTGGATGGTCATCTCGTTTCTGGCTTATACCACGGCAGGTATACGCGGTGAGGCTGATATTGTGTACACACTGCTGCAGATCACGTTCTACTTCTCACTGCTGCTGTCGGTAGAGGCGTACCTGAGCATGCTGCTCAACCCGCAGTGGACCCGCCTGCATTTCAGTACTATTCTGCTGCTGATCGCCCCGGCGTTGCTCTACCTGATATGGTTCGTCAGTGAAACGCTGTTTTAGCCTTAGCACATACTTTGATGGAGCTGCTTTCTCAGAACCCTCTCATTTTTCTGCTGGTAACGCTCAACTACCTGTTGGTAGCGGTCACACTGGTGCACCTTATTTTCAAGACAGATTACACCTTAACCGGCCGCCTGGTGTGGATGGTTGTGCTGTGGGTGATCCCGGTCGTAGGCCTGGTGGCTTACTGGGTTACCTGGAACAGGAGAGACGGGTAAAGTTTGATTAAGCCGCGCTTACGGATTTCTCCGAGGCTGCCGTGGCAGGTGCCGAGCGCTGATCGGTGTCGAACAGGAACTGGTTCAGCTTCACACGCAGGTCGGCTGAGGAGAGGTTGCGGTATACCTCGCCGTTGCGCACGATGGCAATCTGCCCTGTCTCTTCCGATACCACCAAGACCACACTGTCTGTGATCTCCGTTAAACCGATGGCCGCCCGGTGGCGCAAGCCCATGGAGGCCGGTATCTCCTGGTTCTCCGACACCGGCAGGATACAACGCGCCGCCTTGATGCGATTGCCAGAGATAATAACCGCGCCGTCGTGCAACGGGCTGTTTTTGTTGAAGATAGACATGAGCAGGCGCTTGGAGATAACGGCATCGATCAAGTCACCAGACTCGGCATAGTACTTTAATTCAGAGCTTTTCGCGAAAACGATCAGGGCACCGGTGTTCTTGCCCGCCAGCGACTTGGCCGCCTCGATAAAGGGCGTAAGGCTTAGCTTTTCAGCCTGCTCCCGCCTCCAGGGGAAGCTTCTGAAAAATCGGTCGTTGTTGAAGGCCGTGGTCTTTCCGATTAGCAGCAGAAAGCGCCGAATCTCGGGCTGGAAGAGGATAATGGCAGCCAGTACACCCACACCCATAAACTGCCCCAGTATGATACTGAGCAGCTCCATGCCGGCGGCGCGCACAACCAGGTACAGCAGGTAAATAGAGAGCAGCCCCAGGAAGATCTTCAGGGCCACGCTGCCTGTCAGGAGCTTGTACAGTTGGTACAGCAGCACCGTTACGAGCAGGATGTCGATGATGTCGAGCAGCTCAATCTCTAAAAAACCTATGCTGAATAAAAATATCAAAGTATCGTTTTCTTATATAGTTGTACTGTTTGCTTAGTTTCTTTTACGTCGTGCACCCGCAAAATGTCGGCACCCTTCATCAACGCAATTGTGTTCACGGCTATTGTGCCGGTCAAAGCATCGGCTTGCTCAATGTCCAGTGTTTTGTAAACCATGGATTTGCGCGACATACCGGCCAGCACAGGCAACTCGAAAATACGCAGCTCATCCAGGCGGTTCAGCAACTCAAAGTTGTGCGCAACGGTTTTGGCGAACCCGAATCCCGGATCAAGGATGATGTCTTTTACCCCCAGCTGCCTCAGCCTGCCCACCTGCACCTGTAGCTCATCGATCACCTCCGTCACCACATCCTCATACTGCGCCAGCGAGCCCATGGTCTGCGGCGTGCCCCGCATGTGCATCAGGATGTAGGGAACCTGCAGCCTGGCGACTGTCTCAAACATAGTCTCGTCCAGGTTTCCGCCCGAGATATCATTGATAATGGAGGCGCCTGCCCTTACCGCTTCCTCCGCCACCTTTGCTCTGAACGTGTCTACGGAGATCACAGCTTGGGGGAAGGCAGAGAGAATCGTCTCAACAGCCGGAACAACACGGTCCAGCTCTTCCTGCTCAGGTACATCGGCAGCGCCGGGGCGGGAAGAATAACCACCCAAATCCAGTAGGTCGGCACCATTAGCCAGCATAGAGCCGGCGCGTTTTACCGCTTCCTCAAGGGTGCTGAGGCGGCTGCCGGAGTAGAAAGAGTCAGGGGTGACATTAAGGATGCCCATTACCAGCGGAGCCTCCAGCGAGAGGAGGTTTCCGTTACAGTTCACTGTGGTTTTTTTCCTAAAAAGCGTATCTTTCGCTTCCAATGTTGGCATCTATGTCAATTAATTTTAAAATTAAAGCTAAAAAGTTGATTAGTCAAACACAGCAGGAATATAATCAGGTAGTGCAGCGGTGCAAGGATACCTTCGTGAAAAAAACGAAAGACTACGGCACTGCCTGGCGTGTGCTGCGGCTGCCTTCCATTACCGATCAGATCTTCATCAAGGCCCAGCGCATCCGCTCCATTCAGGAGAAGGGCAAGCAGCTGGTGGAGGATGATATCCGCGATGAGTTTGTGGGCATCATCAACTACTGCGTGATTGCGTTGATGCAGCTGCACCTGCCAGCCGACGCTGACCTGACTTTGCCAGCCGAAGAGGTGGAGCGTCAGTATACCCACCACATCGAAGAGAACATTAAGCTGCTTAATGCCAAGAACCATGACTATGGCGAAGCCTGGCGCGACATGCGTGTTAGCTCTATCACCGACATTATCCTGATGAAGCTTTACCGCACCAAGCAGATCGAGGACAACCAGGGGCAGACGCTGATTTCAGAAGGGGTAGAGGCTAATTACCGCGACATGATCAACTACGCTGTCTTCGCCCTGATCAAGCTCGGCTTTGCGCAGGAATAAGCAGGCGTTTTTTAGTCCTGAATTTTTCCTGCCCCCGGCCTGTTAAACATGCGGAGCACTTAAACAGGAGTAATCCGAAGTGTATGCGAAAACTACTGTGCCGGAATGGCCTGTGCTTTTAAACAACGACTTTCTAATATTTAAACTGATAAGACTCACATGAAGTTCATTAGCAAGTTTTGCTGGCTCTTTGTGGGGGTGTTGTTCATCTTCTGGGGTATTATCAAAATCAACGACCCGGTGGGCACAGCCATCTAGCTGGAAGAGTATTTCGAGGTGTTCTCGCAGGATATCTCACCCGTCTTCAAGGCCTTTGAACCGTACTCGCTGCTGCTGTCTGTCTTCCTGAGCGCGGCAGAGATTGTGCTGGGTGTGGCGCTGCTGGTTCGCTGGAAGCTGAAAGGGGTGCTGGTGGCGCTGCTGGCCATGACCGTGTTCTTCACCTTCCTGACCTTCTACTCCGCCTACTACAACAAAGTAACCGACTGTGGCTGCTTCGGGGATGCGATCGTGCTCACGCCGTGGGAGTCGTTCACCAAAGACGTGGTGCTGCTGGTGATGATCGTGCTCCTGCTCTTCACGCAGAAGTACCTGCCGCCGCTAACAAGACCAACAGTGGGAGCCACCGTAACGGCGCTGACAGCCGTGCTCTCAGTGGGCATCGGCTGGTATGCCTATGAGCACCTGCCTTACGTGGACTTCCGCGCCTACAAAGTAGGAAACCACATCCCCTCGCTCATGAAACCGTCGGCGCCGCTGCGCTACAAGTACATTATGGTGAAAGACGGGGCTGAGCAGGAGTTCGAGGAATACCCAACCGACCAGAGCTATACCTTCAAGCAGATGGTGGCCATCAACCCGGAGGACGGCCCGAAGATCACTGACTTTAATGTATGGAACGACACCGGCGACTTCACGCAGGAAGTGCTGACAGGCGATAAACTCATCATCATCGTGCAGAGTGTGGCCAAGGCAGACCAGGAGAACTTTGATGATATCAACAGGCTGGTGCAGGCGGCAGACGCGCAGGGGATTACCCCGATGGTGGTGACCAGCAGCAGCGGGCCTGATTTCGAGGCGTTCCGCCATGAGGTAAACCTGGCGGTGCCGTACTACTATGGCGACGGCACCGTGCTGAAGACCATCATCCGTTCTAACCCGGGTATACTGCTGCTGCAGGACGGCACCGTAAAAGGCAAATGGCACCACAACGATACCCCTACGATAGAAGAGGTACAGGAGCGCCTGTAGTTGCGGCATTATTTATCATTTCTGATTCTTCATTCAAGGTAGATGCTAATCTTTCTGATCGGCATGATGGGCAGTGGCAAGACCACGCTGGGAAAGCAGTTGGCGGAGCGCCTCGGCTATCCCTTTGTGGACCTGGATGTGTACATCGAGCAGCAGGCAGGGAAGACCATAGCGGAGCTGTTTGAGCAGGAGGGGCAGGAGGCGTTCCGGAGACGGGAGCGTAAGGCACTGGAGGCGGTGGCGCAGGAGTATGAGCGTGGAGTAGTTTCTACAGGTGGTGGTGCACCCTGCTTTTTCAACAACATGGATTTTATCAACGGGCAGGGGGTAAGTATTTTCCTGGACGTGCCGGTAGAGGAGCTGGCCGGGCGGCTCAGGGCTTCTGACCTGCAAATGAGGCCATTGCTGGCAGGTAAAACGGAAGCAGCGCTAAAGGCCTTCCTTGTGGAAACATTGGAACACAGAAGGCAGTTTTATGAGCGCGCGAAACATACTGTAAAAGGTGCCGTTATTGATATAGAGCATTTGCTATGTTTGATCTAAAACCATTCATAGAGGAGCTCGTTTATATTTTGTAACAAGAACTGCACAAATAGCGGCATCTGAAAAAATCACTAGTTTTGCAGCGTTAAAAGAACAGCAAAATCTGACTATGAAACCTAATCACAAAGGAAGCGCTCAGCTCTTTAAGAACCCGCTTCTTGAGAAGCTAACCAGAACGCATATTGCCCTGCCGATCTCTATTTTTCTCATCATTGCCACAGGGCTCATTTATTACGGCATCACGCACAGCTTTATCAGTATACTGGAGGCCATTGGCCTTTTCCTGCTGGGCTGGTTCATTTTTACCCTGATCGAGTACCTGGCGCACCGCTACGTGTTCCACATGGATACCAGCACGCCGCTGAAGGCGCGCATGCAGTACCTGTTCCACGGGAACCACCACGAGTACCCGAAAGATAAAAAGCGCCTGGCGATGCCGCCTGTTGTGAGTGTACTTTACGCCTCTGCGTTTTTCTTTATCTTCAAGATAATCTTTGGGCAGTTCGTGTTTGGCGTAGTGGCCGGCTTGCTGTTTGGCTATGCCATGTACCTCTTTGTGCACTACGTGGTACATGCGTACGCGCCTCCTAAGAACTTCCTGAAGCAGCTCTGGATCCACCACAGCATTCACCACTACAAAGATCCTAACGTGGCCTATGGCGTTTCCTCGCCGCTGTGGGACTACCTCCTGGGCACCATGCCGAAAAGATCAAGATAGCTAGAGTATAAACTGTACCAAAAGGGCCTTAAACGGCCCTTTTTTCATTTACAGGGGGGCTGTGGCTAGTGCCAGAGCCAAGCCCTTTCAGCGGCTCATAACTCAGCCTGGTTCTTACTTTATAAGTGCCTATAAATGAACTTGAACTAGTATAACAGAAAATATTGGCAGGAAGTGTAACATAGGTATGAATATATATGTATATGACTAATCATATATAAAGTATAATACATATTACCGATGTAGAACCCTGTAAACCCAACTCCCATGAAAGCTATGTCTAGAGCTATGCAGCCCCTCCTGAAGCGGGCCTTAGGCGCTGTCTCCCTGTGCCTTCTATTCCCAGTGTTTGCCAAGGCCCAGGCTGAGATCATGTACCAGGAAGATGCCTTGAGTGCCTATAGGCAAAATTTTGACCGCAGTAGCTCTTTCCCCATTCCGAACTACATACATAGCAGCACCTATCAGCCCCACAACAGCTATATGACCTGGAGTAATGGGGGGGAAGACGGTAATGTCAGCTTGGCAGGCTGGTACTTAAGCTCAGGGGAAAATTACGGGGCGGCTCCTGTAAAGATCAGGGGGAACAACAGGTACAACGATGCACCGGGCGTGTTCTCCTATGGCGAAGACCTTAGCCCGGACCGGGCAATAGGCATCAGAGGGGGCAAGGGACAGGAGGGTGTGCTGTATGCTGCGCTTCGTGTAAAAAACAGTTCAGGCAGAGGCATCAGCAGGCTCAGGGTGAGCTATAGCATAGAACAGTGGTACTTTGACGGTGATGTAACCCAGGTGCTACTGGAGTACGCTATCCTGTCAGGTGAGTCGTCTCGATCCGGAGGAGCGTTGCCCTCAGTCGAATGGAAGTTTGTAGAGGCCGTAAACAGCCCTGTCGCTGCCGGGCATATCGGGTCCCGGGACGGGAACATCAGCCGGAACAGGACTTCCGCCTCTCATGATATTGCTGACGTTGTGCTAGCCGGAGGGCAGGAGATCGTTTTCAGATGGCGCATCGCTACCACCAACGACGAGGTCAGGTACAACGGGTTAGCTCTGGACGACATCACCATCACACCACTAGAAACTGTGTCAGAGTCCCCTATGGTCGTGCAAGCGCACTGATCCGGGCGGTAAGCTTTCTGAATAGCACTAAATCTGCAACGGGTTAGGATAATTTATTGTATCGGATTTGTTGCATACTTGGATATAGCTAATTTTCAATGTAGGCAACATTAACCTATGCGCTCTGGTATAAGTTAGTATTTCAAGGTAACAGAGGCCGAAAAATGCATTCCGCTGCACCGGGCTCTGTGACTCACAAGCTGACTTATAACATGGAACATATTTACAGAATCCGTAGCTGGTATACGTTTTCTTTTTTACTCTTTTTGTTTTATTTCCATACGGAGGCTACCGCGCAGGTGGCGCTTACCTCGTCCGGTGGCAACTTCGATTCCTATTCCCAGGACTTCAACACGGACAAACTTCCGCAACGCAACGGGGAGGCGAAGCTGTGGATCAACGGTACGGCAGAGCCCGGGTCGGAGTCCACTCTCAACGGGTGGTACCTGGGGGTGGAGGGCTACGAGGCCGGCTTTATCCGTCTGGAAGGCAACGATGGCAGTAACACCAACTGGGGCGGCTATAGCTACGGTGCTGACGCCTCTCCGGAGCGCTCTATGGGCCTGAAGGGGGAAGCTGGTGTAGCGGGCACGTTCTATGCAGCCCTTCGCTTCGTGAACAACACCGGCCAGAACATCGATGCCGTCGAGGTCTCCTTCGACATGGAGCAGTGGTATTTTGATGGGGATGTTTCGGAGGTGTCGCTGGAGTACGCTGTGGGCCCTGATGTGGTATCCCCGATCTCCACCATAGTGACCTGGTACCCGGTGGCCGTTGTGAACTCGCCCCTTGCAGGCGCTGGTATTGCCAAAGGCGCCAAGGACGGTAACGCCGCAGGAAACAATAAACCCTATACCTTAACCGCAACAGACCTGAAGCTTCCGAAAGGGCAGGAGATCGCCTTCCGGTGGGTGGTCAGGCTCACAAGCGACAGCCGAAGGTACAGTGCCCTCGCGCTGGACAATGTAACGGTGACGCCTACCAAGGCGCTGGATGATAGCGAAATGCCCGCGCCTGTGGCCACGGTGTACTACAACAAAGCCGGTCAGCTGCTGGACGACACGAACTCCTGGGGAACCAACAGGGATGGAACAGGTAATCGCCCCCCAAACTTCACCGACCCCAATCAAACCTTCTATGTGGTGAACACTGCCGGACACGTAGCAGATGAGAGCAAGAAGTACAGGGAAGACAATCACACCTTAAAACTTGGGAAGAGCTGGCAGGTGCGCGGCGAGGGCTCTAAAGTCGTGTTAGGTGACGGCGCAAAGCCTGTAAAGATGATCGTGCACCACAACAAGCTGTTTGATGGACCAATGGACCTTGCCGCTCAGGCCACGCTTATCATCAACACGGGGCAGGGAGATCCTGCGCTGGGTACGCTGGCCCCGCAGAGCACGGTAGTATATGCCGACAGCACCAGCCTGGACGTTGCCAGCACCACATACGGGAACCTGGTGATACTGGGCGAGGAGTACTCTAAAGGGCAGGCTGTCTTAAAAAAGCTAAAGGGCGCTGCCTCAGTGGCCGGAAAGCTGGAGCTGATCGGGAAAAACATCCACCTGCAGGAGAATGTGCTACAAATTGAGGATTCCGGTGAGATTGGCAGTGCAGGTGCCGGAAATCACGCAATCACAAGCGAAGGAGGGGCGCTGCAAATGGCAGTAAGTGGAAGCGAAGTCCTGTTCCCCGTCGGGACGGATAGCTATGCTCCGGTCAGGATCAAGAACGGAGGCAACGCTACCTACAGGGTAGGTGCGCGCCAGTTGGAGGGTGCTTTAAAGAGTGCCTCTGCGGATTACGCCGTTCCGGCCGTGGACAAGGTATGGGAGATTGCCCGGGTGGATGCCTCCGGAGCAGGCGCCAGTACGGTTACCCTGCAGTGGAACAGGGCAGCGAACATCGCCGGTTTAGACAAGGAGTACATGTATGTGGGGCATTATAACAGAGCTGCCGGAAGGTGGGAGGCTAAGCCTGTGGATAGCTTTAGAGAGGATAAAGATGGCTTTTACACGCTCACCTTTACAGCTGACGCTGCAGCTGATGATGGGAATGCGGCATCAGCAGACCTTTATACCGTTATGACCAGGTCCGAGACAATATTTCTGGTGTACCCTAACCCGGCCCGTGGCGTGGTGCAGGTAGAGCTGCCCCTGCTAGCCAGTAACGCAGAACTGGAGGTGTTCAGCATGAGCGGGGAGGAGATAGAGGTACATCAGGTGACAGCCGGAGTACGGCAGGTAGAGCTCGATTTCAGTGACTATAACGGAGGTATGTACCTGCTGCGCCTACAGACCCCCGGAAGGGTGTATGTATACCGGCTTGTGTTGCAATAGCAGTAGTCTGAGGAAAGCCTTGAGTGCGTTGAATTAAAAAAAGGAGCCTTTAAGGCTCCTTTCTGTTTTATCCCCTTATTTTTCTGAACAGCCATACCACGATCAGCACAATGATAATGATAATGATGAGTGCTGTCCACATGCCTGCTTCAAATATATCTCCGATCAGCTCACAGCTACTTAACGTGAAGGTCAGCAGTATGAGCATTGCCATGAGGTATGGTTTGATATTTTTCATAGTTCTGTACTTTAGTTCATGCACTGGCCACGTGTAAGTGTGGCAATAGGATGGCCAGGGCAAAACATGATAATATTGCCATTTATGGTTACTGTAAATCAGTGGAAAAGGTTAGCAACCAGGTAGCTTAGGGTGTTGTTGCTATACGCTTTTTAACAGTAGAGCGTGTTAGCTAAGCCGGTGAAAATTAATCTGGAGCAGCAGCAGCAAAGTATGACGCCAACCCCGTAGATTTGAAGCGTGAAGAATCCTGTAAAGCATATTCTGCTTCTGTTTTTACTCGTGCTCGCTTGTGCTGGCGCTTGGGTAGGTAGGGCTGAGGGTATTCTTTACAGGATGTCGCAGTACAGTTGGGCTGAGGAACAGCAGGGCGAGCTGTCGGGGGTTAAGCAGCGCCAGTCTCCAGGCCTGCAACAGGCGGAGGAGCGGGTAAGCTTTGTCAACCACTTCCCAGCGCCTCCCTTCAAGCACCAGCACAACGGCTCTGCCGCCACCCTGCATGCCTTTGAACTAAGGCTGCAGGCTGTAGCCTCGCGCTACATCTTGTACGCAAGGGCCATCAGCCGGAGCCTGACCAGCAGCGACATCATTTTCCCTTTCCACTACTTCTGGTAATCCATCTTCAATTCTTGTTTTGCTGAGCGCGGCTCAGCCAGTTTAAAGCCGTGTGGGCGTGCTGTTGCGTGCCCTGCTGCGGTGTAGTGTGTACTTTTATTTGAAGAATTTAAGAGATGGATTTATCAGCAATCATTATCGGATTTGTTTCTTTGGCGCTGTTTGTGGCGCCTATCCTGTACATTCAGAGAAAGCAGAAGGCCAAGACGGCTAAGCTGCTGAGCGATTTCCTGCGCCTGGCAGAGGCGAGGCAGCTAAAGATTACAGCGCACGAGCTGTGGAGCGAGTGCTACGGCATTGGCCTGGACGAGGGGCAGCAAAAGCTGTTTTACGTGAGTACGCGTGAGGGCAATGAGCAACAGGTGCAGATTAACCTGACCGATGTGAAGAAGTGTGCTGTAGTAAGTGCTGGCAGGGATGTGAGCGACGGCAAAGTAATAGACCAGGTTGAGCTGCGCCTTACTCCCCGCAACGGCAAAGAGCTGCACCTGGAGTTTTATAACAAGGAGGAGAACCTGCATATGAGCGGAGAGCTTCAGATAGCCCAGAAGTGGAGCGACCTTGTTAATGCAGCAGTTGCAGCTGTGCCTGTTGCTACACGTCCTCCTGTGGCTACAGCCTGAGTAAGCGACTAAAGTTTGAGTTATGCTGTAAAGGGCCGGGGCTGTGCTTCCGGCCCTTTTTTGTTTCTTAAAAGAAGAGTAGGAGGGGAGGATCTACTATGTAGTCTCTTGTTGAAGAATAGACTGTGCATTCTCCTTACCAGTAAATTATTTGTGGCGTCTGGTAAGGGTGTTGTTCTATAAGGCTTCACGAAACGCAACTAGTGTAAATAAAAAATTGCAGCATTCAGGAGAAAACAAAGCCCTGCTAAACAGGGTATACAGCAACATGTTAAACAAAACCAATATTTATAGCTATGAACAAAGACTTAATCAGAGCACTAGCCGAGTGTGAGGCTTCCTGTAACCACTGTGCCATTGCTTGTCTGAAAGAAGACGACATTAAGAAGATGGTGCCCTGCATTAGGCTGGATCTGGACTGTGCGGCTATTTGCAGGGCTACCTTGGACTATGTGTCCCGTGACTCGCGCTTTGCCAGAGATATCGTACAGGAATGCGTCAAAATCACAAAGGCCTGTGAGGAGGAGTGCCGCAAGCACGAAATGGACCACTGCCAGGAGTGCGCAGACTCCTGCGCAAAGCTTGTGGAGGCCTGCAATCAGTACCTGAACGCTTAGAAGATCCCATATATATTAAGAAGCAAGGGAGGTCGTGCATGTTGCTGGCCTCTTTTGATTAAGCCTAGGCTGCCTGGTTGTTCTCAGGGTACCATTAGTTTAGGGAATACCCGCAGGTATACCTGCGCACTGACCGGTAGCTCTCCGTAATAGGGGTGCAGGCCTTCCTCTGCTCTGAACAGGCTCACTTGAGCGCCCAGGTTGAAGTTTACGGTGCCAACCTCGAACACCTGTCTGTTTGCTCCAACAGTCAGGGCATTAACCCCAAACAGCTCGTCGTGCCCGAACAGGTCCTCTTCGAACCCGAGCTCCGCTGCTGATTTCTGAACGAACTCATAACGGCCATAAACGGCAAACCGATCATTCTGCAGATTCGACTCCAGCAGAAACGAGTGCTCCTTATGGTCTGCATCCACGTAATTGTATCCCCAGTTAAGAGAGCCGCTCAGGAAGCGGTTATCGCCCGGAAGCTTTTTACCGTAGAGCGCGGTCGCGGTGGTGCGGTACACGTCCTCGTCCGGCTCAAACACCTCTGGACTCTTGACAAAGGCATGTGATGCCTGCAGGCTCCAATTTTCCGATGGGTTATAGGTCAGGCGCACGGAGCGGGAGTCGAAGCGCGGCTTATCGAAGTCATAACGCTCCTCGTCTGGTTCGCGGCCCGTGAAGGAGGATCCCTCGAGTTTCCAGTTGCGGTAGCGGAAGCCAAGGGTGGCCACGCCAAAGGTAATGTGGGTGGCATCCTGCCAGTGGTGTCCCAGGGGTGAGTCCGGGTTATTCAGTGCGGATGGCCGGTGCATGAAGGCCACGTTGCTCAGGGCTGGCTCACCCGGATAGCCCAGGTACAGGAACACGTCCGCCTCCCCGGAAAGCATGTGCGTGTAAGCGACGGAGAGTTCGCTGAACAGGTCGTGTGGGTGCTGGCGATCAATGAGCGGTTCGCCGTTATAGGTTTCCCCGGTCTGGAAGAGCAAGGGATAGCCGTTGCCGCCCACGGTAAGCGGGTCCAGCGAGATCATGGTGCTGAAGCGAAAAAGTCCCCTGTCGCCGACAAAGCGCTGGCCCATGAGCATGAGCCAGTTGGGAGCATCGAACTGGCTGTCGCCCCGGTTCCCCTCCTCAAACACATCCTGTTTGTTATAGCGGAAAAACAGGTTGTAGTGCAGCATCAGCATCCAATCGCCGGTGTGGAACATATTGCCGTACATAGGCGAGGAGTCGGGAAGCCAGCCGGTGCCGGAGCCGTTGCGTTGCATGGGCAGGTTTCTGGAAAAGGCATGCGACATAGGCATTCCTTCGTGTTGCATGCCCACATGCTGCTGGTGCTGTTCTGTATGCTGCATGTGTGTTTTTGCCGTGTCCTGCTTAGGCCTGTGGTGCTCGTGCTCTTGTGCTATAACAGGCAAGAAAAGAACAACAGACAGCAAGAGGGGTAAGGTTAGTTTAATTAATCTCATAAGCTAAGGTCACGTGTTCTCCTAAATTGTACCTTCTCAATAACACATTGTTGCATGTATTCTTTATATTTACCTCGCTGACTATACTTTTATTCTTGTGCGATACTATGTTTCACCAACGCCGGTGAGAAAAATTGAAGCTTACTTCAGAAAGTATAGGGTTAGTATTAAAACACATTGAAGTACCATCAAGACTAGAATGAAGAAAATATTTTTGATAGGCTCTACAGTAGCAGCTTGCCTGTTTTCTTTTACAAGCTGCACCAGCATAAGTCAGGAAGAGCAGCAGCAAGAAGAAGTTATAACTGAAGCGCAAGAAACGCCTGAGCCGCGGGTTGCCCAGCAGGACACAGTTAAAGGCAGCATTCCTTCCGAAACGACAGGAAGTATAGGTGATGCCAACTTGAAGATAAAGTATCACGCTCCCGGGGTCAAAGGCCGCATCATATGGGGAGGGCTGGTGCCTTACAACCAGGTATGGGTTACAGGAGCACACATGGCTACCTCTTTCGAAACTGATAAGGCGCTTACGATTGACGGAAAGAAACTGCCTGCCGGTAAGTACGCCCTGTTTACCATCCCAGGAGAAGATGAGTGGACGGTGATCATTAACGAAAACTGGGAGCAGCACCTGGCTGACAAGTATAGCGAGAAAGAGGATGTGTTGCGGGTACAGGTGAAGCCTGAGGAGCTACAACAGCACCAGGAAAGACTGAAGTATGAGGTTGTGGAGCAATCGGGTGATGAAGGCGCTATCAGAATATCATGGGAAAAGAAGGGAATGACAGTGCCGTTCAAGGTTAAGTAAGCTCAAGGTTGCGTATGTGAAAGCCAGGGTACTAACTGTTCCCTGGCTTTTTTTCATCAGAACCTGCTTGCAGTTTCTCCTACAACACAGATGAGTTCGGCATCTGCATGCAAGAGTGGGTGTGATGGTTTGAATGAGGCCAAGTGTATAAAGGGAAGAAAATAAAGCTCTGCTGTGATGTTGCAGCTCAGCAGGCGTAGCCATGTGACTATCGATAAGCAGGAGATGTCACTTTACCCCCCCCTACAGGTGTATAAATGCTCATCTCTTCATGTTACCCATATTCTGCATCATCTGTCGGTAGCAGGCGTCATCCATCATGTTCTGCCGGCGCATCTGCTGCATCATCCCCTGCATCATCTGGCGGTGGTCCATCATCATCTGCGACATCATGTTGCAGTTAGCGGAGTCCTGGGCGCAGGCTTGCATCATCTGCTGCATCATGTTGCGCATCTGCTGGCGGTCCATGCCTCCCATCATAGCAGTGTCACCCATCATCATGGTGGTGTCTCCCATCATGCGGCCACGGCCCATCATGTGGCCCTGCCCCATCATCATGCCGCCGTCCGGGTGCGTGCGCATCATCTGCATCATCTCCTGGCGCATCTCCGGGTTATCCATAATAGTAGCGTAAACCTCCTTGCGTTGCTCCTCGGTGTCCATTACTTCCTGCACGGTTGTCTCCCGCTGACAAGAGGTAGCAGTCAGCAGTAAAATAGCCATAGTTGCGAATTGTAGGTTTTTCATAGCAGTGAAGTTTAAAGCTTGTATTGTTTGGATTTATTAGATATATGCTTGTACGTTTTAGCTGCGCTGTTGTGCTGTTAGAAGGTCTATCTTTTATGATGAAGGCCTCTGAGAGCAAGGTGCGTGCTGATCCAGATCGACAGAATCGGAAGAAACATGAGCTGCAGCAGAGGGGGCAGCCCAACATCAAGTACCGTTACAACAGGCATAGCCTCTGTATAAGACCACTGTCCCACAAGCAAGGCCCACTTCTCAAACCAGATAGCCAGGAGGGCACCCAGCACCAACAGTAAAAGATAGGTCCGGGTACCTGCGCTACTGAGCCAGTACAGGTTCTGGTAGAAAAGCGCGAACAGCAGGTACAGCAGCAAGGTGACAAGCGCGTCAATCACAGCGGCTAGGAGGCACTTGCTGAAACTCTCATAGAAGCTCCTGTACTCCTGATAAAGCGGTGCCTGCGCATTTTCCCAGATCAGGTTGAGTAGAAAGCCCACCGCCAGCACGAGGCCGGAGACCCGCAGCATGCTCTTAAGACTGGTGGCCTGCTCCTTCGCCATATACCGTCTTTAGGTGCAGGTGCTACTTTATTTCCCTTCGCAGCAGCTGTGCGTTGATGGCTACAATCACAGTGCTCAGGCTCATCAGTGCGGCACCAATAGCAGGTGATATCATGATGCCTTGTTTGTAGAGCACACCCGCTGCCAAAGGCACAGCCACGACGTTGTAGGCTGTGGCCCAAATCAGGTTCTGGACCATCTTTCGGTAGGTGGCCTTGCCGAAAAGTATAAGCGAGGCGATATCCTGCGGGTTGCTGTTGACGAGTATAATGTCTGCTGTCTCGGCGGCCACGTCGGTGCCGGAGCCCACGGCAATGCCCACGTCGGCTCGCGCCAGGGCAGGGGCATCATTCACGCCGTCGCCGGTCATGGCCACGAACTCCCCTTTGCCTTGCAGCTCATTTACCTTCTCCTGCTTCTGGTGCGGCAGCACGTTGGCCAGGTAGCCGTCCATGCCCAGCTTCTCGCTCACGCTTTTAGCCACGCGCTCGTTATCACCGGTCAGCAGCAGGTTCTTGATGCCGTTCTCT